>CAYTSP010000095.1:0-19567 GCA_964440505.1 uncultured Nitrospinaceae bacterium
TTATACCCCCCTGTCAAGGGGGGGTAGGGGGGGTTGGTTTTCAAGCCGAGGGAATGACGAACGGGGCGGTTTTTTCATCGGGCATTCCCCTCGGGAAGCCCGACCCCTCAAGGGGGAGTGAAATTCAGCGTGCTCCCTCTGTGGGACTTTTTCAACAGGCCCGAGGGGTGAAATTTGTTGAGAACCACAGACGGGTGTGCGAGGATGCCTTTACAGGCAGCGGAAAGACTCACGAGTATCTTCGGGTGCCCCACATGGCGCTGGAGTCATTCAGGGATGGCGTTCGCTCACTCAGCAGCTTAACGCATCAGCGAGGCCGAAGCGAAGGGAACGACAAGTTGCTGCCGTCCCTGCCGTTCTCTCAAGCGTAAGGGTTACCGCATGGCAACCGACAGTTCCGGCCAACGCTCCGGAGAGCGCCTTCATCCCGACGGAAAAATCCCGGCGCCGCTTACTTTAGGTCTCGCCATTCAACTCGTCGGCCTCGTGTTGCCGGGTATCGTGCTGATTCCGACGATCGTGTTCCGGGCCGCCGGCGAGTCCGAGGCCGTTATCCTTTGGGCCGTGTTCGCCTCGGTCATGATCTGCGGCCTGGTCTCAATGCTGCAATCGCTGCGGATCGGCCGCCTGGGCACGGGCTATATCCATCCGATGGGAACGGCCGGGGCCGCCATCGCCGTCAGCATCGCTGCGCTCGAAGCGGGCGGCCCGTCGCTGCTCGCCACCCTGGTCTTCATTCTGGCTCTGTGCCAGTTCGCGTTCTCCGCACGCCTCTCCCTGTTCCGTCGCATCCTGACACCGACCGTGACGGGGACGGTCATCATGCTGACGCCGGTCACGGTGATGCCGCACATCTTCGCACAATTGACGAACGTGCCGGAGGGAACGCCGCCGCTGGCCGCTCCCCTCTGCGCGGCCACGACCCTGTTCGTCGTCGCCTGCATCGTGCTGAAAGGGAGAGCGACGCTGCGCCTGTGGGCCCCGGTCATCGGGATCGTCGCCGGCTCGGCGGTCTCGGGCGCCTTCGGACTCTACGACGTCGACCGCATCGCCCGGGCTTCCTGGATCGGGGTTCCGGGAGCCGAATGGCCGGGTTTCGTTCTCGATTTCGGGCCCGCCTTCTGGGGCCTGCTTCCGGCGTTCTTGTTCATCGCCCTGATCTGCACGATCCAGACCATCAGCGGCTCCGTCGCGAACCAGCACGTATCCTGGGCCAAACCCCGGGCCGTGGATTTCCGGACGGTCCAGGGCGCGGTCGCCGCGGACGGGGTGGGCCATCTGCTGATCGGCCTGGCGGGTACGATGCCGATCGTGCTGCGTCCCAACGGCGCGGCGATGATCGAGATCACCGGGGTCAGTTCCCGCTACGTCGGAGTTGCGCTCGGGGCGGTGCTCATCGCACTGGCATGTCTTCCGAAAGCGCTCGCCGTGGTGCTTGCCATACCGGGTCCGGTCATCGCGGCGTTCATCACCATCACGATGGCGACAATCTTCATCATCGGCACGAAGGTGATCCTCCAGGGCGGGCTCGACTATCGGGGCACCCTGATCGCCGGAGTCTCGTTCTGGGTCGGCGTAGGCTTCCAGAACGGTGCGATTTTCCCTGAGCACGTATCGGGTTTCGCGGGCGGCCTTCTGCAGAACGGGATGATGGCCGGAGGTCTCACGGCCATCTTCATGACCGCGCTCATGGAGCTGACGAAACCCCGGCCCAGCCGGATCGAGGTGGAATGTGATCTTTCGGCCCTGAGCGAAATCCGGGAGTTCATCGGCGCATTCGCGTCGCGAAGCCGCTGGGATGAAGCCATGGCGGCCCGCCTCGACGCCGCCGGCGAGGAGACGCTGCTGACGCTCCTGGACCAGGAGGAAGCCGGTGAAGAAAGTGAACGGCGCAGGCTTCTCCTCGTTGCGCGCAGCGAGGACGGCGGCGCGGTCCTCGAGTTCGTCGCCTCGAAAGGGGAGGAGAACCTGCAAGACCGGATTGCGCTGCTCGGCGAGGCGAGCGCCGGGGATATGATCGAACGGGAAGTGTCGCTCCGGCTGCTGCGTCACCTGGCGTCATCGGTCCGCCATCAGCAATACCACGGCACGGATATCGTGACCGTCCGCGTGGAGCCGCCCGGGGCGGGGTCCGGCGGGCGGCCGTGAGTCGGCCATGCTTTCATCAACCCGGGGTCGAACCGCTCCAGAGGCGCGGATATGGAAAGACGACGTCCTGTGCGGCCGATAGGGAGTATGATGGGTAATAATACCACGAGCGATATAACCAGACGGAGCAACTACATACCATGAACCACTCACCCCCACACGAGGAGGACTCTCATGTATTATGCGGTTTTCGTCACGCACAATCCCGGAATGTCACAAACGCGCAGTGATCTGTATGACGCCTTCGCCGCCTATCTGCGCGATCACCCCGACCATCCCGACGTGGTCTATCATCACGGCGGGCCGACGATTGCCGAAAACGGAGAGGACGTCGACGGCCTTCTCCTGGCGATCGAAGCGCCCTCTATCGAGGCGGCGCGGTCTTTCGTGGCCGACAGCCCCTATGCCAAAGCGGGCCTGTTCGCCGAAACCCAGGTGCGCCGGTGGGATTGGACGACCGGGCGTCCCGCGTAGCGATCTACTAGCGGCGCATCCAGGAAAATCGGCGCCCTGTGCGTCCGGCGGGCGCTTTACGACATCCTGAGCGACGCTCGAAGCGAGGGGCGCTTAGTTCGCAGGGGCAGGTCGCGACCTGCCCCTGCGGGTTCTTCCTTTCTCTCGTAGGGGCGGCTCATGTGGCCGCCCGAATTTTGTTTTTTGTCAATCCGATTGTAGGTGGCGGTCCCTCCTCGGGACCGCCCCACACATACATGCGGCCCATGACGGGTGGCGAAAAAGGCCGAGTCGCATGTATGCGACCCCTACAACAAAAACGATAATGACGCCGGAATGACGGCTGTGGTGAATTCCGGGCGAGAAGGGTTTTTTCAACAACCCATTGAGGGTCGGGGTGTGTGATGGGATAGGTTCTGTAATTTAGCGTTATTGTAGGGGCGGACCTGCGTGTCCGCCCGCCTTCAGGTATCCGTCTTAACGATAACGGAATGATAAAACACGGCGAACGCAAAGGGCGGACACGCAGGTCCGCCCCTACGAAACCTTGTAATACTCACTATTCAAGCTCCCCCAACCGAGACGCGCCGTACAGGCATCTTTAATTTCGCCTGCCCCTACACCGGCCCGAAATCGGGAGGCGGGATGCGGCGTTTCGAGGCCGCCTCATAGGTCGAGGCGATCCGCAGCAGGGTGTCCTCCCTGCCGGGTTCGGCGCGGAACACGAGGGAAAACGGCAGCCCGGGCTCCGGGATGGTGGTGGCCTGATCGTTGTGGGCGGAGATGAAGCGCGTCCCGTCCTCGCTCAGTTCGAAAACGGGGTCATACGTCGTGCGCACGTAGCCCGCGGGCACGAGCACTTCCGTCAGGCCCGCGTTCGGCCCGCTTTGGGATTCGGGGCGTGAGTTGAGCAGCAGGCCGGGCTGGGTCGCGCCGCCGATGATGGCCGGCGGGAACGGCGTGTGCAGGCGCACGAGGGCGTCCAGGTCGTTCTCCAGGATCACCATCATGTCCACGCGGCGCAGGAGCTCGCGCAGCATGATGCGCTCGTTCACCCCCTGCCTGTGCCCGTGGGGATTGCGCGGGTCCGTGACTTCCTCCCAGTTCCTGAAGGCGGCGCGGTGATCGTCGCCCCAGAACTTGGAGCGCGCGTTCAGCTCGGGGAAGCCCGTGATGGTTTCGGTGAAGCCGCGCGCCTCCCAGTCCTCCGCCCGGCGCGAGAGGTACTGGTGGATGTGGTAGCGGAACGTCATGGCGAGTTCCTGCTGCTGCACGGTGGCGAGGTCGAGGTTTGCGGGCTGCTCGATTCTGCCCTCGCCCATGGCGAGCATGTAGTCGATGGGCTGCATATCGCCCGAGCCGAAGACGACGCCAGGCTCAAACTCGGTGGGCACGATGGCTTCGGCGAACTCAGTGAAGAGCGGCTCTCCCCCGGGCGTGAGCCGGAACATGATGTCGGGCATGAAGACGGGGATGAGCCTGGCGAGCGCGCGCCTGAAATCCGTCTTCATCGTCTCGATTTCGGGGTCGCCCGCCCAGAGCGGGTCGGTGGATTCGAGGAGCTTGGCGCCGAGTTTTTGGCCCAGGACTTCCTTTATCTCCCGGCCCGCTGCGTTGACGATGGGTTCTTCCGATTTCGAACCCCTCGGATAGACCATCGACTCGCGGATGACGCCGATACGCACGCCTTCGAGCGCGCCCGCCTCCCCGCCCGTTTTGATGTGCGACGCGTAGGGCGTATCCAGAACGGAGGAGCGCGGCACCGTCGTGAACGGGTCGCGCGGGTCGTAGTAGCCGTTCACCGGGTCCTTGAGGGCATCGAGGACTCTTGCGCAATCGGCGAGTGATTTCGTGATGATGCCGCTCCGGTCGCAGTAGATGTCCGCCCCGATGGCGCCGCCGTCGAAGCCGAGCATCGCCTTGTGCGGCAGGATGAGCGCCACGGCGTTGTGGTTCGACGGCCCCCGGCAGGAGGCCCTCGTCTCCTCGCCCAGGCTCGCCATCACCATGTTGGTGCTCACCGAAAGGGCGGAGCCCGAACTCGAACCCAGAGAGGCCGCCCGCGTGGTGTCGTAGGGATTGGACGGGTTTCCGCCCCACGTGCTGCGCTGGTAGCCTAGGACGGAGGGCAGCACCTTCTCGGGCGCGTGCCGCCCGCCCGGATCCCCCGCGCGCCCGTTGTATTCGGTGCTCACGGCCTTGGCGAAGATGATGGCGCCCTTGTTCCTGAGCTGCTCGACGAGAATGTGGTCGCGCGCGGGGAAATCGATGTCATAGGCCGCGTCGCCCCCGCCCGTGGAGCGCATGTCCTTCGTGTCGAAGGGGTCCTTGAAGGAGAAGGTGACGCCGTACATCGGCATTTTTTCGAGGTCGGGGTCATCGCCGTATTCGGCGTCGAGCTCCGCCGCGCGCTCGAGCGCGTCGGGGTAGTGGCGAAAGACCTCGCACATGGGCGGCGCGCCCGGCGGCAGGGGGCCTTCCGCGGGATGCCTGTCGAAATCGCCCTTGCACGTCACGGAGCGCTCGCCGCGGATGTTCAGGGTGGCGAGGGCGTTCACCTGGCCCGCGTTCGGGATTCCGACGATCATGCCGTACTGCTGCTGGACTTCCGGGTCGGACGCGGTGGCCTCCATGCGGCCGAACTCGAGCGGCGGGCCGTTGTATTTCTCCAGATCGGGCAGGTAGTCGGCGGCCTTCACGGTCCCGGTGGGAAACTGGATCGGCGCGCCGCCGCGCACCGCGCCCCTGGCTTCGGGAACCCGCGCGCCGTCTTTGGTGACGAGCATGCTGGCGACGCCGTTGTATGCGCGCACGCGCGCGAGGTACCCCTCGACGACCTCCACGCACGTCGCGCGGCCGGCGCGAATCGCCGCGTGGAGATCCTCGATGCCCGCTTCTTCGAGGCGAAACGCCCCGCTCTTATCCTCCATGACGCATCCTTTCGCTTGAGTCTCTTGTCGGTTCGCCCCTCCCGGAGAGGGGGGCGGGTTTTCTGTTTCAGACGATGCGGGAATACTATGGGTGAAGCCGGGTTTTCGCAACGGCTTTTCGGGGAAAAGAACGGGAATTACGCGAAAAATACGCCTGACCCCCGCGGGTTCGCCCGCCCGCATTTGCCCGCAATTGCCGCTCGAAAACTTGCGCGTGTTCTCTTATCATCCCCGAGCGGATTCCGGCGCGAACCCGCCGCCCCCGGTTCCGCTCTGCCGACCGGGAGCGGCCAGTCGATGGAGCGATTCGGATAGCGCGTTCGCCGCCCGAAGATTTGCGCGCGCTCCCTCGTCTTCACCGGGCGGACTTCGGCGCGAACCCGCCTCCTCCGGTTCCGAATTCCCGTAAAATTAGATAAAATTGGATAAATTCACGATGTTTTTCGATAAATAGCTGAAAATTTGTCAGAAGATAAGTGTCTGAATTATAACAGGGTAAGGGGTTTTGGGTTGAAAGAAGAGTCGAAAACGGACTTAGACGTCCTCATCGTCGGCGCGGGCGTCGCCGGGCTTTTCATGCTCTACAGGCTGCGATCGCGCGGCTTTACGGCGCGTATCTACGAGGCGGGCGGCGACGTGGGCGGCACCTGGTACTGGAACCGCTACCCGGGCGCGCGATGCGACACGGAGAGCGTCCAGTATTCCTATCAGTTTTCCGAAGAACTCCAGCAGGAATGGGAGTGGAGCGAGCGCTACGCGAGCCAGCCCGAGATTCTGCGCTATGTCAACCACGTGGCCGATCGCTTTGATTTGAGACGCGATGTCGTCTTCAAGGCGCGCATCGTCTCCGCCGTTTTTGATGAGGAGGCGAGCCACTGGGTCGTCGAAACCGACGGCGGCGAGCGGGTATCGGCCGGCTTCTGCGTGATGGCCACCGGGTGTCTTTCCTCTCCCAATATTCCCGCTTTCGAGGGCCTGGATACCTTCGACGGCCCTGTTTTCCATACAGGCCTCTGGCCGCACGAAAAGGTGGGTTTCTCGGGCAAACGGGTGGGCGTCATCGGCACGGGTTCGTCCGCCATGCAGTCGATTCCGATCATCGCGCGCGAAGCGGACGAAGTGTTTGTCTTCCAGAGAACCGCGCACTACGCCGTGCCCGCGCACAACGGCCCAATCCGTGAGGAGCGGGTGCGCGAGGTGAAGGCGAATTACCCGGAAATCAGGGCGAGAGCCAAGCGATCGGCCACGGGTTTCGATCAGACCTTTGGCGACAAGGCGGCTTTGGAGGTCAGCGAAGAAGAACGCGACCGCGAATTCGAAAAACGCTGGGCGCACGGGGGACTGCCTTTCCTCTCGGCATTCACGGATTTGCGCTACAGCGAGGAAGCGAACCAGATGGCGGGCGAATTCGTGCGAAACAAGATCCGGGAAATCGTGAAGGATCCCGAAACCGCGGAACTGCTTTGCCCCACAACCGTGATCGGATGCAAGCGCCTGTGTGTGATTACGGAATATTTCGAGGCCTACAACCGGCCGAACGTGCACCTGATCGACGTGAGCGAGTCGCCCATCGAGAGGATAACGCCCGAAGGAGTCATGACGGGTGGGCGGGTGTATGAGAGCGACATGCTCATCCTGGCCACGGGGTTCGACGCCATGACGGGTACCCTGCTCAGAATCGACATCAGAGGTCGCGGCGGACGCACCCTGCAGGACAAGTGGAAAGAAGGCCCCCGCACGTATCTCGGCCTCATGACGGCCGGATTCCCGAACATGTTCACCATCACCGGCCCCGGAAGCCCCTCGGTGCTGACGAACATGCAGACCTCCATCGACCACCACGTCGAGTGGATAGGCGCGTGCCTCGTATATCTGCGCGAAAACGGGATGAAATCCATCGAGGCGTCCGTGGAGGCGGAAGACGCCTGGGTGGCGCACAACAACGAGGAGACCGCCAAGACGATTCGCTACAAATGCACCTCCTGGTATCTGGGGGCGAACATACCGGGCAAGCCGCGCGTGTTCATGCCCTACATCGCCGGGTTCGACGTCTACTCGAAAAAATGCGCGAAAATCGTCGAGGGGGGATACGAGGGGTTTCATCTGGTTCCGCGCGAAACCGATCCTGCGGATGCTCTGGTCGGGCACTCCGAGAATTAAGGACGAGCCTGTCTTACTTTCTTTACGGGTTTGGTATAGAATGTAATACCAATCAATATATAAACAGCATTCATGAATAGGGTCTTTGCATGGCGGAAGTGGTCGTAAAGGACTTGGTGAAACGCTTCGGTACGGAAACCCTGGCGGTGGACAAAGTGAGTTTCACCGTGGGAGAGGGTGAGTTCGTGACCCTGCTGGGTCCCAGCGGGTGCGGGAAGACGACGACGCTTCGCTGCATCGCCGGGCTCGAGACTCCCGATGAGGGTGACATCCTGATCGCGAACGAGGTGTTCACTTCGAGCCGCAACGGGGTTTGCCTGCCGCCCGAGAAGCGGCGCCTCGGCATGGTGTTTCAGTCTTACGCCATATGGCCCCACATGTCGGTTTCCGAGAACGTCGCCTACGGCATTCAGGCCCAGGGAGCGAGCCGCGCGGAGGTGAACGAAAAAGTCGTCAATGCGCTCGAACTCGTCGGCCTGGGTGGTCTGGGCGAAAGAAACGCCACCAAACTCTCCGGCGGCCAGCAACAGCGGGTCTCTCTCGCCCGCGCTTTGGCCTACAACCCCCGTGTTCTCCTTTTCGATGAACCGCTCAGCAACCTCGATGCGAAATTGCGCGAGCGAATGCGGGTCGAGCTGGCGAATCTGATCAAAGAACTCAAACTGACCGCCATTTATGTCACTCACGATCAGGCCGAGGCCATGGTCATGAGCGATCGGATCATCGTCATGAAAGACGGGAGGATACAGCAGGAAGGAGATCCGCACGCCACATACAACGAGCCGGCCAACAGTTTCGTCGCAGACTTCATCGGCGTGACGAACATTCTCGAGGGCAAAGCCGGAGAAAGAGAAAACGGCAAAGGCCTTTGGGTGGATGTGCCCTCTCTTCAGTCAAAAATACTTTGCGCGAAGGGAATCGAGCGCGAAATTCCGAGCGGCTCGGATTTGCTTGTCACCGTGAGGCCCGAATACATCGAATTCGCAGATGACGGGTCGAACGACGACAACGTCTTGAAGGGTCAGGTGAGCGATGCCGTTTATCTCGGGCAATCCTGGGATTGCCTGATTCAATCGGGCAGTCTGGAATTGAGGGTGCACGTTCGTGGCGATGCGGATATTCGGGTTGGTCAGCCTGTCACCATGACCATATCCCCTTCAAGATGCGTGGTGTTGCGTGATTGACGGGAGGGCGCAGGCAGAGCTCCTCCTGTCGGTATCGGTTTTTTACTCATAACTTGGGAGAGAGGTTGATGAAGACGAGATGGAGTTGCGCGTTGTTGTCGGCGATATTCCTGGCGGGGTTGTTTGCGATTAGCGGAACCGCCCGCGCTGCAGAGGCGCCTATCCTGAAGGAGTTGAAAGGCGCGGAAAAAGCCCGCGTCGCGAAACTGATTGAAGGAGCCAGAAAAGAAGGTAATTTCTCCTGGGCCACGAACCTTGCTCCCGTAAAAGCGGCCAAAGCGATGGAAAAAGCCTTCAAGAAACTATACGGACTGCCGAACGTGAAATTCCGTTTCGCCAACAGGCGCTCCGGTACGCTCATCAAGCGTTTCGAGCAGGAAATCAAGGCGAACAAGCTCTCCGTCGACGTGGTCGTACTTGCCGCGGCCTCCTGGCTGCATTCGATGAAACGGCGCGGGCATCTCATGAAATACGTCTCGCCGGAAGACAAACATTACAACCTGGCGGAAAAGGCGAACATGAACGGCGACGGCTACTGGGTGTCCGATGGGCAAATCAACACGATGGCCGTCAACCGGGATTTGGCGGGCGACGTCAAGCTGACGAGTTGGTATGATCTGCTCAGGCCCGAGTTCAAGGGCAAGGTGCTGGTCGGCGACGCGAGGCCCTCCGAGACGTATACCCTCTGGTACAAGGGACTTCGCGAGCGGCTGCCGAAGAGCTACTTCCAGAAATTGAGCGCTGCGGGCGCGGGCGTGATGGCGAGAGGCTCGGCGCAGAGGCGTTCCCTCATGGCGGGGGAGTACTGGCTCGGAACGACGATCATGGCCAGGCACAACTGGATCGCCAAAAAAGCCGGCGTCAAAATGGACCCCATCTACCCCAAAGAAGGCGTGGTCGCGCTTCCCATCGGCTCGGTGATCATGGCGAAGGCGAAAAACCCCAACATGGCGAAGCTGTTCGTCGATTACTGGCGGAGCGTGAGGGGGCATCACATGCTCCTCAATTATAACCCGCTCAATTCCGGCAGGCCGCTTCCGCCGCACAAGGACGAGAAGATCAACAAGCTCATCCTGGCGAGGGACGGCATTGCGCCTCCCATCGACAAGATCAACGTCATCCCGACCGACTGGAGCAAAGTAACGCCGGCCGACGTGAAGAAATGGAAGGCGGAATTCATCGAGGTGTTCGGTTCGGGAACGAAAAAGTAATGGTGTGTAATTCCCGGAGAATCAGACATTGAGCAGCGCATCGAAACCGGAGATGGAGGCCCGTGGCGCCGTGGCAAACGCCCCCGCTGCGGCCTCCTCTCTGGCGGGACGGTTCTTCAACTCTGAAAATTCGCTGAAGCTCGGTTCGCTCGGCCTGCTCACCATTCTGGCCATTCTGCCCGTATCGGTTTTTATATACAGCGCGTTCGTGACCCACCCCGAAGCCGGAAAGTCCATATTCACGTTCACGAATTTCACAACCACTTTCTCCACCTCCGAGGTGTTGGACGCTTCGCTGAATACCTTGATCATTGCGCTGGGAACGTCGGTTTTCTCATGCTTTACGGGCGTTTCGCTCGCCTGGTTCCATGCGAGGACCGACATGCCTTTCCGGAGGACTCTGGAGGCGTTGACCCTGATACCCTTCTTCCTGTCTTCCTTCCTGGGGGCCGTCGCATGGTGGGCGCTGGCCGCCCCGAGAACGGGTATCTTGAACCGCTGGATGATCGATCTCTTCGGGTTGTCGGCCCCGCCTTTCAACATCTATTCGATGAGCGGGATCGTCATGGTGATGGCGCTGTTTTATACGCCCTACATGTATCTGTTTACGATAGGCTCCCTGAACCGGATGGACCCCGCTCTCGAGGAATCCGCGCGGGTTTGCGGAACCGGCGTCTTGCGCACGGCCCTGAGGGTAACGATTCCGCTTTCCACGCCCGCCATGCTCTCCGGCGCGGTCATCGTTTTCGTGGTGAGCATGGGCGTATTCGGCGTGCCCAGTCTTCTGGGTCCGATCGCGAGAATATCGACGCTCTCGACGATCATCTACACGAAGATGGAGGAATACCCCCTGGACATCGGCGGGGCGGCCGCTCTGGGAAGCGTCTTGATGGTGTTCACCGCCCTGGGCCTCTTTATCCAGCGGAAGATTATCGCGCCGAGAAGTTACGTGACCGTGACGGGGAAAGGCTATCGCCCGAGCCGGGTGTCCCTGGGGGGATGGAAATACGTCGCGCTGGCCATCAATTTCACCTACGTGCTCCTGGCGGTCATCCTCCCGCTGGGCGCGCTCCTGCTGGCGTCGTTCAACCGCGCCTGGCTGGGCGGCTTCCGCTGGAGCCAGCTTTCCATCTACAACTGGGCCTACGTCCTGTTCGAATACGAATACGCCGTTCGCGCCACCAAGAACAGCCTCATCCTCGGGCTGGTGGGAGGATTCATCACGGTGGTCCTGTGCACGTTCCTCTCCATGGTGATCCTCAGGGGCAGGAACAAGAAACTCAGCGGCGCGGTCGATTACCTGAGCACCCTGCCCATCGGCGTGCCGGGCCTCATCATGGGCATGGCCTTTCTCATCACGTGGATCAAGACGCCCCTCTACGCGCTGCCCATGCTCTTGCTCATGATGGCGTATATGACGCGCTACCTGCCCTATGGCTTGAGAACCATATCTTCGGTGCTTCAGTCGCTCAGTTCCGAGCTCGAGGAGAGTGCCAGAATCTGCGGCTCCTCGTTCGTTTCAACGATAAAGAAGATCACCGTTCCGCTGTTGAGACCGGGCATATTCGCGGCTTATCTCATGCTGTTCATCATGTTCATCCGGGAACTGCCGGTGTCCGTGCTCCTGGCGACGGAAGACAGCGCTCCCATGGCGGTGGCGCTCTACATCTTGCAGGAAAACGAGGCATTGGGCGTCGTAGCGGCATTCGCGCTGGTTCAGACCGCGCTCCTCCTGCTGGGAACGATTGTCTTCAGGAAGCTCGGAAGCATGGAAGAGCTCTCGGTCTAGCAAAGAGAACGAGACTTGAAGGCAGAAAGGCGCCTGGGAGCGCACGAGTTTCGGAATCCACCACCCAAGGGGAGGGAGGCCGAATGAAGCTCAAGGGCATCATGGGAGCGCCCACGACGGCGTTTGGGCCCGACGGCGGCGTCGATTACGACACTTTCGCCAGGCAGGTAGATTTCCTGATTGCGCAGGGTTTTCCCTTCATCGCCCATCCCATGCACATCGGCGAGTCCTTGAACCTGAGCGAGCGCGAACGCAAGGAGTTGGCGCGTCTTCTGGTGGACACGGCGGCGGGCCGCGTGCCCGCCTTCGTGAACGTGACCGCTTCGGGACCGGACATTTCCATCGATTTGGCGCGGCACGCAGAAGCAATAGGCGCGACGGGAATCGTCGTGCTCTCGCCCTATCATTGGAAACCGGGGCACGAAGCCCATCTGGATTATTTTCTGACGATGGGCAAGTGCGTGGATGTCGCGATGATCGCCTACAACAACCCGAGTCTCCAGGTGTCCATCTCCCACGATATGCTCGAAGAGATGCTCGAAAAACTCCCGAACCTGCACGCCTTGAAAGACGCGAGCTTCGACATGAATTACTTTACGGGCGCTTGCCGCATCGCATCCGCCGCACGTGAGGATTTTTCCGTGTTCACCGGAATCGAGTGGCTGCTCACGTCGATTCCCGTCGGTGGGTCGGGGTCGTTTTCGAATTGCGGCGAAGTCGCTCCGAGGATGGTTCTCTCCCTGTTCGACGCCTGCGTCTCGGGGGATTACGAAAAAGCGCGCGTCCTGCAATACAAGATGGACGTGCTCCTGCACCTGTTGCAGACGAACTACCCGGCGACCGTGAAGTACGCGATGGAACTCATGGGCCGGCCCGTCGGCGAGACGCGAAAACCCATCCTTCCGCTTGGCGATGACGCCAAAGCCCACACGCGAAAGACGCTCGAATCGCTCAAAATCTTCGAGAACGAACCGCTAGGCTGGTAGGTTGGATATGTTCGTTTTACCCGCCGCACCCCATTTTTGCCAGGCATAGATCAAAAGCAGGAGGGCCGCTCCCGCCGCGTTGGCGAGGTATGCGGAGAAACCTCCGGGCAGTTGAAATTTCGCCGGCAGAAAACAAAACAGGGCGGCGACTCCCAGGAGCAGCCATTCGAGGGGAGAGGTCTTTCGCCTGAAGTGGCCCACCGTCCAGGCGGAAAACGCAATGGCCCCGAACAGCGCCGCCCCCATCGTCCAGATGGTGAGTTGCGCCGGTCCGGTCAAAAGAATGGGTGTATAGGCGAAAAGAATCGGCATGACGTAGAGCATTTTGGCGAACCGGAAACTCGCCCAGCCCGTCTTCCAGGGGTCGGCCGTGGCGATGGAAGCGGCGACGTAGGCGCCCAGGCATACCGGCGGCGTAATGTTCGAGTCCTGGCTCAGCCAGAAGACGATCATGTGCGCGGCGATGAGGGGAACACCCAGGTTTTCGAGCGCGGGTCCCGCGAGGACGGCCAGAACGAGATAGGAGGCGGTAATCGGCAGCGCCATGCCCAGGACGAGAGACGCCACCGCCACCAGAAACAGGGCGAACAAGAGGCTTCCGCCCGACAGCGCCACGAGCAGGTAGCTCATCTTGAGGCCGAGACCCGTGAGCGCCACCATCCCGACGATGATCCCCACCGCGGCGGCCGCCGAGCCGACGACGAGAGAATTCTGCGTACCCTCCACCATGGCGTTGAATACGCCTTGAACGTTCAGCCGTTCTCTCGGCGCTTGGAATCGATCCGGTTGGAGCCGCGCCAGCCCCATGCGAATCCAGTTGATGGCCAGGATGGAACAAATGGCCATGACGGCGCACCAGTCCGGCGAATACCCGGCGATGAGGAATGCCAGCAATACCGCGAGCGGCACGAGATGGAACCAGCCGGATGCGAATACCTCCTTCGGCCTGGGGAGTTCATCCTCGGCGATTCCCTGAATGGCGTGCCGCTTCGCCTCGAAGTGGACGATGGCGGAAATCGAGAGCAGATAGAGAAGCGCGGGCACGGCGGCGATGGCCATGATGCGGACGTAGGGCACGCCCGTTATCTCCGCCATCACGAACGCGCCCGATCCCATCACGGGAGGCAGCAGCTGGCCGCCCAGCGAGGCGCTGTTTTCCACCGCGCCCGCCACGTGGGGCCGGAAGCCCACCTTTTTCATGAGCGGGATGGTGAAGGTGCCCGTCGAGACGATGTTCGCGATGCTGCTGCCCGAGATCGAGCCGAATATGGCGGAGGCGATGACCGCCACCTTGGCGGGTCCGCCCGCCGTTCGACCGGCGAGCGCCATGGGCATATCGATGAAGAACCTGCCCATTCCCGATTGATTCATGAACGCGCCCAGATAGATGAATATCAGGACGTAACTGGCCATGACGGAAGTCATGACCCCGAAGATTCCCTCCTGGGAGTAGAAGGTGTAGTTCACGATTTGATGGACCGTGGAACCCCGGTGGGCGAGTTGGCCCGGCGCATACGCGCCATAATGGGCGAACAACAACGCGACCACCGCGATGGCCGGGATCCATAGCCCCAGCCCGCGCCTTGCCGCCTCGAGGGCGAGTACGATGGCCACGAACGCCATCCAGAAGTCCGTCTGGTGCCAGGCGCCCGGTCTGTCCTGAAGTTCCAGGTAGTTGGATACGAAATAGCTCAGACAAAGACAGGCCAGCCCCATCAGTGCGAGATTCAGCGCGCGCGGACGCGCGAGGGCGAGTGCGCCGAGGACGATGCACCCGGTCCACACCGCCCAGTCCGACGCCAGCGCGCCTTCTTCCGAAACGCTTTCGGTCCGATAAATCGCTGCGGCGAGCAGCGCCACGAGGGCGAGGGCCACGCACCAATCGGGGATTCCTGGCGTTTCCCAGCCGGCTCCCTTGCGCCCGGGGTAAACGAGGAAGCTCATGACCCACATAACGAGGGTGAAGATGCCCAGGTGCAGATTGTCCTCGGGAATGCCGGGTCCCGCCGCCCAGAGGGCGAACAGCGCAAAAGCGACGCAGACGGTCTGGTGGAAATACTTCCATACGCCCGGTAAATCCGAAGCGCGGCTTCCGCTCGGCTCGGGCGCGATGTGGACGTCATCGCTTGCGTTCATAACGGCCCCTACGACACTCCACGCGGGGTTGCCCCCACGTGGAGTGATTCGAGCGTGTCAGCCTGAGGAAGCTACATCAGATCTTTCGGAATCTTCTTTCCCGCTTCTTTCCAGAAACGGACAGCCCCTTCGTGAAGTGGCGCGTTGATGAGCCGGAGACCGTTTTTGATCGAGAGTTCCTTCGCCACCTTGCCTGCGGCGGATACAATATATTTGCGGCCCTTCTCGGAGTACATGGCTTTCATGATGTTATAGATCAGATCGGCGGAAACCCGGCTGCCCGCGATCATGACGGTGCCGGTGCCGAAGGTCGGGGTGTCCACGTTCACGTTCGGATAGACGCCCGCCGGGATCATCGTGGGACCGAAGAAAGGAAATTTCTTGTAGAAGCCCGACTTGCGGGCGGGGGCATCCATGTTGATGAATCGTATCTTCATCATCGTGGCCGTATCGCGGATCATCGCGTTGCCGAGGCCCGGGTGCCAGTTGTAGCCGGCGATCTTTCCGTTGCGCATGGCTTCAGGGCTTTTGCGGCCCAGGTAAACGGGTTTGAAAGTGCCCCAGATGCCCAGGTGCTTGAGGAGCGCCGTCAGGTTCTTGGCCGAACCCGAGCCCGGACCGCCCATCGAGATGGTCTTTCCCTTCAAGTCCTCGATTTTCTTGATCGGGCTGTTCACGGGCACCAGCAGATGGCCCACGGAGCCGAAAAGATACGTCATGGTTCGCATGTTCTTTTGGGGTTTTTTGAAATATCCTTTGCCCCGATAGCCCAGGTAGGAGTCGCTTGAGAACGTCAAGGCCACTTCCACGGAGCCTGAATGGACCGCCCGCACATTTTCAACCGATCCGGTGGAGGACTCGGAGGAAACCTGAACTCCTTTCAACTCCTTCGTCAGGTAGACGGCGTATGCGCTGGTCCATCGGTTGTATGCGCCGCGAATCTGGCCGCCCTTCATGGTGATGCGCTGCTGAGCCGAGGCTTCCGGCAACATTGCGCCGAACTGCGCAACGATCATGAATGCGGCCGCGCTCAGAAATGATACCCATCTTGTTTTCGTCATGGTTTTACTCTCCTCGAAGGATGAAAGGAATGAAAAAGGTGCTTCTTCGATTGCCGATCCCGGAATTAGGCGGTATCCGAGTGTTCGTAATACAGAGAAATCACCGCCCGAGACAGACGCTCTTGTCAAATTGACAGGGTTCCCGTGAGTTCCTAAAGTCTCATCGTATAACTCCCCAATATATCTTACAAGGAGCCGTATTTTGACTCTCATGAATGGTGGCCAGATCATCGTCGATTACCTGATTCAGGAAGAGGTTCCCTACGTCTTCGGCCTGTGCGGCCACGGGAACATCAGCTTTCTGGACGCGCTCCATGAGCGATCCGATGAGATCAAGACGCTCTCGGTTCGCCACGAGTCGCTCTCGGGCTTCATGGCCGACGTCTATTACCGCGTGGCGGGCAGGCCGGTGGCGACGTTCACCTCCTGCGGGCCGGGTTCGGCCAACATGCCGATTTCCCTGGCGAACGCCTTTTTCGATTCGGTTCCCTTCCTGGCGGTGACGGGCAACATCCCCACCAACCAGTTCAACCGGGGCGCGTTTCAGGAGACCTACCGCCACTACCAGGCGGATTTCCCCTCGACCGTGCAGGCCTACTGCAAGCGTGTGTACCAGCCCACGCGGGCGGAGATGGTGCCGCAGTTCACGCGCCAGGCGTGGAAGACGATGATGACGGGCAGGCGCGGCCCCGTCGTGCTCGACGTGCCGTTCGACATCTTCAAGGAGGAAACCGAGGTCGACATGCCGCAGGCCTCGGAGTGGAACGCGAACATCTCCTGCCGCTGCGGTGCGGACCCCGAAGGGGTGAAAAAGGCCGCGCAGATGCTCTCGACCGCCGAGCGGCCCGTGATCCTGGTGGGGCAGGGCGTGAAATACGCGGGCGCGGCGGCGAAGATGGTCGCGCTCGCCGAGCGGCTGAACATCCCCGTCGCTTGCTCATCGAGCGGGATGGGGGCCATCGACGCGAGTCATCCCCTGGCGCTGGGCCTCATCGCCAGAAACGGGACTTATCCGGCGAACCACGCCGCGAGGCAGGCCGACGTTCTGCTCGCGCTCGGCGTTCGCTTCGACGATCGCACCTCGAGCAGCTGGCTGCCCGGCTATTCGTTCAACATCCCGCCCACCAGGCTGATTCACGTGGATATCGACCCCGAGGAGATCGCCCGGAACTACCCCGTGGACTTGGGCCTCATGGCGGACGTGGACGTCTTTCTCGATCAGGTAGTTGAGGCGCTCGGTGCGGAGGACGCGGAAATACCCCCGGCGCGGGCGGACTGGCTCCGGGAGATCGACGGCTGGCGAAACGAGTGGGAGGAGTTCACGGCGCCCGGCTACCACGAGGACACCGAACCCATCCATCCCCAGCGGGCGGGGCATGAAATCGACAAGGCATTGCCCGACGACGCCATCCTCATCAGCGACGTCGGCGTCCACCACAACTGGCTGCTGCAGTGCTGCCGCCCCAGGGGGCCGCAATCCCTCATCGGCTCCATGGGCTTCGGCGCGATGGGCTTCGGCGTGGCGGGCGTTCTGGGGGCCAAGCTGGCCGCACCGGAGAGGCCCTGCGTGGCGGTCTGCGGAGACGGCGCTTTCGCCATGCACCTGAGCGCCATCCTGACGGCGGTGGAATACGACATTCCCGCCGTCTGGGTCGTCTGGAACAACTACGCTTTCGCCTCCATCCGGGGGCTTCAGCGCGGCTATCTGGATGGCCGGGAACTCGCCACCGATTTCCAGGAACACGCCTCCGCCAGGCCTTACAATCCCGATTTCGCCGCCATGGCCGAATCGGCGGGCGTTGCGGGCGTGCGGGTGGACAAGGCGGCCGATTTGAGCGAGGCGGTGGATGCGGCGGTGAAGGCCGGGTGTCCCTATGTGATCGACGCGAACATCCAGGGAGAGGAAAACCCCGGCGGCGCAGGCGCCTGGGAACTACCTGGCCTGGGATACGGGGAACCCGCCATCGGTGAGCGGACCATTCTTTAGGCAAGTGATGGATAGCGGGCGATGCTCGCGGAAGGAGACGGAAGATGAGCGATGAGGCGAGGCTGCATGCTGCGGCGGACAAACTCGAGATGATGGAGGTCTCCATGTTCTCGCATGACTGCCGGGATTCGGGCGACTGGGAGGGACTGCTGGATTGCTTTCACCCGGATGCGGACATCACCACCTCGTGGTTCATGGGCAACGCGCATGCGTTCATCACCGAATCGCGCGACATGATGCATGGACACCACCCTGACGACACCCAGAAACACGTCGCGGGCAACGTGCGCGTCCGCGTGAACGGGGAGCGCGGCGTGTGCGAGTATTACCTCACCCTCCACCAGAGGCGGACGATGGACGGCTATGTTTTCGATTTCTCGACCTGGAGCAGCGTGGTGGATCTGTTCGAGCGCAGGGAGGGGCGGTGGCGCGTCATCAAGCGCACGATGATCTACGAGAAGGACAGGATGGACCCCCACAAGCCCGGCGAGGTGCCCGATTCCTACTTCCGGACGATGGACCTGACGCCTTATCCGAAGGCGCTTCGCTATCACTGCTGGCGCAACGAGAAGTTCAGCGGCAGCCCGCCGTCAGAGAACCTGGTGATGGAAGGGACCGAAAAGGCGCGGGCGATCAGGGAAGAAGCGCGGCGGTGGGCTCCGTGATCCGGTATGGACCTTGCCGCCCTCACGAGCAATCTTTTGCCTGTCGATTCAAGATTCGGTGATTTTCCCGGTGGCGATCCTTGCCGCCTTGAGGGCGCATCCCATGACGCCGCCCGGCCCTTTACTCTGAACCCTCAAGAAAAAACGACTCTTTCAATGCTGGACACCCTTTCTTCCAGCGCTTCGATTTTGGCGTCTCTGCCTATATTCTGCTGATATATTTTCTTATGCCAGTGGTTGTTTTCTTCCTGGATTTCGTCGAGTCGTTCGTGAAGTTTCTTGAATTCCTGCCTGGTTTCTTCGTCCATGTCTGAGCCCCCTTTCGTGTCCTCTTTTGCTAACACACCGACAATCCGTTTGCAAATTTGCAAAATTATCCTCGTCAAGCCACAAGCGCAGTTGCCGGAGAGTCGGGTCGCCTGCTGAATACGAAACCGCTCCCTGCGGGAACGGGCGGGAACCCCCGCAAGGATTTGCGGGATGCCTGTAATCTACTTTCTGCCGAAGTTAGCGGAAAAAAAGGAGCTTCCGGGTTTGCGAAGCCGAGACAGACTCTGTCTACGCCTGGGGACATGGACTACGTGACAAGGGTGTTGCTCGAGTATGGCGTTCAGGCAAACAAGGAGGGTCTCCAGCTCGAACCCGCCGCGCTCCACCTGAAGATTTTACAATCCCTGTCCGTCGAGGGTTTTGTAAACTCCCCAAAAGGGGTAGGGAATAAGACTGAGATTAAGAAGTTGAAGCAACTTCTCGGCCTGAAGGAATAACGCCGCAGGCCGCTTTTCCCCCTCACATCAAGGGCCTGTTGAAAAACCCCCGAAGGCGCGCGCTTTTGAATTTCACTCCCCCCTTGAGGG
>CAYTSP010000096.1:0-9726 GCA_964440505.1 uncultured Nitrospinaceae bacterium
CCCAGGCGCGTCAGATCCCTGAAATCGCGGATGTGGGCTTTTCGCCTGACTTCCACCAAGCGCTTCGCCCAGGTGGGGCCGATGCCCGGCACGCGCATGAGCGTCCGGTGGTCGGCGGTCATGATCTCCACCGGGAACTGCGAAAGGTTTCGCCTCGCCCATGTCGTTTTGGGGTCTTCATCGAGCGCCAGGTTGCCGTCTGAAGCGGGGATTTCATCCAGCCCGAACCCATACTCGCGCAGGAGGTGTTCCGCCTGGTAGAGCCTGTGCTCGCGCGTTTTGGAGACCGAGGGCACCCCGTCCATCGGCGTGTCTTCTACGGGCTTGAAGGCGCTGAAATGGGTGTGGCGCAAAAGACCCTTCTTCTGGAGGGAGTGGGAGGCCGAGAGGACGTCCATATCGCTCTCTCCGCTGGCGCCGACGATGAACTGCGTTGTCACGCCGTCGGCAATGAGGCCCGTTCTCTCGAAAAAAGACTCACGGGCGATCTTGCCCGCGTACTCGATGGCGGGCTTGAGGTCGGTTTCCAGACTTTTCTCGGGCGCCATGGCGTGAAGACCCCGCTGGGTGGCGGCTTCAAGGTTCACCGAAAGCCTCGTGGCTATCTGGGCAGCGCGGCCGAGTTGGGAATCCTCGACCCCGGGCAGCATTTTGAGGTGAATATAGCCGTTAAAATGATGCCTGAATCGCAGGATTTCCGCCGCAGCTATCATTCTGTCCACACCCTTGACGCCGCTGCCCGGAACGCCGCTGGTGAGGAAAAGCCCCTCGGCGCGGTTTCTCCGCTTGAGCGCCATGAAGGTATCGGCCAGTTCCTCGGGGCTGAAGGCGTAGCGCGGCATGTTGCGCGAGGCGCGCATGGGACAGTAGTGGCAGTCGTAGCTGCAGGCGTTGGTCATCATTGTGGAGAGAAGCGGCATGATGCGCCCGCCCTTGAAGGGGACCGGAAATATCGCCGGCGTGTCCGAGGCCAGGAACTTCCGGCGGTATTTGGGCTTTTTCCGCATGCCGGGCGGGCCCTCCCTGTCGTCGAAGGATTGTCCGCCGAGAATGGCCAGTTTGTGGAGGGTTTTTTCCGTCACCATGATTGTTCTCCCTGTTCGATTTGGTATGAGGGAGAAAAGATATACGAAAATAATACGAAAATCAAGAAGTTTTTAAAAAAACCGTAAAGGGTTTATTTATAAATATTTATATAGATTATTCTGAAGTGGTAGATGATGAAAAAGAGAAAGAAAGAGCACAATATTTCGCTAGAATGGTGTTGTGAGACGAAAGTGCGCCAGAGGGGCGGCGCGTTGGATTTCTTGGGAGTTACGTGAATATGTTTCAGATACTTGAGACGCCGTAGCCCCGCCAGTTTGCGCGCGCCTTTTTGAAGGCCTCGATGTCGGGCGGAATGCGACCCGGTCTGCCGATCGCCTCGCTCGCCACTTCCGTAGCGTTCTTGCCCGTGCCCGTGCCGATGCAGACGATCATTTCATCGGCTTCCGGCATCCCGGGCCGTTCGGCGCCCTTCATCAGGCTCGCTACGGACGCCGCTGAGGCGGGTTGCAGGAAAAGCCCCTCGTGTCCGGCGATGAGAAACTCGATTTCGAGGTTCATCGCGTCGTTTACGAGGACGCCGTGGCCTTCCGAACGCCGCACAACGTCGGCCACGCGCTCGCCTGCGCCCGGAGAGGGACTCGTGAGACCGGCTGATTTCGTGCGTACCTCTCCCCAGGGCTCGACCTTACCGCCCGTGTGCAGCGCCCGGACGATAGGCGCGCAGCCATCGACTTGTACGACGTCGATGGCGGGCATCCTGTCTATCCAGCCGAGAGCGAGCAACTCGCGGAAGCCCTGATCCATCGCAAGAGCCATCGTTCCGCCCGCCGTGGGGCAGACGACGCGGTCGGGCGCGCGCCAGCCGAGTTTTTCGGCAATTTCGAAGGCGGCGGTCTTTTTGCCCTCGATTCTGTAGAGATTTCGCGGCAGGGTGGCGTGCAGGCAGCCCAACTCTTTCGACACTTCTTCTGCGAAGCGTCCGCCCACGCCCTGATCGCCCTCGATGACGAGCGTGAACGCCCCGTACGCGCCGACTTGCAAGCAATGGACGGCCGAACTGTCGTCGCGCACGAAGCCGATGAACTCGATGCCTCCCCGCGCGCAGTAGGCGCTGAAACAGGCCGCCGCGTTGCCCGATGAGGGCAGCACGATACGGTCCACCCCCACCTCCCTGCACTTGCTGATGGTGACCGACCCGCCCCTGTCCTTGAACGAGCCGGTGGGGTTTCTCGATTCATCCAGTATGTAGAGGTTCTTGTACCCGAGCGTCTTCCCGAGCCTTTCCGCGTGGATGAGCGGGGTGTCGCCCTCCACGAGCGAGACCACGTTTTTCTCATCGCGCACTGGCAGAAGCTCGCGCCAGCGCCAGATCCCCCGGGGTCTGCGGGCGATTTCGTCTCTGTCGACGTTCGCCTTTATCCACTCGACGTCGTAGCTGCCCTGCAGGTTCCCGCCCGTATCGGGGCAGGTGAAGGGGTGTTCCATGTCGTCCACGATGCGTCCGGATTCAAGGCTCAAGAGGCCTTTCAGCGCGCTGTGCAAGTGCGGCTCTCCTTCATGGTATCTGAGGGGTTTCTTGGAAAACGCTAGGCGATCCTTTCTTCCTTCATTGTCTGTACGCCCGCCCGGAAGGCGGCGAGGGTCTCCTCGATCACGTCGTCCGTATGGCAGGCGCCCACGAGGGCGCGTGCGCCGTTGAAGTCCACCCCGTGGAGGATGAGCGCTTGTCTCAGCGCACGGCTTTTCTGCGCGTTCTTGGAGTCGAGGCGCCGCCAGTCGATCCCGCTCACGTCCTGATCCTCCCCGTCATTCGGCGGGGCATCGGCATCGAAGAAGATTTTCCAGTCGCTGTATTCGCCGTACACCCGCCAGGCCACCGCCTCTTGCGCCAGAGTCTCGTTCATGCCGAATCTCAACTTTTGCGCCTGTGCGTTCACCTCCTCGGTCGCCCGTCCATCGGCCAGGGATGAGAGCATGGCGACGCCCGCAGCGGAGGAGACGGGGTTCGCATTGAAGGTGCCGTGGTGGGCGATTTTCATGTGGCGGTTCGCTTCGGGGTCCGCCTTGGTGGCGAGGTATTCGAGAACGTCCGCACGTCCTGCGACCGCTCCCCCCGGCAGACCGCCCGCGAGTATCTTGGCGAGGCTCGTCAGGTCGGGCGTCACGCCATAGTGCGCCTGCGCCCCTCCCGGCGATACGCGAAAGCCGGTAACCACCTCATCGAAGACGAGGAGCGTCCCCGCTTTTTGCGTTTCCTCCCTGAGCGCGGCCACGAAATCCTTACCCATCGGGATGGTGCCGAAATGCCCGCCCGTCGGCTCCAGGATGAGCGCTGCTACATCACCCGATGCCAGAGCGCCCCGGACGGCTTCCAAATTATCTGGAGGGCATACGGTAACGAGGTCGGTCACTACTTCCAATTGTCCCGCTTCCGGCTCGTTCGTGTAGGGGGCGCGCACGCCGATTTCGAGTCCCTCGTGCCAGCCGTGGAAGTGGCCTGCGAATTTTACGACGCGCTTTCTGCCCGTGTAGGCGCGCGCGAGTCTCAGCGCCATGTGTGTAGCCTCGGTGCCAGAAGCCGTGAATCGCACCCGCTCGGCGCAGGGAACGAGTCGCTGCACCCATTCACCCCATTCCACCTCCGGCGCGTGACTTGCCCCGTAGTGCGAGCCCTTAAGCACGGCCTCGCTCACGGCATCGCGGACGTGGGGCGGGTTGTGCCCAAACAGGAGCGCTCCGTGGCCCATCCAGTAGTCGATGTAGCGGTTTCCGTCCACGTCCCACTTGTAGGCGCCCTCGGCGCGCTCGACGTAGATGGGAAACGGCTGCATCCTGCGGTTGTCGTGCGTCACCCCGTCGGGGAAGACCTCCTTCGCCCGATCGTAGAGCGCGCGTGAGGCGGGCAGGGATTCGGCGTAGGCGTCCGCGAGTTTGGGGGTGTCCGTGGGTTGCTGCATGAAAATCTCCGGATGGGGAAGTTTGAAATTTACTCGGCACAACGCTACGCCCAAGCACGCCCGAGCGTCAAGGCGGGGACGCCCCTTGTCAACCGGCCCCCAAATTGTTCATCATGCCGTGTTTCCGTGTCGGTGGTTCACATATACGTCCACATTGGAGGTTTCCGTGCCCAGTTACGATCATGCAAAAGTTTGGCTCAACGGAGAGGTGGTTCCGCCCGAAGAGGCCAAGATCAGTGTTTTCAGCCAGGCGGTCCTCAGGGGTTCGAGCGTCTACGAGGGGATTCGCGCCTACTGGAGCGAGGAGAGGAACAATCTCTTCCTCTGGAAGATGGATCCCCACATCAGGCGGCTGTTCGATTCGATGCGGGTCATGCGGATGACGCCGCCCTATACGGCGGAAGAGTTCAAGGACGCCGTCATCGAATGGATACGGGCGAACGAGTTCAGAGAAGACCTCCACTTCCGCTTGAACGTGTACTTCGACGATTCGGGACCCTTGGACATGAAGGGCTATGCGGCGGACGAAGTGGACACCTGCGTCTTCATCAGCGGGGGGCCGAACAGCAACCGCAAACGTCAGGAGGGGGGCGTGAACCTGTGCGTGAGCAGTTGGCGGCGCATCTCGGACGATTCCGTGCCGCCGCGCGTCAAGGCTTCGGCCAACTACCAGAACGGCAGGCTCGCGGGTGTGGAGGCCCGGATCAACGGCTACGACGACGCCATTCTTCTCAACCAAAACGGCACGGTGGCCGAGGGCACGGGCACCTGCATCATGATCATCCGCGAGGGCAAGCTCATCACCCCGCCGGTGACGGACTCGATTCTCGAGAGCATCACGCGCGACAGCGTGATCGAGATGTTCGGCAGGCACATCGGCCCCGAACCCGTCGAGCGGCCCATGGATCGCACGGAGATCTACGTGGCGGATGAGGCGATGATTTGCGGCTCGGCTGCAGAGGTTGCGCCTGTATTATCGCTGGATCGTATCGAGGTGGGAGATGGGAAACCGGGCGAAATCACGCGCAGGCTGCAGGAGATATTCTACGCCGCTGCCCGGGGCGTGGACGAGACGTACGAAAAGGATATCCTGCCCGTCTATTGATGTCGTAAGGCTGAAAAGGGCTGTCCAGATAAGAAGGGCTGTTGAAAAAGCCCTAGTGGGTAGGGCCGAACCACTCCCCCCGTGAGGGGGTTGTAGAAAAATCCCTTGCGAACCGTGTCGAGCCACTCCCCCCTTGGTCGGGATGTCAATACGCGTGTATGTCGGACATATATGTCCGACATATTATGCGACCCGCATTGTGAAGGCGAAAAGGCCGGGCCGCATGTATGCGGCCCCTACAACAGGTGCGGCAATGACGCCGTAATAACGGTAGTTGTCAATTTCGAGCGAGGGACTTTTTCACCAGCCCCCCAAAGGACGGCTTTCAGGCGTTTAAGGGACTTGCCTCACCCCAGGTGGCGAAACACCTCGTCCACGATCTGCATGCCTTTTTCGATGACCTCCTCATCCACTGAATAGGTGAAGCGCAGGTGATTCTCGCCCGAAGCGCCGAACTCGGAACCGCTCCGTATCGCCGCCCCGGCCTCCCAGACGCGCTTTCGCACTTCGACCGAAGGGATGGGGTATTCATACCGGCAGTATTGATAGAAGCCACCCTGGGGCTGGATGGGGATCAGGCCCGGGATGGCGCGCGTCATCTCGTGCATGAGGCGGCCACGCTTGTGGTATTCACGCCTGAACTCCGCCACGCATTCCTGAGAGCCCCTGAGCGCAGCCGCGCCCGCACGCTGGACGAAGGTGTTGATCGGCCCGTTGATGGAGCGGTGCACGCTGAACATCGGCTGGGGCAGATCATCCGGCACGACCATGAAGCCCAGCCGCCAGCCGGTCATCGAGTAGGTCTTGGAAAATGTGTCGAGGAGGATGAGGCGGTCGCGGTGCTCGGTGAACGAGAGCAGGGGGACGTGCTCGAAGCCGGGTTGCAGGATTTTCGCATAGGCTTCATCCGATACGAGCATGAGGTCATGCGCCGCGGCGAGTTCGGCGAGGGCCGCCAGATCATCGCGGCGGTAGACCACGCCCGTGGGATTGTTCGGGTTGTTAACGAGAATGAGGCGGGTGCACGGGGTGATGGCGCGGCGAACGGCCTCTACGTCGATTTGATATTCAGCGTCGTGCGGCACCTGGACGGGGACGGCTCCCAGTTGCAAAGCGACGTGGGCGTAGAGGGAAAACGTCGGGTCCATGAGGATGGCCTCATCGCCCGGGTCCAGGAACGTCGTCATGACGGCGTAAATGCCCGAACTCGCCCCGTTCGTCGCGATGACGGAACTCGGCGTGTATTTCGCGTTCGCCTCGCGCTCGATGTGCTCGCACACGGCTTGGAGGAACTCAGGATCTCCCTGTCCGGGGGCGTAGCCGGTCAGGCCCTGGTCCATCGCCTCCTTGGCGGCTTCCGTGATGTGCTCGGGCGTGGGGAAGTTGGGCGTTCCCGAATCGAGCGGCACCAGACCCGGCGGTTTCCTGGCCGTCATGTGATTGGCGCGCTCTCCGCCTGCAGTCGCGGCGACGGTTCTAGCGAGGTGTCTTTTCATATTTTTACACTTTCTCCAAAGGTGAATTATCCGCGCGGTGACGGGAGGCGCAAGAGCGTCACGCCTAGTCTCTGGTAATCACCACTTTTCCGAACTGAAGGCCCTTTGCCACGCGCCCGATGGCCTCGCGGAAGCGCGAGAGGGGATAGGTGGAGTCGATGTGGGCCTTCACTTTGCCCTCCGCGGCGAGGGTCATGGCCTCCTTGAATTCATCTGGCGTCGCCATGGTGGAGGTGTGGATGTCTACTTGTTTGAAGTAGAGGTCGCGCAGGTTCACCTCGGGGATCACGTGGTGCGCCGCACCGCCAACGATGGTGATGCGCCCGTTCAGCGCGACGCATTTCGCGCTCAATGCGAAGGTGGGCGCGCCCACGTTGTCGACCACCACGTCGGCTCCCCGGCCATCGGTGGCCTCCATCACGGCGCCGGCGACATCCTGCTTCTTGTAGTTGATGCAGACGTCCGCGCCGAAGGATTTGGCGGTTTCGAGCTTCTCCTCGCTCGATGAGGTGACGATGGTGAAGGCGCCCGCCTGCGCGGCGAGTTGCAGGCAATAGAGCATGACGCCACCGCCCACCCCGTGGATGAGTATGCTCTCGCCCGCTTGGAGTTTGGCGCGGCTGATGAGCTGTCGATAGGCCGTGCTGAGAGCGAGAGGAAGCGCCGCCGCCTCCTCGAACGAGAGGTTTTTAGGCTTTGGAAAGAAATTCTTCTCCGGCAAGACGATGAACTCCGCGTGCGTGCCCTGGCATTGCGCGCCCACCAGGCCGTAGCCCGGCTGGGTGGGGTCGCCCAGGTTGGGGTCGAGGATGACTTCATCGCCCGGCTGCAAGGCCGCACCCGGTCCTGCCTCATCCACGACGCCCGCGCCGTCCGCTCCCATGATGTGAGGTTTCTCGTGGCGCACCATGGCGGGAGTGCACTGGTAGACGTCGATGTGGTTGATGCCCGAAGCCAGGAGTTTCACGCGCACTTCGCCTTCTCCCGGCTCGGGCGTGGGAACCTCGCCGTATACCAAGCCTTCGATCCCGGCGTCTCCCTGAACGGTTATCGCTTTCATTCCTCATCCTTCATAAGAGTGAATCCAAGTATTTTCAGGAGTTTATGTTCACTTGGGCGGAAGAGAGCCCGCGAACTTCGCCGCCCGGCGCACCCATGATTTCAGAGCCTCCTTGGTCTTGATGCCCGCAGGTTCGACTAGCGCCCATCCCTTCATCACCCGGCCCGCCATGTCGGCAGGTTTCGTGTGGGGTTCCGCAAGCGTCGCCTCGTGGTTCTCCTTGCCGAGACGCACGATGAGCGCGCCCTTCCACGTTCCGGCACACATGTTGCCGTTGATCATGAAGCACACGCCGCCGAACATGCGTTTTTCGGAAAACCCCTTTCGCCGCCTGAGAATCGGGCGTATGCGCTCTATCAGGATTTCGTCCTCCGTCATTTCCGTTCTCCAGTCTCATTCCAGCGGGATGAGTGAAGATGCCACACCGAACAGGGGAACGCCACCGTGTGGGGGTTAGAAAGGTCCTGATCAATGAGGGTTTGCAGCGGATAGGCCCCTGCGTCTTCCCCAGGTTCCCGCGCCTGTCCCCGCGAAGCGCAACCACGGGGGTGCCATATCTGATACGGGTGAATGCGGTTTTGATCGTCATTCCGGCGTATGCCGGAATGACGGCAGTGGCAAATTCCGAACGATGTGGCATTTTTCAACAACCTCCGAGGAGCAAGTGATTCTCTCTCGGTCTTAACCCTCTCCAGGAGCCCATGCGGGAGGACGCTTCTCGTGCGCGGCAGCCATGCCCTCTTGCGGTTCGCCGGTCCGAAAGGATGCCTCGAAGGCGTCGATGGAGGGCGGAACGGCGGCTTCGAGATAGGCCCGAATCCAACGCCTCAAAAGCGCCTTCTGGGCGCTGAGCGCGCCGGGAGCGGCCTGTAGGAGTTCATTCACGGTCTCCTGCGTCGTTTTATCCAAGTCGGATGGCGGGCATATCCGCTGGACGATTCCCAGCCGATGCGCCTCATGCGCATCGAACGTCCGGCCCGTCAGGAGCAGGTCCTGCGCGACGCCCAAACCGCAGAAGGGCGCGAACAGCGCCGCCTCGATGACGGAGGGCACGCCGACCCGCACCTCGGGCATGCCGAACTTCGTATCCTCCGCAGCGACGCGGAGGTCGCAGCCGAGCATCAACTCCAGCGCGCCGCCCAGAACGTAGCCCTGGCATTTGCAGACCACGGGATGCGGAAATTCGCGCACGCCGTGGATGAGGGAGTGGAGATTCGAGATGAAGTCGCGCGCGTTGTCTTCCGTGAGCGCGCCCATCTCGACCACATCGGCCCCGGCGGAGAACACGCCCCCCGCACCCTCGATGATGAGGACCCGCAAATCATCCGCGCCCGCAAGCCCCGCAACCGCCGATTTCGCCTCGCGGGTCATCTGCGAGTTCATGGCGTTTCTCTTCTCGGGGCGGTTGAGCGTGAGCGTGGCGAGCGGGCCGTCGCGCTCGACCAGCACCAGGGATTTCCTCTTCGTCATCGATCGTCCTCCCTGAAAACAAAGCCGACAGCCTATGCGAGCTTGCGGTGGAGCGCAAAGGCGAATCCAAACTACCGCATGTTATGATGGCGTATTCGTGGGGGAAATTCCCCGACCTTTTTCCGGGAGAAGACGCGGATGCCGATAGAGTTCAAGGACGTATGGGATTTTCACACCGATTTGCGTTTTCTGGCGGATTTGTCCGACGAAGACGCCCACCTTTTAGAGCAGATTGACATCCCCACGGCGGCGAAGCTGGGCGGGGTGTTCTCGGCCCTGGGCAGGCTGGCGGACGCGCCGCCAGAGGCGCAAATCGAGGCGCTTGAGCGTGACCTGGGGCTGATTCGGGGATCAGAGGGTCTCAGCGTCGTCCTCACCCGGGCGGACTTGGAAGGCGTGGGGAGGCAGCTGATCCACGCAGAAGGCGTCTACTTCATTCAGAACGAAGACGATCTCAAGCACCTCGAATGGCTCTGGGAGGAGGGCGTGCGGAGCGTAGCGCCGCTTTACAACGAGGACAACGCGCTGGGAGGCGGCGCCAAGGGAGATCCCGCCTGCGGCCTCACTGCCTTGGGCCGCGCTTTCCTGATG
>CAYTSP010000097.1:0-32170 GCA_964440505.1 uncultured Nitrospinaceae bacterium
GTATACAAGAAAAACCCCGAGATCATGTCGAAAACGTATGACGTCTTCGTGGCGGAGAAAATCTGGGGCGTGAACAACGGCATCCCAGAAGCGTCGGTTTCCTTCACGGCGAACTACATGAAGCGCCTCGGAAAGATCAAGGGCAAGGTTCCCTCTTATGAGGACATCGTCGACACCAGCGTGACGAAGGCCGCGCTCGCCAAGGCCGGCAAGATTTAGATTTTCATCAAGAATGATTACGGGCCGCCGCGCTCGCAAGGTGCGGCGGCCCTGCTCTTTTGATACCGGTAAGGGAGCAACGACGTGAAGATAGTTCTGTATTCCGACATCCACGCCCAGCTTGCGCCTCTGGACGCCGTTCAGGAGGCCGTGGCGAAGGAAAACGCGGACCGCGAAGTCGTCATCGGCGATCTGGTGATGCTCGGCCCCGAACCCGCCGAGGTGGTGGAGCGCTTCATGGGACGCAAGGACGTGGACGTCCTCGCCGGGAACCTGGACTGGTGGGTATCGAAGCGAAAGGACGAGACGGACCCGCCCAAGAACGAGCACCACGTATGGCTCTACGAGATGGTGAGGTTGACGAGGGAGCGTCTCTCCGCCGGGCAGATCGACTATCTCGACGGCCTCATCTGGTCGATGACGATCACGCCCGAGAAGGGGCATGACTTTTTCATCTTCCACGCTACGCCGGACGACATCGAAGACGCGATTCCCCTGAGGTTCACCGACGAGGAGGTGAAGGAGAAGATCAAGGGTACGAGTGCCGAGATCATGGCTTTCGGCCACGTGCACGGCCCCTACGTCCGGGAAGTCGACGGGCAGACCCTCGTCTGCACCGCCGCTGTGGGCATGAACTGGGACGGCGACTACCGCCCCGCCTACTCGGTCGTGGAATACTTGGGAGGCGGCGCGTGGCGCGTCGAGACAAAGCGCGTGGCGTACGACTGCGAAGCCCAGGCGAAGAAGAACGAGAACGGCTGGCTGCCTCACGGCGAGCGAATCGCCAAAATGGTGCGGACCGGAGAGTTCTGGAACCCGGCCCACATGCCGCATTAGGCCGGCCATGCCCGTCACCGTTCACGGCGCGAGACCCCGGGCGTGGGAAAGCCAAGTGAAATCCTACGTCAGAAATCGCTACGCCCATCTGGCGGAAGCCGATGCGTTCCCCGAAGGCGGCGCGGACAGGGCGCGGGGGGCGGGCTATCCCGTCCGCTTCATCGACGGACTTCCCGAGCGCGTTTCAGGCTCTTATTGCGGGTGCGGGTATCTGCTCGATGGGGTCGATCTCGAGGGCGTGCGGACGGCCGTGGAGCTCGGATGCGGGGCGGGGCTTGACGCGCGTCTCGTGAGCGGGAGGCTGGATGCGGGCGCCAGGCTGGTCGTGCTGGATCTGGCGCCCCAGATGCTTCATCGCGCGCGCGAGGCAAATGAGGGAGTCGGTGGAACCGCCCACCCGCATCTGCTGGCCGGGGACATGGAGAAGGTTCCCCTCGGGGACGGCGTCGCCGATATCGTATTAGCCAACGCCTCGTTCAACCTCACGGTGGACAAGAAAAGTGCGCTCGCAGAGGCGCATCGCATACTGAAGCCGGGCGGGCGTCTCGTGGCCCGCGAGCTGGTACGCGAGGGTGAACTGCCGGTCGAGATCGCACAGGACCCCCAGGCGTGGAACGCCTCGCTCGGCGGCGTTTGCGAGGAGGCCGAATGGGAATCCCTGCTGGCGGGCGCCGGGTTTCGAGAAGTGGAAATTTCCGGCCACACCCCGTTTCGCCCCGTGGTTTCGGTTCGCATCCATGCCAGAAAGAGCAATGGAGGAGGGGTTGTTGAAAATGTCATTACGGGGTGAGCTAAACTTCTCCCCTTTGCAGAGTGCCAACAACCACTCCCCCTCAAGGGGGGAGTGAAATTCGGTGCGCTCCTTCTGTGGACTTTTTCAACAGCCCCTTAAGGGGGGTGATTCTTCCCCCTTCATTAGTTGCCGACGACCCTCAGGTGGAGAAAGCAAATCATAAGCGTATCCCGATTAAGGAATTCATGTCCTGTGTTTTGTGGTCACTTTTTCAATAACCCCGAGGAGAAGTAGATTGAATGAATCCTCCGCCGACGCCCTCACGCAGGAGGCTCTCGCGAACTGGTACGTCCGCCTTCTGGCGAACGGCATTTCCTACATGGACGCTTCGGAAGTGATCCCCAAAGTCAGCTCCTGGCGCGAGTGGTGCCGTCTCTGGATGGAACGCGCGGCGGTTCGCGAGCGCGAAGCCCGGGAGATGGAAGAGGCGGGCAGAATGTTGAGCGCCGCCGAAGCCTACGTGCGGGCATCTCTCGCCTATCATTTCGCCCAGTTCGTCTATCATGAGGACCTGGAGCTCAAGGCGGAGGCGCAAAATAGAAAAGTAGCGGCCTACCAGCGCGCCGCGCCGCATCTGGACCCGCCCGCCGAGCGGGTGGAAATCCCCTGGCCGGGCGGGAGAGTCCTCCCGGGCATCCTGCGGATCCCCGAGGGGGCGAAAGGGGAGGGCGGCGCACCTTGCGTCGTCCTGGTCGCGGGTCTCGATTCCACGAAAGAGGAATTCCATACGCTCGAAGAAGTTCTCCACAGCCGGGGGATGGCGACTTTCGCCTTCGACGGCCCCGCCCAGGGGGAAAACGCCGATATGCAGCTGCGCCCCGATTTCGAGGGTGTGGTTTCGGCCGTCATGGATCATCTGGTGAAAGATGCGCGGCTGAATTCATCCCGCATCGGTACCCTGGGGGTGAGTCTGGGCGGCTACTACGCGCCCCGCAGCCTCGCTCTGGAACCGCGCCTCAAGGCCGGGGTCGGCGTATGCGGACCATACGACATGGGGGAGATATGGGAGGGCTTGCCCGCACTGACCCGCCAGGGGGTTTGCGTCTCCTTTCAGACGGAAAACGAAGAACAAGGCGCCCTCAAGTCGCAGGAGATTTCGATGCGCGGGTGCTTGAGGGGACTGGCCAGGCCCTTGCTGATCATTCACGGCGCGAATGACAGGCTGTGTCCGGTCGATCAGGCCCGCAAGATAGCGGCGGAGGCGGGCGATGCGTGCGAACTCGTGGTGTATCCGGAAGGCGTCCACGTATGCAACAACATTCCCTTTTTGTGGCGGCCTCTCGCGGCGGATTGGCTTGCCGACAAACTGGATGTGAATCACCGGGGAAGTTGAACGCGGCGCCTGCCGCCTCTTGACTCTTGAGGCCAGTCGGGTAAACTTTTTCGGCTGTATGCGGGAATAGCTCAGTGGTAGAGCACAACGTTGCCAACGTTGGGGTCGCGGGTTCAAATCCCGTTTCCCGCTCCAATATCCATCACCTGGCGGGGGACGCAAAATGCGTTCCCCGCTATTTCATGGGCGAATACGCCACCGGATACCAGATTTCTGAAGTCTCGCTCCGCAGATAGGATTTATAATCCTCATCCCAGGCGGGGAGATTTTTCACCTCCTTTTGCACTTCGGCCCAGTGGTTCAGATCCCGGTAGGGCCAGATGTGCAGAAACTCGTTCAGGATGCCGGATTCGAACTCTCCCGCCGGGTTGGCGAACGCCGCCGCCAGGGGCGAGAGGCGCTCCCGTTCGGGCAGGTTCTTCTCCCACGCCTCACTGATGGCGCGCATCTTTCCCGTGACTATCACGTCGCTCCTGATCTCGTAGACACCACCCATCTCTCCCGTCCGCGGCCTGGGGAGAAAGGGCGCCGCTCGCATGATGCGCGTCTGCTGGTAGAGGATTTTGTCCACCTTGAGCGGCGGCCACCACGGCTGGGCGAGGGCCTCGGCGCGCGCCGCCTCCCGGTGGGCGGAGTTTTCGTATTCCCAGATGTGGAGGATTCTGTTCAGCCCCCCGATGGCGGAGATGAAAAAACCGATAAGCGGGGATATGGCGGTACGCTTTTCAATAATTTTGCCGAAATCCTCCACGCCTTCGGGGGCGAAACCTGAGGGGAACGTGTAAGCGCGAACCTCATAGATCATGGATAAGGACTCCAGGTTCTCGATGCGCAGGCTCCCGCACAATGAACATTGGAAGGAAACCCCGCATTACGCGTTAATGGAATATGGAAAACCAATATACTTGACGCGCACCATTCCGTGAAGCATGTTATTTCGTTGTGCACAAAAGCTCGATATGTGTCCAGGCTATGCAAGCGCTCTAAAGAGAGGGAAGCCCGGTGAGCGACGATACTCCGCGCTGGCGATACCGATTCGACAACTACAAGCGCGCATTTTCCCTGTTGCGCGAGGCCATCGAAATGATGGACCAAAGAGAACCGAGCCAGCTTGAAAAGGAAGGGATCATCCAGCGATTCGAATATACTACCGAACTTGCCTGGAACCTCATGAAGGACTATCTGGAGAGCGAAAACTTCGTCATTGAGCAAGTGACGCCCAGAGCCGTCATGCGCAAGGCCTTCGAGGCGAATTTGCTGGCGGATGGGCAGACGTGGATGGATGCGCTGGATGCGCGTAACAAAATGTCGCACAACTACGATCTGAAAAGTTTCGAGGCCGTCATCGAAGAGATCAGAAAGCACTACCTTCGTGCGTTCGACGCATTGCACACAAAGTTTCTTGAAAAAAGCGGGGAGCAGCCATGAGCCACGGACTGTCGGACCGCCAACTCACGGTTTTGAGGGAGATTCTGGCGTTCTATGCCGATGAGATCGTTTCGGTCGAACTGTTCGGTTCACGGGCCACTGGCGACTATCGTCCCAATTCGGATGTCGACCTGGTGCTGCGCGGCAGCATCAAGGAAAAGCAGATCGATCGGCTCTGGACCATGTTCCAGGAGAGCAATTTGCCGTTCAGCGTGGACGTGAAAAGCTATGAACTGACGACCTATCCGCCGCTCAAGGCGCACATGGACAAGGTCAGCAAACCCCTCTTTACCCAACAAGACCTGAAGGCCGTGACTCGAAAGTCCGAGACGTTGGAGGTCTAGGGCGAGGCGAGACTAACGGTCTCCATATATTTTCATCTGCAACTATTCTTTGGTAAACGGAGGCGGAACATGGACAGGGCGGTATGGGCGATCATCTACGATCTGCCCGAGGAGGGCCGGCAGGAGTACATGGAGTGGTTTCATGGCGTGCACATTCCCGAAAAACTCTCGCGTCCGGGCTACACCTGGGCGGCGCATTATGAGGTGAAACACCCAGGGAAACGCTTCGAGGAAATAGCTGCGCGCCTGAACCGCACCGACGATCCTGCTCTCGCATCGGGCGCAGGGTTCATCGCGCTCTTCGGCGGGGAGACCACTCGCGTTTTCTACGATCCGAGTCCTGCGCAGTTGAAAGAGCGTCAAGACGCCGAAACCCGTGAAATGGTGGGAAAGCGTATCCAGGCGAAAGGACTCATCCTCTGTGAGGAGTGGCGCGTGGAAGGCCCGGACGCAGACAAGAGGGAAGCCCCCGACGTCATGGCGCCCGCCATCCAGATGGGCCGCTACGATGCGCAGGGCAACGATGAGGACCTCCAGGCCTGGTACGCCCAGGAACGCATGGCGCGGGTCGCGGATACGCCCGGCTGCATCGGAGCGAGAAAATATCTGGTGGCCACGGCTTCGCCCAAGCATTCCGTCATGTATGAGTACACATCTCTGGAAGCGCGGGAGCAAAACTATATCGCGCTCGAGGAGACCGAGGGGACGAAGCGCGTGCACGGGTATCTGGTTCATCCTCCCGGCTCTCCGCTGGCGGCAAGCCGCATCTGGCCGCCGCAGGGTGGGTAGGGATTGAAGCGTCCACATCGGGGGAGACTGCGCGCATAATGGGAAAAACAGCCGGAATCTGGATGCTCGTTTTCATCATCGCGGCGGCTTTTGCGGAAATGGCCCACGCCGCCGCTCCGAAAAAAAGATAGCGGCCAGATACGAAAAGTCTTATCATAAGGCAATTCGGACGCTTCGTGTCCGGGACTCACAGGGACGATTTCCCATCAATCGAGGGTAATGGGAAACAATTCATGCTTTTGTCAACACGCACGCCAGTAAGGTTCTGTTTTACTCCGATTTCAGAATTCAGGTACAGACGAGCCTGGCATGAACGGGCATCTATCGTCCTTGCGCCATCCGTTCTGCTTTGCATCGCCGCAGAAGAGCGGGCCACGAGCGAATGCGCCCGCGTCTTCGCGAGGAAGCCGGCCTGGAAAGATATGAGGAATACTTCGACTTCAATTGCGACACGCAACGAGGATTTATGGTTCAGATGAGGGGAAATGACGTGAGATATGTTCCAATGCTGCTCTTAATGATGCTGGCGCTTACCGCCTGTTATGGCGGAGGTGGCGGCCCGCCGGCTGAAGACCGTATTCAGTTCGAGAGGAATAGCGAGTTCGACGGCGAAAGCTTACGGGTTTTCTTGACTCTGGAAGACGGAACCGCGGCTTCGGTCAACACGGCAGACGATGTTATCGAGGTGCAGCCCGGGGCAACGCCCATTCCCGGTCATCAGGCGCGGGCCTGGACGTTCCTCAAAATCACGGATGACGCGACATCGGTAGCCCACGCCCTGGTGAGTTGGGACCCGGACGATCCGGCGGACTACCTCGTGGCCGGCTGGTGGGCGCAGTTCCCCGGCCAGAAACCACCACTTTCGTTCAGGGGTTCGGAGCAGTACTCGATTATGGATGGTCCGAACCTCGATCATCGAATTGAACCGCAACTGCCGCTCGAGGGGACAGCCACATACGCGGGACCGGCCGGGGGGCTCTACGCGTACGAGGCCGGGAGCGACTGGGGAGAGAACGAGGGCGAATACGTGGTTGAAGAGTATCAGGGAACGATCACCCTCACCGCGGACTTCGCGGACGGCACCCTGAAAGGCTGCATCGGGTGCGTAGGCGACCTCGTTGCACAGCGCGCGCATTTCGGCGTATTCCTCGGTGAGGATTTGCGCGACGTACAGGGCATCGCCAGGGACTACGAGCTACACCTCGCCACAGCGATTATCGGGGAAGACGGGACGTTCGTACGCAGAAGGGTAATTTTGAAACACCCGGAGCGGAGCGTCACTCTGGCGAAAGGTGGCTGGGGTGGAACCCTGTCCAGACGTCAAGATACGGACGGGAACCCCCGGCTGGTGGCGGGCTTCAGCAGCGTTTATTTCGAGGAGAGCGACGGCAGCGTGGGTGAGTTTGTCGGGACGTTCCTGGGTCTGAGCGAGCGGTTCAGGGAGAACGGAATTTCTCGATCCCCTCCCCGCAATGGCAACTGATCGATTGAGAACAGGTGTTTTTTCAACAAACAGGGGAGGGATGGAAAAGATAAACGGGGACAGTCCCCGCTTGTTGCAGGCGGCTGGCCGTATTTCACCGCCGGAGGGCGAAAATTCCTGGCCGAAGGAACGCGTTGCATCCGGGAGAGTGCGGGCCGTTCAAGAGAATGGCCACTAGAGAAACACGATTCTTCGTGCAGGGGCGGACCGACGTGTCCGCCCAGGGGACCCCGGACAGGCATGGGGGCCTGTCCCTGCGATCGGGGCGCACGAGGTCTTGGTCCGTCGTTCTGGCCACCGACCCCGTAGGGACAGGTCGCGACCTGTCCCTACAACAATCATGGGTTCTTCCGCCGGTATGACGGAATTCATTGAAGGGATTTTGCTACGCCAAGGGAACATCCACCCCAGCCATACAGCTTTTCCACCTGCTTTCCGCTATAATCCCCGCAAATCCACATTTCGAGGGCTACGCGCATGATGAAAAAAACGCTCGGCATCTGGGTGCTCGTTTTCGTCCTGGCGTTTGCGGCTTTTGCGGAAACCGCCCGCGCCGCCTCCCCGAAAATGGGCAAGGGCAGATACGCCGGGATGATCCTCATCCCGGCGGGGCCGTTCACGATGGGGCGCAACGATGGCCCCGATGAGGAAAAACCCGCGCACCGCGTGTTTCTTCCCGCCTATTACATCGACCAGAACCTGGTGACCTGGGCGGATTACCTGCCCTTCATCCAGGCGAAAGGCCCGGCGGGTCCCCAGGGGGAGATGTACCTCGATACCGACGACCCCGACTCCAAGATCGTCCAGAGGGGCGACGCCTGGGTCGTCGAGAAGGGTTTCGATAAATTCCCGGCGAGCGAGATGGCCTGGGGCGGGGCGCTGGCCTACTGCCGCTGGAAGAGAAAAAAGCTGCCCACCGAGGCGCAATGGGAAAAGGCGGCGCGCGGAGGCGACGGCCGCTTTTATCCCTGGGGAAACCAGAAGCCGTCGGGAGAATACCTGCTTCTGGGAGATTTCAGGGGCCAGACGGCGGTCGTGGGCAGCTACCCCAGGGGCGCGAGTCCATATGGGGTGAACGACATGGCGGGGCAGGTCTGGGAGTGGACGGCCTCGCTCGCGATGCCCTATCCCTACAAGCCCAGGGACGGGCGCGAGAGTTTGAGCGCGGTGGATGCGCGCGTGGTGCGGGGCGGCAATTCGGCGAGCCTGCCCGAAGGCATGACGACGACGAGCAGAGAAGTCGTGATGCCCGGCAGGCAGGCGACGGGCCACGCCTACATCGGCTTTCGGTGCGCTGCCCAGCCGCCGCATTCGACCTGATTGTGTTTCCTGGTGAAGTAGTGAAAAAATTCGAACGAAGCGATTCGGTTCTGCTGAAGCATATACGCCCCTTTGAGAAGGGGGACATCGGTGGTTCGCGCGACGCGGAGAGCCTGCCGGAAGCCTTGTGGCCCTGAATTTCCGAGCAAGCGGGAAAACCCGGAAAAAGATGACGGTGAGAGCCTGAAAGTCTTATACTAAGACAATCAGGGCACTTTTTTCCTGGACTCACAGGGACGATTTCCCATCAATCGAGGGTGATGGGAAACAATTCTTGCTTTTGTCAATACGCGCGCCAGTAAAGTCCTGTTTTACTCCGATTTCAGAATTCAGGCACAGACGAACCAGGTATGAACGGGTATCTAACGTCCTTGCGCCACTCGTTCTGCCTGGCATCGCCGCAGATGCGCGGGTCTCGAACGAGTGCGCCCGCGTCTCCGCGAGGCCGACAGCCTGGAAATATATGAGCAATACTTCGACTTCAATTGCGACACGCAGCGAGGATTTATGGTTCAGATGAGGGGGGAAATGACGTGAGATATGTTCCAATGCTGCTCGTAATGATGTTGGCGCTTACCGCCTGCATGGGAAGCGGCGGCAGCGGCCCGCCTGACGGGGTTCCGATAAACCTATACAGGAATACCGAGTTCGACGGCGAAAACCTGCGGCTTTTCGTGAATCTCAAAGACGGAACCGAGACCTCTGTCAACACGACCGACCACGTCTACGATGTGCAGCCCGGGTTGACGCCCGTCCCCGGCCATCAGGCAAGGGCCTGGACGTTCCTGAAGATTACGGACGACGGCACGTCGGTCGCCCACGCCCTGGTGAGCTGGGACCCGGACGACCCGGCGGACTACCTGATGGCCGGCTGGTGGGCGGAGTTCCCCGACCAGAAACCGCTGCTTTCGTTCGAGGATCCGGAGTTGGAATTGTTCGCACTCATCGACGGCCCGGCGCTCGACCATGGCGTCACGCCGCAATTGCCGGTCGACGGGACAGCCTCTTATGCGGGCCCTGCCGGAGGGCTCTACGCATACGAGTTCGGCAGCGGCTGGGGAGAGGATGAGGGCGGCTTCGTGATCGAGGAGTACCAGGGAACGGTCACCCTCACCGCGGATTTCGAGGACGACACACTGAAAGGCTGCATCGGTTGCATGGGCGACCTCGTCACGCAGCGCGGGCATTTCGGCGCTTTCTTGGGCCAGGAGTTGTTAGACGCGCAGGGCATTGCGAAGGACTACGAACTCCACCTCGCCACGGCGATTATGAGGGAAGACGGCAGGTTCGACCGCGACAGGGTGACACTGAAACATCCGGAGCGGAGCGTCACGCTATCGGATGGGTACTGGGGCGGTTCCCTTTCCAGCCGCCAGGATACGGACGGGAACCCCCGGCTTGTGGCGGGTTTCAACAACGTCTATTTCGAGGAGAGCGACGGCAGCTTGGGCCGTATCTACGGCTCGTTCGTGGCTCTGAGCGAGCGGTTCAGGGAAAACGGGGTGTCGCGGTTCCCTCCGGCTCCTGAAAATGGCAACTGATCGATTGGGAAGCGGGCGGTTTTTCAACAAGCAGGGGAGGGAGGGAAAAGACAGACGGGGACAGTCCTCGACCGTTGCCGGCGGCTGGCCGCATTTCACCTTCGCAGGATGACATTTCCCAGCCGAAGAAGTGGCGCTGCCGCCGGGAGGGTAGGGGCCGTTCAACAGGTATGGTCGCTATAGAAACATGATTCTTGGAGTAGGGGCGGACCGATGTGTCCGCCCAAGGGGACCGGACAGGCACGGGGGCCTGTCCCTGGGGAGGGTTTGCCGTCATTCCGGCGAAAGCCAGAATCCATTTTTACGCCTTTTGCCTTTTCTCGGGGTTCCCACACATCGGCGGGGAATGAAACGCCGTCTTTCATTCACCCACGCCCGCAAATGGATTCCGGCTTTCGCCGGAATGACGATCGGAAGCGAAGAGCAAAACCACCTTCCCGTACTGGGCGGCGCCCTTTGGGACATCGTTCCCTGGAGGTTTTTTTCAACAACCCCCGTAGGGACAGGTCGCGACCCGTCCCTGCAACTCCGAATGGGAGAACACAAAGGTTCTCCCCTAGGAAATCCTCGCTCTTTCTGAAACAGCCTCACCAAAGCGGGGTTGTTGAAAAAGTCCCGCAAACCGCCAACGCCTCTTCCCTCACCCTGAGTAGCCGCCGGAGGTCAAACGCGACTGAGAAAGGAGCGTTTGTATCGAAGGGCTTGCCCGAGCCTGACTAGGGGAGCGCTCCCCTTTTGGGCCGGCAATCGCTCCCGCATTGGTCGCGATTGACCTTCGATACGCGGCTTCGCCGCTACTCAGGATGAGGCGGAAAGGACTTTTTCAACAGCCCCAGAGCGCGCGGGTGAGGTCGCTCAAAGCGCATTTCTGGCGGCCCCCGGCGTCGAAATTCGCAGGCGCGAGCCAGCGGTCGTGCGCCTCGCGGACGGCGGGCCATTCCTCCTGCGTGAGGGAGAACCAGGCGGTGTCGCGGCTGCGTCCCTTGACGATCATGTGGTTCAGGAATATCCCCTCGTAGCGGAAGCCAAGGCGCAGGGCCGCGCGGCGAGAAGCCGTGTTCAGGGCGTCGCACTTCCACTCCAGGCGGCGGTAATCCAGGGTTTCCAGGACGTGGCGCATCTTGAGCGAGAGCGCCTCGGTGGCCCGCACGCCGCGCTGCCAGGCGCGGCCGAACCAGATGTGGCCGATCTCGGCAACACCGATATGGGAGCGGATCTCCATGAAACTGCCCATCCCGCCGAGGCGGCCCGTCTCATTGTCGCGGTAGACGACGAACACGGGGTCCCTGGAGGTTTGGCGTTCGACCAGTAGCTCATGCACCTGAGCCTCATTGGAGAAGGGCCCCACGTTCATGTAATCGAATATACGGTCCGTGTCTTCGCCCCCGGTCGCGGCCTTGAAAATGCCAGCGGTGTCGCGACCGGCATCGACAGGCTCGATGGAAGTTCTGGGGCCGGAGAGGCTGACGCCCTGGAAATCCTCCCAGTTGCGCGGCGCGACTTCGACGTCGCCGATGGGTCGCCTGTTCGCCGCGCTCGCCAGTTCGTGTTCCGTCGCCATGAAAAGCCCTTTCAATCCCAAAAAATTCGGAAGGGCGTAAATACATTCGTAAGAGCCTTCCGCAGAATCGGACACTTCCGCCGCATTGCTAAAATACACAGCGAAATCTATCCCGCGTTTCTTGTGCCTCGTCAACCCGGCGCTTATCGGGGTTGCCGGGGAAAAAACGGCAGGGGCAGATCCGTCCACCTTTCGTTTTGAGTGTCATCCCGGCGAAAGGCGGAATCCATTTTTGCTTTTGGCCTTTCGCATTGATTCATGTTCGCGCAAAGACGGAATGGGATGCCCGGATGAATCCATCCTCATGGTCTCTGGATTCCGGCCTGCGCCGGAATGACGGCGATCAACCTCGCGCGAGAAGGGGTTGTTGAAAAAGCCCGCCCCTGGATCGGACGCATTTGACGCTCCTTCATCAGTCGCTTCCAACCCCGTCCTGCATGCCGACGTATCGGCCTCACCCTGAGTAGCCGCCGAAGGCGCGTATCGAAGGGCGCTCCCTCGATACGGCGCGCGAGCGCGCCTACTCGGGATGAGGATGGCGTTTCGTCGCCGGTCGCCGGACCTTTCCTGGACGAGAGAGGTATTACGAGCAAGAGAGGTGAATGCGTCATAGGCATTATCCCTTTACGGGCTTTTGAACCGCCCCGCATGGGGTTGTTGAAAACCTGGTTTTGGGAGGGTTCGCCGGAATAGAGCGCGTCCCTCAAGCTGCGCATCGCGGCGTCCTAGCCTCCGGCAATCGCTCCCACAATGAGAAGCGGCTCCGCGCCTGTTGCGATGGCTTCAGGCAGCGGCGCCTCCGGCGGGTCGTGGGAGACGTCCTCCCGGCAGGCGAAGAACCGCACCAGGGGCCGCCGCCGACCCGTATCGTGATCGCGAATCGTGCCGCGCAGCATCGGGTAGCGGGTTTCGAGCGCATCCAACACGCTCTCAAGCGTCACCGCGCCGTCTACAGAAAGCGTCACTTCGGGTTCTACGCCGGCGAGCGTTTGCAGATGATAGGGCAACTCGACGCGAATCACGGAAGCGTTTGCACCTCCACCGAAAGCACACCCGGCAAGTCGCGCGTGATCGTCGACCAGCGCTCGCCACCATCCGGCGATACGTACACCTGACCGCCCGTAGTCCCGAAATAGACGCCGCAGGGATCGAGAGAATCGACAGCCATCGCATCCCGCAGCACGTTCACGTAGCAATCCTTCTGGGGCAGTCCGTCCGTCAGCGCCTGCCATTCGTTGCCGCCGGTGCGGCTCCGGTAGACGCGCAGCTTCCCTTCGGGCGGATAGTGCTCCGAGTCGCTCTTGATGGGAACGACGTATATCGTTTCGGGTTCGTGCGCATGTACTTGAATGGGGAAGCCGAAGTCGCTGGGCAGATTGTCGCTGACCTCGCGCCAGTTGTCGCCGGCATCGTCGCTGCGCATCACGTCCCAATGTTTCTGCATGAACAGCGTGTCGGGATTCGACGGGTGCATCGCCAGGCGGTGGACGCAGTGACCGATCTCGGCGGCCGGATCGGGCAAGAACTCCGAGTTCAAGCCGCGATTGATCGGTTTCCAGGTCTCGCCGCCGTCCTCCGTGCGGAACGAGCCCGCCGCCGAGATCGCGACGAAAATCCGGTTCGGGTCCTTCGGGTCGAGCAGAATCGTGTGCAGGCACATGCCGCCCGCGCCCGGCATCCACCCCTCATTCCTATTGAGGCTGCGCAGGCCTGAAAGCTCGCTCCACGAGTGTCCCCCGTCGTTGGTGCGGAACAGGGCGGCGTCCTCGACACCGGCGTAGGCGACATCCGGATCGGTGAGCGAGGGTTCGATGTGCCACACCCGGGTGAACTCCCACGGATGCTGCGTGCCGTCATACCACTGGTGCGTGGCCAGGGGGCGGCCGGTCTCCCCGGAAGTGTCGTAGGCGAACTTGTTGCTCTCGCCCTGGGGCATCGGCGGGCTCGCCTCATCGCCGGGAGAAGCATCCTGTCTGGAAAGCTCTGATCCGGGCTGCTCCCAGCTCAGGCCGCCGTCGTTCGAGCGCTGAATGACCTGCCCGAACCAACTGCTGGTCTGCGATGCGTAGATGCGGTCGGGGTCCGCCGGAGAACCCTTCAGGTGGTAAATCTCCCAGCCGGCGAAGTGCGGTCCCGAGATGGACCAGTTCCGGCGGCGTCCGTCGGCCACAAGGATGAAGGCGCCTTTTCTGGTGCCCACGAGTACCCGGATTGTGCTCACCGTCGTTCTCCCAGATGGAACGCGTCAAGTTTCGGAAGATATGCCCAGGCGGCACGAATTCAAGAGGGAATTATATACAAAAGTCTGCGGGACGTGAGAAAATAATTCCCGTAAATATGGATAAATTCACGGGGTTTTTCGATAAATTAAATCGGCCGGGAAAGAATAAAGTAACACTTTAACTATCTCACGTAATCATCTGTCTAAAAACCCTTGTTCAGCGCAAGGCCGAAGAATATCGCGAACAGGGCGAGTACCGCGTTCCCAAGGTTCACGTGCTCGAGCGTTTTGAGCAATTTCATGCGCTCCTCCGTCGTATCGCCGATGGGCCGCCCGTTCCCGGCGGGGCCCGTTCCCCGCGTGAGCCGCAAGCCAACGGCGAAGAACTGAAAGCTGATGCCCATCATCATCAGGAAAACAGTGAGCAATTTCAGACCCAGCGGCACGAAGAGCTTGCCGAATGCAGGGCCCATCGCCATCTTGAGGCCCGTGAGGTACCACGCGCCCGTCATGATGAGGACGCCCATGCAGATGAGCACGAAAGGGTGATAAAAGCGAAGGATAGAGATGATTTCGCCAGCGAATTCCTCAGGCTCAAGCCTGCGCCTTAGATGCCCGATGAGGAGCCAGAAGAAAACGAGCGCGCCCTCGTACAGGCAGGCTGCCAGTATATGAACGTAGAGAAGCCAGAAATAGGTGTTCGACATTCGCGTCTTCTAGGAGAAAATTTCGTGTGAAAAACACCCCCGGGACTCGCGCCCCGGGGGTGCGTGCCGTATTAGCTGGCTGCGCCTTCTTTTGGGAAGAACTTGTCGTACAACTCGGGCCGTTGCCATTGCCTCAATACCCCGGCCTTGGCCGCGTTTTGCCCCGATGAAGTCACCTCGTCGTTTTGCTCGCGGAGTTCGCGCATTCTCTCCAGATCCACGTCGACCATGAACATGCCCGCTTTCGTGCTCTCGAATATGACTTCTTCGGGCGTCGCCACCATCGCCAGGCCGCGCTGGCTCTTGTCGAAGAGGTTCTGGGTGGTGATGACGATCGCGAGGTTTTCTATCGCGCGCGACCAGATGAGGTTTCTCCAGGTGCCCCAAAGCCTTTTCTTGTCGACCCCTGCGGGCAGGAAGATGATTTCCGCCCCCCGCAGCGAGAGCGCGCGCGTTACCTCGGGCATATAGACCTCGCTGCACATCGCCATGCCGACTTGGCCGTACTGGGTCTCGAAAACGGGGTATTCGTTCCCCGCGACGTATTGAAACTCCCAGATGCCGCCGCCGGTGTAGATCCAGGGGCCGGGTGGATGGGTCCTGCGGTAGCGTCCTGAGGGACTCCCTGTGGGTCGTGCGAGGTTCAGCAGGTTGTGGGCCGTTTTCTTTTCGTTATCCAGCGGTTCGAGCGTTCCGTATTGAACATAAACGCCGCAGCGCTTGGCCACTTCCTCCATCGCCTCGGTGGGGTCGAACGTGGCCGGCATCCGCCATGGTCCCGGATACGATTCGGGGAAGGCCACGAAATCGGCTCCCTGCGCGGCGGCGTCTTCGACGTAGCGGACAGCGTCGGCCACGTTTTTTTCATCGTCTGGTGGTGGATATCCCATCGGCTGCACGAGTGCGAGCCTGAAATTATCGGTGCTCACCTCAATTCCTCCTCAAAAAAACAGACAACCACTGTTACCGGTCTTCGAAGAGCGTTCCGCCCGCCGCCCAGGAGTCAGTACCGACATCCTGAAAGATGACCGTGATGACGTCTTTTGGGGCGCCTGAATGCTTGTGGACCGTCTCTGTGATCTCATCCGCCATCGCTCTTTTCTGATCTTTCGATCTTCCTGACAGCAGGCTAACCTGAACAACGGGCATCGGAATACCTCCTTCTGAATGGGGAGTGAAGATATCTGGCACAAACCCCTATATTTTGGGACCGGCCGCCGCGACGTCAGTCGTGACCCGATCCGCAAACTGCTCGAAATTTTCGCGGAACGCTCCAGCGAGTTCACGAATTTTCTCATCGTATTTATCGGCACCTGCCCAAAGATTTCTGGGGATCATGTATTCCTGAGGCACTCCAGGGCAGGTAGTGGGAACGTGGAGGTCGAATATCGGCACATTCTGAGTGGGAACTTTGGCCAGTTCACCCGTCATAGCGGCGGTCAGAAGCTCGCGTGTATGATGCAGCGGCATTCTGTCGACCTCGCCTGCGGCGCCGCCGATCCACCCCGTGTTGACAAGCCAGACCTGCGCGTCGTGCTTCCTGAGCCTGTCCCTGAGCATCTCGCCGTATTCGGCGGGGTGCAAGGCCAGAAAAGGCGCGCCGAAACAACTGCTGAACGTGGCCATCGGCTCGTCGACACCCGCCTCGGTGCCCGCCACTTTCGCCGTATAGCCGGAGAGGAAATGGTAGGCGGCCTGTTCGGGCGTGAGCTTGCTGATGGGGGGCAGGACGCCGAACGCGTCGCAAGTGAGAAAAAAGATGTTCTTCGGGTGTCCGCCCATGCCCGATAGCACGCAGTTGTCGATGAAATGGTTGGGATAGGTGGCGCGCGTGTTTTCGGTTATCGACATATCGTCATAGTCGATCTCCCGCGTATCGTGGTCGACGATGACGTTTTCGAGAACGGAACCGAAGCGGATGGCGTCCCATATCTGTGGCTCTGCCTCTCTCGTCAGATTGATGGTTTTCGCGTAGCACCCGCCTTCGAAATTGAAGATGCCCGAATCCGACCAGCCGTGCTCGTCGTCGCCGATAAGTTTTCGGTTCTCATCGGCAGACAGTGTGGTCTTGCCTGTGCCGGAGAGGCCGAAGAAAAGAGCCGTATCCCCATCGTGCCCCATGTTCGCCGAACAATGCATCGGGAAAACGCCTTGTTGCGGAAGCAGGTAATTCATGATGAAAAAAGCGGATTTCTTCATCTCCCCTGCGTATTCAGAACCGCCGATGAGCGCCATGTTCTTCTCGAAGTTCACCAGCGTAAAATTCTCCTGCCGGAGTCCCTCGGCCGGGCCTGCTCCAAGAAACCTGCCCATGTCGATGACCGTGAAGGGATTATTGTGATTATCGAGTTCACCGGGCTTGGGTCGTACGAGCAGTGTTTGGCAGAACATCGAATGCCACGCCAGTTCTGAAATGACGCGGACGGGGAGTTTGTAGCGCGGGTCGTTCCCAACGAAACCATCGAAGATGAAAAGATCGCGTTTTTGGGCGTAGCTGGCAATTTTCTGAAAAATATTGTCCCAGTTTTCGGTCGATATCTTCTGGTTGATGGGCCCCCACCAGATCTTCTCGTTGGAAGGCCCCTGGTCTACGGTGAACTTGTCCTTAGGCGAGCGGCCCGAGAATTTGCCCGTATGGACAACGAGCGCGCCATTGGTGGCGAGGTATCCTTCGCCCCGCGCGACCGCCATTTCGTTCAACTCAGCGATGGGAAGATTCCGGTAAACCGTTCCGATATTTTTAAGGCCCAGTTTGTCGAGGCCGAAATTCTTTTCCGTTCCGATGTTCGCACGTGAGGAGGCTCCTTTTCCTCCCTCCTTGGCTTGTGCCATGTGTTGCCTCCTCCCGGGAGTCGAAAATTCAGTGCAACAGTTCCGCTCGTATGAAGAGCATTTTTCTGAATTGTCTTGCGAATCGCGTACGAATCCGCGCAAAGAAGGTCGCAATATGCCTCGCAGAGTAGAAGAAGTCAAAAGCAAATCGGGGTCGTTTCCACCTTATCTGCCGTCCAAATTTTCGTGGATTTTATCGCGTATCCACCTCTTATTCTTATTCGATGACTTCGCTTTCTTTGCGGTAAAAGGGCAGGCTCTCGACCGTCGCCTTCGCATCGACCCCGTCGCAATCGACTCTTACCTCGGCGCCAGGCTCCATCTGGGAGCGGGGCAGATAGGAAAAAGCCAGGACAGCGTCGACCGTCGGGCAATACGCAGCGCGGGTGATGGAGCCGATGTTTTTCCCATCGCTATGGACGGCGGCGCCAGGTTCGGGCGTGGTTTTTCCGCTGATCCTCAGCCCCACGAGTCCGCGGTTCACCTGGCCTAGATACTTGATCTTGGCAATGACCTCCTGGCCGATGTAGCAACCTTTTTCAAAATCGATGGCCTTTTCCTCGAGCCCCGCCTGCATGGGGTTGACGGCCGAAGTCATGTCTTTACCGAAGAGCGGAACCCCTGCTTCAAGGGTGAGCGATTCGAAAGCGGTGACGCCCGCTGGCTTCGCCCCTGCATTCGACAACGCGCGCCAGAGAGGTTCAGCCTCCTCGCGAGGCCCCATGAGAAGGTAGCCGTCTTCACCCGTCCATAGTTCACGCGCAATCATCATGTTGCCCGAAGTCGTATGCCCGTGTTCCTCAGGGGAGGGGTCGCCCATGTTCATTTTGGTTATAATCTCCCGTGAGGAGGGGCCGAAAAGACCGAAGCAAAACGAATTTTCTGTCTCGTTCGCTACCTCCACCTGATCCATGATGATGAACCTGTCGATCTCTTCAGCTAGCGTGTCCGCCAGTCCCGGAGCCACCGAGGCGACGACAAATGCATCAAATTTGTACATATACAGATCGGAAATAAACTTTCCCTGCCGGGTAAGAAATGTGTTGTACGCGCCCTCTCCGGGCATTAGCTCTTTCACCCGGTTGGAAAGCATCCGGTGGAGGAATTCATCCGTATCCGGGCCGCTGAAGCAGAGGTTGCCCCGGTGGGACAGGTCAATTGCGACGGCGCTTTCGCGGCACGCGAGGTGCTCAGCTACCGCGTTTCCATACGATGCGGGGATTTGGCATCCCGCTTCTTCGAGGAGATCGGCGCTGGCCGCCTGATGCAAATCAAGTAGGGGAGTGGCTGACATGTATCGTCTCTCCGGCGCATTATCTGATCACAAGGCGAAAAAGATTGATTCGGCAATCATCGCAACACTTGTGTATTCTACGCTCTCACTGAGGGTGAAGTGAAATGATTGAACGGAACATAATTCATTTATCCATAGCGGGAGGCGAGACGAAGCATGGGTGAGAAACTTGGATTTATCGGTCTTGGCAAGATGGGAACCCCTTTGACCCGAAATTTGCTCGCGGACGGGCATGAAGTGTCGGGATTCGACGTCGACCCGGCGCGCATGGAGCAGTTGAGGCAAGCAGGCGGAACGCCCTGCGCGAATGCAAAAGAAGTTGGCGAGCGTTCGGACGTGGTTTTCACCATGCTGCTCAAGCCCGAACACATTGAGATGAACACCATCGGCCCACAGGGAGTCGCCGCCGCGGACAAGGTGGGTCTCATCCTGGTCGAGATGAGCACGATGAATCCGACCTGGTCGGCGGGTTTGGCGGGAAAGCTCGAAGCCAGGAGCGTGAAGATGGTCGACGCCCCGGTTTCGGGAACCGTACCGCACGTGGAGTCGAGAACGCTGGCGTACATGGTGGGCGGGGAAAAAGAAATTTTCGATCGCATCAAGCCCATCATTGAACCGTTAGCCAAGAGCGTCCTCCATACCGGACCCAACGGTACGGGCTGTTCCATGAAACTTGTGACGAATCTCATAGTCAATGCCGGTGCCGCCCTGCTGACGGAGGGTCTGCTCCTGGGCGAGCGATCGGGTTTGTCGCACAACACGATTATGGATTGCCTGCGCTCAGGAGCGGCGGCGGGTGTTCTCCTGGACCTCAAGGGGGAAAAAATTCTCGCGCGCGATTTCACGCTCAATGGCGCCCTGAGCATATATGTGAAAGATCTCGGTCTTTGCGTTGACCTTGCGAGAGAAAAAGGATTTGATGCGTCTATGGCGGCAGCAGGTCTCGAGATGTTCCGGCGTGCGCAAAACGCGGGTTGGGCGGAGGATGATTGCGCGCGCGTGGTGGAAGTGTATGAGGGGAAAGACCAATAAAGTTTATCGTTAGTATCACAGCGACTGCATAGACTGCATAGGAGATGGGCAATGGCGAAAGGCGCACCGGCTGAATCCAAGAATTTCAGGCTCATAGGTCACGACCCGGATGCGGCATGGGGTGGGGGCAGCCTCGTCGAGGTGAAAAACGGATACGCTTATGTAGGCGCGGTGGGAACGGCCAGTTATGACGGACCCGAGGGCTGGACCGTCCACGACGTATCCGACCCCGGCAATCCCAGACGCATCGCCGAGGTGTTCGCGCCTCCCGGTCTGCATAATCACAAGGTTCGCATCGTAGGAGACGACCTGCTCTATGTGAACCACGAGCGCCTCAAGACGCCGGAAGGAGAGACGGCGCGAGCGGGCCTGTGTATTTTCGATATCTCCAATCCGGCAGAACCCAGGGAAGTCGGCTTTTTCGATCTGCCCGGCACCGGGCCGCACCGGTTCGGCGTCGACAACGAGCGCGGACTCGCATTCCTGCCGAACCATGCCGAGGGGTGGCGGAACCGTGTCATGTGGACTCTCGACATCACGAACCCTTTGAAGCCCGAAGTGCTCAACATCGTCGGTCTCCCGCAGCAGGACTTGAGCCTCGATTATGAATACGAGGAGCCGGATGACTTCGAGAGATCGTGGACGTGCCACGGCCCCGCCACCATTCGCGGTGATCGCATGTACTGCGGTTTCTGGGGTGCGGGTATGGGCATATTCGATTGCGCAGATTTGCGAAACATCGAGTGCGTGGGTCATCTCTGCTGGTCGCCGCCCTTCATCGGCTCCACGCATACCGTGTGGCCGCTCGGCGACAGGCCGTACGTGGTTGTGACCGATGAGGCGCGCGCGCAGGAGAACTACGAACACAGCCAGTTCATGTGGGTGGTGGACATCCGGGACGAGACGAACCCCATTCCCATCTCCACCTACATACCGGACAGGGAGGAGAACATGAACCGGGGAGGGCGCTTCGGCGCGCACAACATTCTGGAATATCTCCCTGCGAACGGCCCCTGGAAGGATATCGTCTTCCTCACCTATTTCAACTCGGGGCTGCGGGCCATCGATCTTTCAGACCCCTTCAAACCCCAGGAAGTGGGGCACTACATCCCCGAACTCAACTTCGGGAAGGATTACGCCCAGTCGAACGACATCGGCATGGACGAGAATGGGCTCCTCTATTTGATCGACCGCAATGGAGCGGGGATGCACATCCTGGAATACACCGGATAGGCGGCGTGAGCGTCGAAGTTTCGCTGCCGCCAGGAAGGATTTGCTGAGCGGGGAGGGGATTATGGACCCGGGTGATTTTTTCGTCGTCTGCGCCGCGTCTTTTCTGGCCACCTACGCGCATCTCGTCTTCGCCCTGATTGCGGACAAGATTGGCATGGTGAAGCTCGACTTCGGTAAGGGGTTGTCGATGCTCCTGTTCGGAGAAGCTTACGAGGGAAATCCGCCTTATACGCTCGGCTTCATCGCAGTGCATCTGAACGGCATCATCTTCGGATTGCTATACGCCACCTGGGCGGCGGGATATCTGCCCGGAGCACCCGTGGTGCGGGGTTTGATATGGGGCGGGGCGCTCCTGGTTTTCTCCCAATGCTTCTTCAACCCGCTCATCACGGGACACGGTTTTTTCAGCCGCAAGATGCACCCCAGAGCGTGGCAGACTGCCGTGATCGCCCACGCCATTTACGGCGGCCTGCTGGGCTGGCTCTCGCCGATACTCTGAGAGCAGGCCGCGTCCTATCTTCTCGCTCTGCTCGTCCTGGGTGCTTTTCTTTGTGAAGCCCAGCACTTCGCCACGTCGACAGGCGCTGCGACCCAGGCGTCTCCTTTCGCCAGGATATGCTGAATCAACCTCTCGAGCATCCGCATGCGGTGGTGCTGGCCGATGATCTGGGGATGGCACATGATGTTGATGTATCCGCCTTCCTCATACGTGCCCTCGAACTCCTCGACCCAAATCGAATAGACCGATTCGGGGTCGCGGATGCCGTGGCCGAGCGGCGGATTCGTGCTGTGGGCGAAGAAGATGAAATCATCTAAACTCCACTTGGTGGGCAACTCCACCAAGCCGCAATCGTGATAATAAGGCCAGTCGTCGTCCATCATGTTCGAGTGATACAAGAGCCCGTATTTTTTCAAAAGACTCATGGTGTGGACGCTCGGGTCCGCCGAGGGGGTGCGCGAGCCGAGGATTTCCTGGCCTGTATCTCGTTTCAATATCTCAAGGGCGCGCACGAGCAGTTCCTCTTCGCGCTCGGCGTCGCACATCTGATAGGGTTTTTCGTGAATATGACCGTGGTGGCCGATTTCGTGCCCCGCCTTCACGATGGATTCCGTCATTTTCGGCCATTTCTCCACCGTCCAGCTCGGGATGTAGAATGCGCCGGGCAGGCCGTATTTCCTGAGGAGCTTCAGTATCCGCGGAATACCCACCTTGGGGCCGTAGGCGCCCATGGAATTGTGGATGGGGCGGCCCCCCAGAGAGGGGTCACGGCCCATCCAGACCGTCTCGCCGTCCACGTCGAAAGTCAGACACACGGCGCATCGCGCGCCATTTTCCCATTTCACTCTAGGCATTCGTTTCCCCTCGTACTTTTTTCATGAAAAGTCTATGAGTCCGCCATTTTTATCAATGCGCGCGCCAGGACGTCGCATCCCCTGTAGGCGTCCTTCCAGTCCATGTCCTCTTCTTCCGAGTGGCTCTTCCCGGCGACACAGGGCACAAAAATCATGGCCGTGGGCCCGAGATCGGCCGCATAGCGGGCGTCGTGCCCGGCGGCGCTCCACATGGAGCGACTGCTATAGCCCGACTCCTCACATGCGCTTCTCACGGCCTGCGCAACCCCTGCGTTGAACGCGGTGGGGGTGGAGCCGCCGACGTCTTGAATCTCGACCTCGAGGTTTTCCTTTGCCGCTTCGCGTTGCGCGGCCTCCTCGATAAGTTTCCGCGCCTTGCTCAACAGTTCCGGCTCGCTGTGCCTGAAATCGACCGAGAACGTCACCTCATCGGGAATGACGTTAATCGCATTTGGAGAGAGGGAGAACTCTCCCACCGTAGCGACGAATTCAGGATGCAGTTTCCCCGGGATTTCGCGGATGGCTGCAATCGTACGCGCCGCACCCACCATGGCGTCGCGCCGCATGCGCATGGGCGTGGGGCCGGCGTGGTCGCGCTCTCCTTTCATGGTGACCCGGAGCCAGGTCAGGCCGAAAATCCCCTCCACGACGCCTACCTGTATACCCTCGCTCACGAGGGCGGGGCCTTGTTCGATGTGGAGTTCGAGGTACGACCCGATTCGTTTCGGGACACAGGGAGCATCTCCCCTGTAGCCGATTCGCTCAAGCTCATCCAGGAGTCTCGCTCCTTCTGAATCTCTCGCCTCATAGGCGGCCTCGAGCGGTATTGCGCCCGCGAACACGCCGCTTCCCATCATGGACGGCGGGAATCGCGGGCCCTCCTCGTTCGTCCAGTTCACGATTTCTATCGGGCGTCTCGTTGAAATGTTCTTGTCGTTCAGTGTCCTTACGGCTTCGAGGGCGGCCAGCACGCCCAGCGAACCATCAAAGCGCCCTCCATTGGGCACGCTGTCGAGGTGGCTGCCCGCCATGGCGGGTGGGGCGTCGTCTTCCCGGCCTGAGCGCCTGGCGAACATATTGCCCATCTCGTCGATCCGCAACTCAAGGCCGGCATCGTCTGCCCACTCCGCGAACAAATCCCGCGCCTGTTTGTCGGCGTCTGAGAGCGTGAGGCGATGCACGCCGCCTCCTTTTGTCGCTCCGATGCGGGCCATCTCCTCCATGGACTGGCGAAAACGATCAGGATTGATTAGCAATTCGAACCCTCTGGCGTTGGTTATGTGAAAAGGAATGTGCGCGGGGATGCTCGCCAGGTGACTCCAGCGGGGAAATCACTTGTTCGCGACTACGATTTTCTCATAAACCTCTCTCACGCGGTCCGTATTTTCCTCATATTGGGCCAGCAACTTGGCATGGGCGCTACCGTCCATATCATCCACGAAATTCATCCGACGCGCCAACATGTCCATCGCCCGCCGCGTTTTCAAAAAAATGTTGATCGACTGCGCATTACCGATGCGGAGCCGGTTCTCGACGAGGCGCAAGAAGCGGTATCCATCGAGCAGCGCGCCGGTGTCCGGGTCCGTCAGCAACCCCGCTTTGTTCAGCGCTTGTAATGCAAGGTAGGTATTCGGAATCCGGAGTTCCGGATACGTCCCTCCATTTTGAATCAGAAGATACTGCGTCAAGAATTCGATGTCGATGATCCCCCCGGGTCCGAGTTTGATGTCGGCGATTCCCTCGTCCTCACGGGAGAGCTCGTTTTCGATGCGCCCGCGCATGTGGCGAACCTGATCGACGAGGTCTGCGGGCGCTTCGCTCTCATATACGAAATCATTCACAAGCGCCATGAATTCTGCGCCGAACTCCTCCGAACCTGCAACATACCTTGATCTTGTAAGCGCTTGTCTTTCCCATATTTCAGCGCGGTTCTTGAAGTAGTCCATGAATACATCTATCGGCGCGGCCAGTGCGCCTTTTTCACCTTCGGGCCGCAGACGCAAGTCCATTTCGTAGGTCCGATCATTGGAGCCTGAGGAGGCGAGGCCGTCGCGGAGGCACGTGGCGACCTTGATGTAGAACTCATGATTCGAGACGGATTTGTATTCGGCAGGTTTTCCGTCGATTTGTCCGCTCGTTTTCCCGGCGGCGCTGTAGACGAATATCAAGTCCAGATCCGAGCCATAGTTCATCTCCCCGCTTCCCATCTTGCCGAGCCCGATGATGGCGAATCGGGCTTCCGCCCCTGTTTCCGCCTCCACCGGGACGCCGTAGAATCTGAGCATTCTCTCGCGGGCAATCGCGTAGCCGCTCTTGAGCGTGGCTTCGGCGAGGCGGGAGAGGGAGGAGAGGGTCTCCAGAATGTCCGCCGCCCCGAGAATGCTTCTGATGCCTATGGCGAGTTCCTCGCTTTTTTTGACCCAATGCAGACGGGTGAATTTTTCTTCCGTCGAGATTTGCGCGTCCGTTATTTTTTTGAGCTCCCCGGCAAGCGTCTCCATCGAGCGCGGTTCGGAGAGGGTTTCCCTCTGAAAAAGCGTTTCGAGTAATCCGGGTTGTTCGATCAAAACCTCAGCCAAGTAATTGCTCGAGGCGAAGAGCTTGAGAATGATTTCCAGCGATTCTTCCTGCTCGGCCATGAATCCCAGGATGGATTCGCGACCGCCTCCTCGCTCCACGAATTTATTGAGGTGCGCGATGGCTCTGTCCGGTTCCGGAAGGTCGAGCGTTTGATACAGCAGGCGTGGGAGGAGTTCATCAAAAATCCGTTTCGCCTTGGCGCTGACGTGCTCGAGTGATGCGCCGTTGCGGAGAAGTTTGAGGTGCGTGCTGACGCCTTCCGGGTCCACGAAGCTGTATGTAGCCAGATCCTCGGCGGATAATGAATCCCCCAGGGTAAGCGCCGGGGTCGGCCGGCCGCTCGCCGCCTCCACTTCCTCCTCCCCGTCTTCGCTTTGGAACATGTTTTCAAAAATCTTCGATACGTTGTTCTGGTGATACGCCAGCCGGGTTTTCAGTTCATTGCTCTCCGCGCAGTCCATCTTGCGCGCCAGCACGTTCAAACTCTTCTCGTCAGCCGGAATCTCATGCGTTTGCAACCCGTGAGTGACCTGCACGCGGTGTTCCACGTCTCTTAAGAACACGTAGGCGTTCGAGAGTTGGTCGCACTCATGCGGGGGCAGGAGGCCGAGCGCCTCGATGATGGAGAGACCCTCGAGCGTGCTCGGGTTCTGGAGGAGCGTTTCGCGGCCGCCGTAGATGAGTTGCAGGGCCTGGGTGATGAATTCAATCTCCCGGATGCCGCCTTCGCCGAGCTTCACGTTTCGCGTAGCGGCGTCTGCGCCTTTAAGATTTTCGTTGATGCGGCTCTTGATGCGGCCGATCTCCTCGAGCACGCTGATGTCCATCGTCCTCCGATACACGAAAGGACGAATCATTTTCATGAAATCATCACTCAAGGCGGCGGAACCCGCGCAATGGCGGGATTTGATGAGGGCCTGCCGCTCCCACGTCTCACCCCAGGATTCGTAATACACTTCGCAGCTTCTAAGCGAATAGGCCAGCGCGCCTTGCGAACCCTCGGGCCTGAGACGCGTGTCGATGCGAAACACATGGCCTTCTTCGGTATTTTTCGCCATCAGGGATATGAGGCGCCTGGAGAGATGAGCGAAAAACTCATGGTTGGAGATGACCCTTTTCGTCCGACCCGTGTGTGGGTCCGTCACCCCGGTCGTTTCTCCTTCGTCCGATGAATAAACGAAGATCAGATCGATGTCCGAACTGAAGTTGAGTTCGAGTCCGCCTAGCTTGCCCATACCGATGACGCTGAATTCGGTATTTCGCCACCTCCCGCCCGAAATCTTGTGACGCGGTTTCCCGTATTTCTCCTCGAGTTCGGCTCTCGCGATCCGGACAGCTGCTTCCAGGCAGGCGTCCGCCAAGTAGGAGAGGTTGGTGGTGATCTCCATGAGAGACGCCCGCCGCATCAGGTCCAACACCGCAATTCTCAGGTATTCGCGCTGACGGAACCGGCGCATGGCATTTTCCGGCCCGTTGGGTGCGTCGCGACTCTCCCGCACCCACTTCCATAGTTCGGAGACCATTTTTTCTTTGGTGCGGGCGGAGCTCAACGTGCTGGTCCGCAGGAGCCAGTCGAGAAAGTGAGGATGCCTGAGAATCGTTTCGATCAGGAACTGGCTCCCGCCTGCTAGCGCGAAGAATTCCGCCCTGCGCTCGTCCGAGCGGGTGAGGGTTTTCAAGAGCAAATCCGGCTTCTCGCGGGTACCCAGAATGCGCTCGAAGTTGCTCAGAGCGCGCTCCGGGTCGAACGTATCGCGCAGCGAGGACATCAACTGGAGCAAGAACTCTGAATTGTTGCGCGGAAACGCAGGGTGTAAGGCCAGGGATTGCAGGTTCCTGGTTACACCCAGAGGGTCGCTGACCCCAATCAAGGCGAGAAGATCCTTCGCCGCCGGGGTGGGGACGCCCCCCGGCAAGAGTTTTTCGATATGAGAAAATCCCGGGTGCTCATCAATCCGATCGCTCATATCAAATCCCCCGACACGAATCATGAAGGACTAGCGCACAGGATCTCCCGGATTCGCCGCTGCCTGGTGAAGGGGCGAATTCTCCTCCGTTCTGGGCAACCATGAGAAGGCGATCAGACTTCCCAGACACGCTATGCCGATTGCTCCGAAAACGAACTCCAAGCCGTATGCATCCGCCAGTATACCCAGAAAAAACAATCCAAGGCCAACAAAAATCTGGTTCGCCGTGAAAATAACGCCGACGACGCTGCCAGCCAGCCTGGGCGGACTAACCTCGAAACCATATGCGAAAATAGCCGAGCGCATGGAGGTGAGAAAAACGCCGACTGACGCGATGCAGATGTATAGGGAAATCCCTGTGCCCGCGTGGGGAATCAGGAACAGCGCGATTCCGCCGCCGGCGATCCCGAAGAAGAGGATCAGCTTTCGGGAAATCCTGTCGGAGAGATAGCCGACGATCGTTTCGGGAAATATGGAGGCCGCCGAGTACACGCCAAGCGCAAGGCCCAGGGTGCTCGGACCCACGCCGTATTTTCTCACGAGCAATATGGCCAGAAATATCGAGACTACGTTGTGCGCCAGTGTCCGCACGCCCGAGAAGACGCAAGCCCCCATCATCCCGGGATTTTTGATAAGCGCATCAACGAAATTGCCTGAAGTTATGGCAGAATCGGGCTTTTGCTTTCCGCTGATCTGAAACGGCTCCAGAAAAATCCACAAGAGCATCGCCGTGGCGAAAAGCGGTATCGTGTTCACCATCAAAACGCCCCGCCAACTCATGACGAGGAGCAAGTAGCCCGCGATGATGGGCGCCAGGGTTTGACCGAGGTTCGCGCCCGTGCCGTGAACGCCCAGCGCGAAACCCTTGCGGTTGTCAAAGCGCATTCCCAGCAGACCCATGGAGGGCGGGTGCCAAGTGTGCGTCGCAAGGCCACTCAGCCAGATGATGGGCGCCAGCGTGAGGAAACCCGCCGCGAAGCTCGCCCCGCCATAAAACAATCCCACCGAAGCCATGCAGCCGACCAGCAGCCATTTCCCTCCGCCGTAGACGTCGATGACGTAGCCCGTTCCCACGCTGCTGAAGGCGCTCATCACCGCCCTGCCGGTGAAGAGAAGCCCCACCTGGGTCAGTGTTAGCCCTAAGTCCGCCGCGAGAAAGGGAATAACGGGTCCCAGTACGCCCTGGAACCAGTGTTCACAGGCGTGGCCGGTGGTGAGCAGGGCGAGGATTTGCCATTTTTTCAAGGGTCGTGTCTTTCCTGGCGGATTGATGGCGCAAGATTGAAGATAAGGAATCCTAGCATCCTGATAGGGACAGGCATAGCCGGGGAGCGATTCCCGCACAGGCGTTTTATGGGGCAGGCTCTGTGGCAGGGGTTGTTGAAAAGACTCCCCTTGTCAGGGGATAAAAGCGACGCCCTCCCAGACGAGGGTTTTTTTCACCAGCCTCCTCAAGGGGGAGTGTTTCTTCTCTCGTCGGATGGCTGCATACGTCGAATCACGAACCAGAGCTTTTCAACAGCCTTGGCAGGGCGGTTTTCATTGCCTTTGATAGCGGGGGGTCAATACTATCTGGAAGGGGATTCGGGCGAGTGTGATCTTCGCTCGTCATTCCGGCATTCGCCGGAATGACAGTCAAAATATCCCTTTAACAAGCAAATTTTTTTGAATTTCACGTATTTGCCCCCAAAAACCTGCATTTGCCCGTATTTGCGGTTGACACCTCCCGAAAACAGACGTAAATTTACTGGTAGGACAATCCCATAAGGTGATGAGCCTCTCTGTGGGGCGTATATCTGGGGGCTTGAAGCGTGGCCATCAGCGACAGACTGCAGACGGTAAAGAAGACGCGCGTCTACGAGGCCATCGTCGCGCAGCTCACCTCCTTGATCCTGGAGGGAGAGATAAAGCCCGGCGAGAAACTGCCCTCGGAGCGGGAGTTGTGCGAGCAATTCGGCGTCGGGAGAAACTCCGTTCGCGAAGCAACGCGCTCTCTCGAATCCGCCCGGCTGGTGGAGACGAGGCAAGGAGAGGGTACGTTCGTCACGGCGCATCCTGAATCCATGGTTCAAGTGATTTCCGAAAAAGTTTCCTCCGATGCGGAAAGCGGCATTCATCACCTCTTCGAGGCGCGCCTGGTTCTGGAGCCTCAAATCGCCGCCCTGGCCGCAGAGCGTGCGACGGGCGTGGAAATCGAAGAACTGGAAGGCACGCTTCGCCAGCAACATAACGCAGTAGAAGGCGGCGGTTTGGGCCTCGAAGAAGATACCCAGTTTCACTTAGGGCTCGCCGAGGCCGCCAAGAATCAATTCCTGCACCATCTGCTCAGCAGCCTGCTCAATTCGATGAGCGAGATGCGCGAACGCTCGCTTGGTCGTGACGAAAGCGCTCGCTTCCGTTCGTGGGAAGCGCACCAGGAGATACTCGATGCCGTCAGCAACAAAGACCAGAACAAGGCCGTGGCGGGTATGATCAGCCACCTGGTCGACATTAAAGGCAGCGAGGTCGAATCCAGGTGAAACCGGAATATCGGAGAAAATGGAATTCTTGTGAACCGAATTTGAGGAAATTCCGCCTTTAGGTTAAAAGGTCAGCTTCTTCAACTCCAAAGTGGGGGGTACCGAATGTGAGTGTCATATCGTTTGAAGTGATTTACAGAGGTATTTTTCAGAAAAGCCTTGCCGTGAAAATTTCACGGACGTTGATTCTCGCGGCCGTGAAGGAAGGAAAGCCGGGCATCTCCTTCGGGCGCTACAGCGACTCGCCCGAGCGCAACGGGATTCCGGCCAAGCAGTTCGGCTACATCGCGGACAATGAGGAAGAACTCGAGACCGTGGCGGCGCAGTATGAACCCAAGCAGGTGGACATCTCCATCTGCGTGGACGACACGCTGTGCAAGGGCGTGGAATCGTGGGCATGGTACGGGCTTCAGCCCATCAACGCCGTCACAAAGCCCGGCGGCACGCTGATCGTCACGTCCAACCAGAAAGAAGACGAACTCGTCCAGCACATCCACCGCAGGGACACGCCCTACAAACTCGCGATCATCCCTGGCGAGGCGAGCTTCGCCGGCCTCTGGGTGTACAAGGACGACGGCACCGACGCGCGCTGTCTGGCAGCGGCCCTCAAGGCCGAGCCCACCATGTGCTCCATCGCCTCTCTGGAATCGGCCATCCGCGAGAACATCGGCTCGGAAACACACGTCGAAGCCGCGCGGGAGGTGTATGAAGACCTGCGCCCCGTCGAAATCGAACCGGGCCAGGGGAACGATGAAGTTCCCTTCACGTTCGAACTCCTCAAGTGGCACGAAATGCGCCAGGGCGTCGTCATCGACGGCGTGGGCGGCCACGAGGGCTTCAGGGGCGGCGAGGGCGGCTACGAGCCGGGGAGAAACCCCTACTTCAAGAAATGGTCGACCCGCACCATGCGTCCGGTCGTATCTTTTGAGAAATGCACGAAATGCACCCTGTGCTGGGTTGCATGCCCGGACACCTGTTTCGACGTCACGCCGGACGGCTTCTTCGACGCCAATATGGAGGCCTGCTGCGGCTGCGGCGTGTGCGAGGCCATCTGCCCCGTCAAGGACTGCATCACGATGGTGAACGAGGTCGTCTTCGAAGAGCGCGACAGCCAGTGGCAGATGTGGCAGGAGAACAAAGAAGATTACGACAAGTACATGGACGAGAAGATCAGCACCGGCAAGATAGAGGGTCGTCACCCCATCACCGGTCTTGGGCAGGCGTTCTCCGGGATTGGCATCGAAATGGGCCACAACCCCGAAACGGCCCAGGTCAAATCTCTTCAAGACCTCAAATAGGATAATAGGAGCGAACTGATGGCAACAGTTACCGAACAACAACAAGGTGCGGGAGTTCATCTCCTCACCGGAAGCGAGGTCATGGCGCACGTTTGCCGCCTCGCCGACGTGGATGTCATCACGGCGTATCCGATCCGGCCGTATGACACCGTGATGCAGTATGTTTCCAAATTCATCGCCGAGGGTGATTTCGACGCCGACTACATTCCGGCGGAGAGCGAGCACGGCCAGTTCGAGATCGTCAAGCACGCCTCGGCCTGCGGCGCGCGGGTGTTCACCGGTTCGAGCGGCGTGGGCTGGCTCTATGCGATGGAGCCTCTGGCCGTTACGGCGGGCCTGCGGCTGCCCATGGTGGCCCTGGTCGGCTGCCGCGCATTGGATGACCCCGGCGCGTTCGGCACCGAGCACAACGACGCCATGCTCGTCCGCGACCTGGGCTGGATGATCAACTTCCCCGACACGGCGCAGGAAGTCGTCGAACTAGGCCTTCTTTCCTACCGCGTCGCCGAGGACCCGAGAGTCTACCTGCCGTGCGCCATCGCGATGGACGGCGCGTTCCTGACCCACAGTCAGGCGACGGTGCGCCTGCCCGGCCAGGACGAAGTCAACGCGTTCCTCCCGCCCTACGACAGGGGCGACCTGCTGCTTCACCCCGACAACCCCATTACCATCGCGCCCCAGGCGAACGAAGACTGGCTGATGGAAGTCAGGCGGCAGAGCAGCGAGGCGGCGAAAAACGCCTACACCGTTCTCAAGGAAGCCCACGCCGACTTCAGCAAAACCTTCGGCGTGGACACGGACCCCTTCCTCGATGAATACATGACCGAGGACGCCGACGTCGTGCTTTGCGGCATGGGGACGCTCAGCCTGCCGGTGAAGGTCGCCATCCGCGAAATGCGCAAGGAAGGCAAGAAGGTCGGCATGGTTCGTCTCAAGTGGTTCCGTCCCTTCCCGACGGAAGAATTGCGCGCGTCGCTCTCGCGCTTCAAGGCGGTGGGCGTCATCGACCGCGACTACTCGTTTGGTTCTCCCTATCATGGTGGTATAGTGTTCAATGAAGTGAAGGCCGCCATGTACGGGGCGGACAAGGTGCCTCACATGAAAGGATTCGTCTGTGGCCTCGGTGGCCGTGAGGTATTGCTCGAAGACGTCAAACAGATGGCCGACAAGGTCATTTCCATGGGCCAGAACGATGCAGCCGACAACGAAGTCGACTGGATCGGCGTGAGGGACTAAATCATGGCTGAAACCTCTGAATACAACATCGGAACACAGGAACTTCCCTTGATGGGGAAGGTGAACGCCATTCCCGAGAAGGCGGTGGAGGAGTATTTCACCAGCGGGCACAGGACGTGCCAGGGTTGTGAGAGCGCGCTCATCATGCGTCTCATGGCCAAGGCGGCGGGCCCTCGCTCCATCATCCTGGGCAGCACGGGCTGCATGTACGTGGCGAACACCACGTACTACAGCACCCCCTGGGTGGTGC
>CAYTSP010000098.1:0-17922 GCA_964440505.1 uncultured Nitrospinaceae bacterium
CCTTGGGCGAAAGCCGATTCGGTGGGGGGACATGCCACAGAAAAAGCTCCCCCCACCAGTTTGCTTTCGGGCTAAAGCCCTCAGCTCACTGTCTGGCTTTCCCCTCGGGAAGCCAGACCCTCAAGGGAGGAGTAAACTTCAAAAGCGTGCGCGAAACCCAAAATCACCTTCCGGGTCTTTTTCAACAGCCCTGACAAGGGGGGGGGTAGGGGGGTTGTTTCTGACGAGAGAGGTCGGGGGTTCGCGCGAAAACGGACTTCCCGCTAAAGGCAATGTCCCCCGCCGAGGACTTTTTCAACACACCCGATGAAGGAGCGTTTGCGCGCCTGCTCAGGATGAGGCCGATACGGCAGCCATACAAGATGAGAATTTGACGCGACCGATGATGTCAGTTCCGACCGGGAAAGAAGGAACTGCATCAAATGCGCCCGACTCCAGGGACGGATCAACAGGACGGGAGGCGCTCCCGTGCCTCAGCGTCCGATTTTTTTCCTTCCGGGTTGCGAAGCGCGCTTTTGGCCGCGCGCCACGCGGCCCGCTGCGCGGTGGAGACGGCCAGTGTGCGGAAATCCTCCTCGGACGCCCAAAAGAGGCCGTCCCGATTCGCCGGTGATGCGTCATTCCCCATGAATTCCGCCAGAAATACGACGAACAGAATCTTTCTGTGGGTTAGTGTTCTCGTGGTTCTGGCGAGCTCACGCCCCGGGCGCCAGCCCGGCCCGAGGAGTCTCGCGCACTGCGCTCTCAGGCGACGGGAGCCGGCCTTTTCGTGGTGGCCTTCCAGCATGAACCCGGGCAACTCCCACATACCGCCGAAAAGGCCGGTTCTCTCTCTCTGGGCCAGCAGAACCAGCCCGTCCCGCTCCGCCCGGAACTGAAAGAGGGTATATGGCGCGGGCGGTTTTTTGGCGGTTTTCACCGGCAGGGCCTTCTGGGTTCCGGCCCGATGCCCCGCGCACAGATCGCGGACGGGACATTGCGCGCAACCGGGCGTTTTGGGCAGGCAGACTTGGGATCCTAAGTCCATCAGCGCCTGGTTGAAGTCGCCGGGCCTTGCGCGCGGAACCAGCGCCTGCGCTTCTTCGTGGATGGCCTTTTGCGCGGGCGGGGTGTCGATGGGGAGCGAGAGGTTGAGAACCCGGCTCATGACCCGGAAGACGTTTCCGTCGATGGCCGCGCAGCGCTCCCCGAAGGCGATGCTGGCGATTGCCCCCGCCGTGTAGGGGCCGACTCCCGGGAGGGCCAGCAACGCGTCGCGCGTTTGGGGCATGACGCCCCCGCCGTCGCCCGCCACCTGCTGCGCGGCGCGGTGCAGGTTTCTCGCGCGGCCGTAATAGCCCAGTCCCTGCCATTCGGCCAGCACGGCGTCCAGGGGCGCGTCGGCCAGTGCGGCCAGGGTGGGAAACCGTTCGATGAAGGCGGGATAGCGAAGCCGGACGGTCTCCGAGCGGGTTTGCTGGAGCATGGTTTCCGAGACCCATATCCGGTAGGGGTCATGCTCCCCGCGCCAGGGGAGTTCTCTTTTCTCCCTGTCGTACCAGCTCAGGATGCGCCTTCTGAAGCTTCTGCGCCCTGAGGGAGAGAGCCCCGGGCTCTCCGTTTTGTGTTTCGGTTTGTTTGACATGCGTCCGGCCAGCCGTTATCAAACGTGCGTGGGGTTTCCAAAGACGGCGCTCTAAGTTTCGGGGTAATGATAGAACATGAGCGTGGCGATCAAAAACGGATGGCGTATGAAGTGGGTGGCGGCGCTGGCGGTCTTTTGCTGCGTCGGCGGATGGGCCGTACACGCGGCCCCGGCCGACAGGATCGTCGTCGGCCTGGCGCTTGATCTGTCGGGGCCGAGCGGGCCTTCGGGCCGTGAGGCCAGAGGCGCGCTGTTGCTTGAAATGGCGCGAATCAACCGCAGGGGCGTCGCGGGCGGGCGCATCTTTCTTCTCACCCTCGACACCAGGGGAAGCCCCGAGGCGGCTGCGGCCGCCGTCCGCAGTCTCGTTCGCGTGCATAAGGCCGTCGCCGTAATAGGCCCCGTCGAGCATTACGCCGCCATCGCCGCCGCCAAAGCGGCTCAAGAGGAGAAAATACCGCTTTTCACTCTGTCCGCGCCCGAGGAAATCCTCTCGCCCCCCCTCAAATGGGTGTTTTCCACCGCGAGGCCCGCGTCGCTGCCCGTTCGGCTGATCCTGGGACACTTGAAAAGCAGGGGAATCAAGCGCGCGGCGGTGCTGGGCTCATCTCTGGGCTATGGCTCTGAGGGCCGGGAGCAGATTACGGCGCTCGCGCCCGATTTCGGCGTGTCCATCCTCTTAAACGAATCCTTCAAGCCGGGGGAGCATAATTTCCTGCCCTTTTTGAAGCGCGCCTCCCTGCGCGACGTCGGGGGTTTCGTGCACTGGGCGAGAGGGGCGTCGCGCATGGACCTGGTGCGCGCCCGCGCGGCGCTCGACCTCAAGATACCGCTTTACGTTTCTCACGCGTCATCCGGAATGTTCGGCGCCCAAAAAGGGGGCGAAGCCGCCGAGGGCGTGGTGTTTCCCGCCTCGTGGACCACGGCGGCTCATCTTCTGGCCGAATCGCACTCCGCCAGGAAGGAACTCATGGCGTTTCGAGCCGAGTACCTGAGGGCCTACAAGAGCGCGCCGGGCGAGACGGCCGCCGCCGCCGTTGACGCGCTGCGCATTCTGGCGTGGTCCGCACGGGGCGTGGGCGCGAACCGCGAGAGAATTCCCGCTGGCGTGGAGGGGGCGCGTTACTTCATGGGGCTGAACGGAACCTACGGCTTCTCCAAAAACGACCACAACGGCCTGGATACCGACTCCCTCGTGCTGGTGCGCGTGCGAAAGGGCAAATGGGAGCTGGTGAAGGGGGGGAGGTAGGTTGTGGCGCGCCCTGGCCGGAGGAAAGCACTCCGCATCGTTTGGTTATCCCTGTCCGCGCTTCAGTGTTGATTTTATGGCCACAAACCCTTGACAGAAACCCGTTTGGGGCGTATATATGCGACTGGATGGGTCGGCGACCATTTGGGTCGCATTTAGCGGGGGAAAGACGCCGTCAGCTTCCAAATGGTCGGATTTGACCGATAATCCTCTATAATTCAAGGTGGTAGCGGGATGTTCACGATTGCGAAGCGCACGGATTACGGCCTGATGGCCCTATGCTACCTCGCGGAGCAGGATGAGGACGCGGCCATCACCTCGCGCGCCATTGCGGAGAGGTTCGCCATTCCCGCCGAACTGCTCGCGAAGACGATGCAGCTTCTGGCCAAAAACGGACTCGTGGAGTCGAGAAACGGCCCCAAGGGCGGCTACGTTCTCTCGCGCAGGCCCGAGAGCGTCTCGGTGGCCGAAGTCATCCGGGCCATCGAGGGACCCATCGCCATGGCGACGTGCCAGATCGGCGACGCCGCGGGCTGTGAACAATACGAGAAATGCACGATTTTTTATCCCATGGAGAGGATCCAGAAAAAGGTGACCGACGTGCTTGAGGGAATGACCCTTCTAGACATGGTGGGTACGCCGGCAGGAGAGATCAGATGAGCTTGAAGTTCCCCATCTATATGGATTACCAGGCGACGACGCCCATGGACCCGCGCGTCCTCGAGGAGATGAACCCCTACTTCGACGACAAGTTCGGAAACGCCGCGAGCCGCAACCACAGCTTCGGCTGGGAGGCGGAAAAGGCCGTGGACGACGCCCGGGAGAAGCTCGCCGCCGTCATAGGCGCAGACCCGCGCGAGATCATCTTCACCAGCGGGGCCACGGAGTCCGACAACATGGCGCTCAAGGGCGTCGCCGAGATGTACAAGAAAAAAGGCAACCACGTCGTCACCTCGGCGATCGAGCACAAGGCCATCATCGACTCCGCCAAGCGCCTGGAGACGTGGGGCTTCGACGTCACCTACATCGAGCCTCCCGAGGACGGCATCACGACGGCGGAGATGGTCGAGAACGCCCTGCGCGACGACACCATTCTGGTCTCCATCATGGCGGCGAACAACGAGGTCGGCGTGCTGAACCCCATCGCCGAGATCGGCGCGCTGTGCCGGGGCCGGGGCATCCTCTTTCACACCGACGCCACGCAGGGCTACGGCAAGATTCCCATCGACGTGGACGAGATGAACATCGACCTCCTCTCGGCCTCTGCCCACAAGGTTTACGGACCCAAGGGCGTGGGGTTGATTTACGTGCGCAGGCGCAGGCCGCGCGTTCGTCTTTCCGCCATCATCGACGGCGGCGGCCACGAGCGTGGAATGCGCTCCGGCACGCTGAACGTCTCGGGCATCGTCGGCTTCGGCAAGGCGGCCGAGTTGTGCATGGAGGAGATGGAAGAAGAGAACATCCGCCTCACGAACCTGCGCGACAAGTTCAAGTCCACCATGTTCGAGAGCCTCGAAGAGGTGTACGTGAACGGCCATGAGACCAAGCGCCTCTCGGGCAACCTGAACCTGAGCTTCCCCTACGTGGAGGGCGAATCGCTCATCATGGGGCTGAGCGACGTGGCCGTATCTTCGGGTTCGGCCTGCACCTCGGCGAGCCTGGAGCCGAGCTACGTGCTCAAATCCATGGGCCGGGGCGATGAGCTGGCGCATTCGTCGATTCGCTACGGCTTCGGGCGTTTCACCACCGAGGAGGAGATAGACTACGTGGCCGAGAAGACGACGGACATCGTGAACCGGCTTCGCGAGATGAGCCCGCTTTATGAGATGGTGAAAGAGGGCGTGGATCTCTCGAAGGTGGAATGGCAGTCGCATTAAAGGAGCGTCAAGCTTATTTCGATATAGAGCCTGCGGCTCGCAGAAATCCGGAATCGCAGCAATTGGAAAGAGGAGAACGGGAAAATGGCTTACAGCGACAAGGTGGTCGATCACTACAACAACCCGCGCAACGTCGGCTCTCTCGACAAGAACGACCAGACGGTGGGTACGGGCATCGTCGGCGCGCCCGAATGCGGCGACGTGATGAAGCTCCAGATCAAGGTGGACGATGGCGGCCTCATCGAGGATGCGAAGTTCAAGACCTTCGGCTGCGGAAGCGCCATCGCCTCGAGTTCCCTGGCCACCGAGTGGCTCAAGGGCAAGACGGTGGACGAGGCGGAGGAGATCAAGAATACGCAGATCGTCGAGGAGTTGAACCTCCCGCCGGTGAAGATCCACTGTTCCGTGCTGGCGGAGGACGCCATCAAGACCGCGCTGAACGATTTTCGCGAGAAAAACGGGATGCCGGTGGTCGAGCGCAAGGGCCACCACTAGAAGCGGGCGATTCACCTGCAAGGGGTAGGGCATGGAGACCGCTGCGAAAAGATTGAGTATCGAAATCACCGACAAGGCGGTGGAGCACGTAAACCGCTTCATGGAGAAAGAGGGGGCGCAGGGCCACGTACTGCGCGTCGGCGTGAAGGGCGGGGGCTGCTCCGGGCTTTCCTACGTCCTTCAGTTCGAGGGCGAGGAACGCATCAACCCGCTGGTGGACGAGGTGTTCGAGAAAGACGGCGTCCGGGTGATCGTGGACAAGAAGAGCCTTTTTTTCCTGGCGGGCACCACGCTGGATTTCGAAGACGGGCTGATGGGCAAGGGTTTTGTGTTCAAGAACCCCAACGCGCGCCAGTCCTGTGGTTGCGGGGAAAGTTTTTCCGCGTAACGGGATCGAACGCGCCGCGCCCATGCACCGTAGGGGAGCGACGCGTTTTTCTTTTGAGTTCATGAAGCCCGGCGGTTCATGCGGGCCTGGAATCGCGCGATGAACGAAGCGACGAAAGAAAAGCCTTTTTCCATCTTCAATGAAGACGGCGAAATAGAGGCCATTCCCGCCGAGGTCGATCATTTCACATTGCTCGGGGTTCGGCGAAAGTTCAAGGCCGAAGCCGAGGCGCTCGAGGCCAGGTTCTACGAACTGAACCGCAAGCTCCACCCGGATTTTTTCATGGATGCGCCCGTCGCGGTGCGGATCAGGAGTCTGGACGCGACCGCCCGCATCAACGAGGCGTACCAGACCCTCAAGGATCCGATTGCGCGCGTCACCTATCTCGTGCAGCTCGTAAGCGGAAAGCTCGACGAGAACGAGCGGACGCCGCCGCCCGAGTTGTTCGAGGAGATATTCGAGGCCCAGGAGGCGGCGGCGGAGTTTCAGTGCTGCGCGGACGAGGAAGAAGCCGAGAATTTGCGAGAACGCCTGAACGCGGCCATGGGTTGTTTTTCGGCGCTTCGGGACGGACAGCGCACGGCGCTCGATAGGCTGGGCGCCGCCTGGGACGAGGCGGTGGAAAAGAACGAATCCGCGCCATCCGAAGTCGTCAAGAAGATGCGCTCCATTCTCGGACAGAGAAACTACATCGAGAACACCCTCACGAGCCTCAAGCGCGCCCTGGAGGAGAGCGAATGAGCGACATCGTCGGGATCGACCTGGGCACGACGAACAGCCTGGTCGCTTCCGTGTCGGAAGGCGAGCCGGCGATACTCGCTCCCGAAGGCGAGCGCGGCATCGTTCCTTCCGTGGTGAGCTTCCGCTCCGACCGCGTCCTCACCGGCGATGAGGCGCAGGATGAACGCGTCTCGAACAGCCGGAACACCGTTTTTTCCATCAAGCGGTTCATGGGCAGGGGCTATGAGGACGTGAAGGACGATATGCGCCACCTGCCCTTCGACGCCGACCCCGACGAGCGGGAAGTCGTTCACGTGCTGGCGCAGGGGCGTTCCTACAGCGCACCCGAAGTCAGCGCCCTGGTGTTGAGACGCCTGAAATCCCGGGCGGAGAAAACGCTCGGCCGGCCCGTCCTCCGGGCGGTGGTGACGGTTCCGGCGTATTTCAACGACGCGCAGCGCCAGGCGACGAAAGACGCGGGAAAGCTCGCGGGCCTGGAAGTGCTCCGCATCATCAACGAACCCACGGCGGCCTCTCTCGCCTACGGCCTTCATGAGCGGAACCGCGGCGTCGTCGCGGTCTACGACCTGGGCGGCGGCACGTTCGACATATCGCTCCTGCGGATCAAGGACGGCGTGTTCGAGGTGCTCTCCACCGGGGGGGACACCCGCCTGGGCGGAGATGATTTCGATCGGGCGATTTCCCGGCACGTTCAGGAGGAAATCCTCGAAAAACACGGCGTGGATTTGAGCGAAACCCCCGAAGCGCTGGCCGAACTCGCCCTTTTGGCTGAAAACGTCAAAAAGACGCTCTCGGACAGCGATTCCACGGAATATATTCTCGAAAATCCCGGCGGCGTCCCCCTCTCTTACAAGGGAAGTCTCGCCCGCGAGGAGATGGAAGCGCTCCTCTGGCCCATCGCCGAACGCACGCTGGCGCCTTGTAAGCGCGCGCTTGCGGACGCGGGCCTCACGCCGGGCGAGGTGGATGAGGTCGTTCTGGTGGGCGGATCCACCCGCATGCCCCTCATCCGCCGGATGGTGGAGGAGTTGTTCGAAAAACGCCCGCATGCGGACCTGGACCCGGACGAGGTGGTGGCCCTGGGCGCCGCGGTGCAGGCGGACATCCTGGCGGGCGGCAGGAAAGACATGCTGCTGCTCGACGTGACGCCGCTTTCTTTGGGCATCGAGACCATGGGCGGCGTGATGGGATGGATCATTCCCCGCAACACCACCATCCCCACGAGCGCCAGGGAGACCTACACCACCTTCAAGGACAACCAGACGGGCGTGGACATCCACGTCCTCCAGGGAGAGCGCGAACTGGTGAAGGACAACCGCTCGCTCGCGCGTTTCCGCCTGGCGGTCGACCCGGCGCCCGCGGGCCTCGCCCGGGTGGAGGTGACGTTTCTGCTCGACGCCAACGGCATCCTGAACGTGACGGCCCGGGACCTCAAGAGCGGCAAGGCGGCCTCGGTGGAGGTGCAGCCCTCCTACGGGCTGACGGACGAGCAGGTCGAGCGCATGCTCATCGAATCTTTCGAACACGCCGAGCAGGACATTCGCTCCCGTCAGGTTCTGGACGCCAGAACCGAAGCGGAGACCATCCTCATGGCGGCGGCCCGCGCGATGAACGATTATGGGGAAGACGTCGTCACACCCTCAGAGCGCGCGAAGATTCAAGAAGCCGTGAGCGCACTGGAAGAATCCTGCCGGGGCGAGGACGCAGGCCGGATTCGCGATATGGTCGACGCGCTCAACGAAGTCACGATGCCGCTCGCAGAGCGGATGATGGATAACGTTTTGAAATCTGCCTTGGAGAACAAGAGGGTGAGCGAAGCCCTCAAAGACTAAAACCGCGGGGCGACTCGAGCGGAGTGCAGGGGAAGAAAATGGCGAAACTTTATTTCACGGAAGAGAAACAGACGATAGAGATCCATGAGGGCGAGAACATTCTCGAAGTGGCGCTTGAAAACGGCTTCGACCTGGATCATGCCTGCGGCGGCGTGTGCGCCTGCTCGACGTGCCACGTGAAGATCCGGACCGGAGCGGATTGCTTCAACGAATCCACCGAGGATGAGGAAGATCAGCTCGACGACGCGCGAGACGTGGACCTCGACAGCCGGCTGGCCTGCCAGGCGACGCTGGAGACGGAAACGGATGAGGTCATCGAAATCGAGGTGCCGTTCTGGAACGTGAACCTCGTGCAGGAAGGCCCGGACGCCGCCCGCGAGCAGCACGCCCATTAGGGAATTCGCTTCAGGAGAAAAACCGGTGGACACGTTTGGCTGGGAAGACGCCGAGGATATCGGCATCGCGCTGTATGAGAAATATCCGAAGATCGACCCGCTCTCCGTCCGTTTCACGGATCTGCACGAGTGGGTGTGCGGGCTCGAGGAGTTCGACGACGAGCCGATGTCCTCGACGGAGGGCAAGCTCGAGGCCATCCAGATGGCGTGGCTCGAAGAATACAAGGATGCGCAGGAAGCGTAAGCATATCTCCCGCTTATCGAACGACGGCGCGGTCTTCCGGCTGGCGCCATGAAGCGGTTCGAACCTGTAGAGATTGATTCGAGGCGATTGACGTGAGCGAAGAACAACGCGCGGACGGAAAAATACTACTCTCCCGCAAGGATGCGGTGGCGACCATCACCTTCAACGCGCCCGAGCGGCTGAACGCCATCGAGTATGAGATGTGGGTGGAAATCGGCAGCCTCATGCCCGAACTCGACGCGGACGATTCGGTGCGCGCCGTCGTCTTCAGGGGCGCCGGCAAACGCGCCTTCTCCGCCGGGGCGGACATCTCGCGCTTCAAGCAGGAGCGCTACAGTTCCGCGCAAGCCAAACACTTCTCGGAAACCGGATTCCTGCGCGGCCTCGATGCTGTCGATGCGTTTTCCAAGCCCGTCATCTGCCTCATTCGCGGCGCCTGCGTGGGCGGGGGCGTGGAGCTCGCCGCCGCCACGGATTTGCGGGTCGCGGGCGAAAGTTCGCGCTTCGGCATACCGGTGGCCAGGCTCGGCCTCGTGGCGGGCTATTCCGAACTCAGGCGCTTCGTGTATTCCATCGGCCCCGCGCGCACGCTGGACATGCTGCTCACCGCCAAGCTCTTCACGGCGCAGGAGATGCTCGACGCCGGTTTTCTGGCGCGCGTCGTGCCTGACGAGGAGGTGGAGGCCGCGGCGTATGAGATGGCGGAGCGCATCGTCTCCCTGGCGCCCCTCGTTCACAAGTGGCACAAGGGTTTCGTGAAGAAGGTGCTTCTGGATCCGAGCCTCTCTTCTCTCACCGAAGAGGAGAAAGCGCGCGAGGTCGCCTGTTTCGATACCGAAGACTTCAGAGAGGGCGTGGAAGCGTTTCTGGGCAAGCGCGCGCCTGAATTCCGGGGAAAATAGAACAGATGAGCCGAAAGACGGGCGGGCCGCTCGAGGGTGTTCGCGTTCTCGAGGTCTGCCAGGTGATGGCCGGTCCGTTCTGCGGGTGCCTGCTGGCGGATATGGGCGCGGACGTCATCAAGATCGAAAACCCCGACGGCGGCGACAGCGCGCGTCGTCTGGGGCGTTTTTTCGACGGCGGCGAGGCCCACGGATTCATGAACCTGAACCGCAACAAGCGCAGCGTAGTCGTGAACATGAAAACGCCCGAGGGCGTCGCGCTCATGAAAGAACTCGCGAAAGGGGTCGACGTGTTCATGGAGAACATACGGCCCGGCATCATGACCAGGCTCGGCCTGGGCTATGAGGACTTGAAAGAACTCAACCCCGGCCTCATCTACGCCTCCATTTCCGGTTATGGCGATACGGGACCTTTCGCGGGCAAGGGCGGGTTCGACCTCGTCTCGCAGGGCCTCTCGAGCCTCATGAGCTTCACGGGCGAGCCGGGCGGCGCGCCGGCGAAGATTCCCGTGCCGATCTGCGATCTGAACGCAGGGATATACACGGCCCTCTCGATCCTCTCCGCCTATATCCACAAGCAGCGCACCGGCGAAGGCCAGCGCATCGACATGGCGCTGACCGACGCAGGGCTGGGCTACACCTTCTGGCAGGCGTCGCAGTTCTTTCCATCGGGCGAGCCGCCGGAACCGCTCGGCTCCGCGCACGAAATGACGGCGCCCTACCAGGCCTTTCAGTGCAAGGACGGCTATCTGGCCCTGGGCGCCGCCAACCAGAGGAACTGGGAACTCTTCTGCGGGACGATCGGCCGGGAAGACCTGCTTAAGCGCGAGGAATACGCCACCGACGGCCTGAGGCGCGAGAACTATCTCGCACTCGCGGGGGAGCTCGAAGAGGTGTTCATCGAAAAGACGCGGGATGAATGGGTGGAGATTTTGGATTCAGGCGGCATTCCCTGCGGGCCGATTCTGAACATGGCGGAGACTTTCGCGCATCCCCAGATCCAGGCGAGGGAGATGAGCGTCGAGATGGAACACCCCGCGGCGGGCCGCATACGGGTCCTGGGTTTCCCGCCCAAGCTCTCTGCGACGCGCGTCGGCGTGAGGACGCCCGCGCCCTTATTGGGCGAGCACACCGACGAGGTGCTGCGCGAGTTCGGAGCCAGCGAGGATGAAATAGCAAACCTGCGAGAAGCGGGCGTCGTGGCCTGAGCGCATGGCCAAACCGCCGCCGCCCCTCTCCCCCGGCGTCTACCTCGTCGCCACGCCGATTGGAAATCTCGAAGACATTACAGCGCGCGCCCGCAGGGTGCTGGAGGAGTGCGACCTCATCGCGTGCGAGGACACGCGCCACACCGGCAGGCTGCTCTCCAGGCTGGGGATCAGGAAGCCGCTCGTAAGCTACCACGAGCACAACGAGGCGAGGCGCGCGGGCGAGTTGGCCGGGCGAGCGTTGCGCGGCGAGCGCATCGCCGTGGTGTCCGACGCGGGTACGCCGGGCGTCTCAGACCCCGCCTACCGGGTGGTGCGCGCCGCTGTCGAGGCGGGCATCCAGGTTGTTCCCGTGCCCGGGCCCTCTTCGGTTCTGGCCGCGCTCACTGCTTCGGGCCTCCCCACGGACAGCTTCGTCTTCGAGGGTTTCCTTCCGCCGAAAGGCCGGAGGAGGCTTCAAAAGATCGAGGCGCTGCTCGATGAGGAGCGCACGGTCGTCGTGTTCGAGTCGCCCCATAGAACGCCAAGGCTCGTGAGTGAAATCGCCGACCTGGCGCCCGAGCGGCCCCTGGCCCTTGCGCGCGAGATCACGAAACTCCACGAGGAAATCCTGAGGGGTACGGCGCGCGAACTGGGCGAGAAACTCAAAGACAAAAAGATAAAGGGCGAGTGCGTCCTGCTCATCGGGCCGAAGCGAATGGAGAAGGCGGACGATTGAGGGGCAAGGCAACCCCGCGTGATTTGTTGTATGATCGCCGTTTCCTCAATTACTCGCCATGCCTTCAGGAGGTCTCGTCATGACGCGCCCATCCATCGCCGCAATTTCAGCACTTGCCCTTACGCTCTTTTTAGGTTTCACCTCCAACGCATCCGCCGCGACCAGGATGGGCCTGAAGGCGGCAGGGGAGACGGTCATCGCGCACGTTGGAGACATACCGATAACGCTCGGGGCATTTAACGCCTTCATCCACCAGTTGCCCGCCAACATGCAGGCGCAGGCGCAAGCGAACAAGCCGGCGTTCCTGGAAGCCTTGATTCAGCGCATGCTCATGCTCCGCCATGCGGATGAGAGTAATTTTCTGGGCACCGAGCGGGTGAAGATGCAGATCGAGCGCGCGCGGCGCGAGATTCTCATCGGCGAGGCGCTTCGCAGAATCGAGGAGGGCGCACGGCCCAAGGCGGCCGAGATTCTCGCGGAATATGAGCGCAACAAGGCGAAATACACCAAGGGAGGCAAGGTCACCGCGGCCCACATCATGGTGGCTTCTGAAAAAGAGGCGAACGATTTGCTGGCGAAGATCGTGAAGGGGGAGGATTTCGCCGAACTGGCGAAAAAGTACTCCCTGGCGCCAGAGCGCGCGCTCGGCGGAAGCCTGGGCGAGATGGAGCGGGGCTACAGCCAGAAGACGGGTCTGCCGGAGATCATCGAGCAGACGGCGTTCTCGCTCGAGCCGGGTGCGCACAGCGGCGTGGTGCGCAGCGTCTACGGCTGGCACGTCGTGAAAACCTCCAAAAAGGAGGGGGCCAAACAACTCGACTTCTCGGACGTGGAAGGGAAAATCACCAAGGAGATAAGCGAGCGCAACAGGCAAGAGGCGATGCGCCGGAAATTTCTGGAACTCACCGAACGCTACAAGGTGAAGCGGTATCTCGAAAACCTGAAATAGCGTCCCCTACCTCGGCTCCAGGCCGTGTCTTTGCATGTATGCGTGCAGCCAGAGCGCCAGGGGCTTCATTCTGATTTCCAGGGTAGGTTTCGATAAAAATCCGAGACACGGGCAAAACAACTTTCGAATTCTGGAACTTCGCCTAATTCGAGTTTCATCGTTTGCCATTCTGCGTGTGAACGCGTTTTGATCTCGGGGTCGTTTAGGGATAAATCTGTTGGCTCGATTTGGCGCGATCGGCATTTCTCAATAAAAACATCCAAGATTTGTGCGCGGAGGGTATCATCAATCTCATGAATTCTGATTAGCAAGTCGAGATCGTAGACATCTTGTCGACGATTACGCCTACGCGGCACTTGTTGAAGCATGGCGCGATATTTTTCGGCGATGAGATCGACGAGGCCATAGGCTTGCAACTCCTGTCCGCCGGTTAATTCCAAAACTTGGATTTGTTGCAAGGTTTCGTTGAATGAAATATCAAGGTCAATCACCTCGGGAATTTTGTCTTCCAGCAGCCTCCTTTCTTGTTTCGTCCCTCGCCGCGCATAAGCGATTTTGAGTTTTAGAGCAGGGAAATCTGCTTCTTCGAAGTCGGTCTTCCTGGGCATCCTTTTTACAGAATGAGTTTTAAGGACGAGATCGGCATAACCTAGCGCTGCGGCCGCGCGAGGGAAAGCTGAATCCAGTAGCGTTTTGACCTTGTCTCCGATTTCGCTTCCGACCATAAGGCTTGTCGACATATCGATGTCGGTCGTTTGCCTTGGGCTGTCGTAGGCGAGCCCCATGAGAATACCACCCTTTAAGAACATCTTTGCGTTTAGGGGAGTTGTGATCGCTATAGCATTGAGGACGATCTCCACCGTCTGGCGTTGCTGGTAGGCTACCGGGTCGGTTTTTGCGTTTTCGACCCACTTCGCAACATCAATTTTAAGACGGGGTTCAGGCATTGAGCGAGATCATCCATTTCTCTGAAAAAGTAGGTGCAAATTTTTTAGACGGGTCGAGCTTACGGCTTCCGCCGCGCTGTGCGTATATCTTCCAAGAGTCGATTTCGCTGTGATGCAGGCTTAAGCGTTCTTCCAGAATGTATCCTGCGCGGCTTTTAACAAGCCCACTTTTGGCGGCGCCGATTGCTGCGACGATTTCTTCGAAATAAGTTTTTGCGTGCTCTTCCCATACATCAAGAACGTGAGACATGCCCCCGCAAAGATCGGGCCTTTGAAGCATGTCGAGGAAAACTTGTCCGATAGTTGAGAGAGAAACCCCATCCCCCCGATTCTTCAAAAACGCCCCTGCCGTTTTGCTCTCATGAATGCGGACGGCCCGGCGTCGGACGATAGGGGGGTGACCGACGATCTTTAGTGGGAAGAGATTGATTTCTCCCTCGCCCAGGTTTTGCGTCATATATTCTCTTAAGCGGGCCGCAGTAGTCTTGCGATCAGGGCGAGTTAACATCAAGGCATCCGGTCTGCGGTCGGTGAGTCCCCACCGTTGCATAGCGGAGAGGTGGGAAATGTAGCAGGTTGGATCGACGAGGCAGACAATGCCTTCGGCCGGAAGGTCCGAAACGGCCAGCACCCTGATGACGCGCGCGCCATAATCCCGATCGGGCCCGATGACGCCTTGATTATTCAGGTTCGACCTAAGGCGAAAATAGTCTTCCCGGCTAGGGGTAGTGTGACGCAGGTATAGTTTCTTGTCGGGCGATTCTCGGTACATTTGGCGAACGATTTGGAAAAAGCCGAACTGCGTGAGTACCGGCGTGTCACTTTCTTCGAGCAAGCCCGCCAGATAGCTGGTGGCCCGGGTCGGTTTTCCTCTATATGCTCCCGGAGAATACTCCGCCATAACTCCACAATCTTTCTTTGCATGGAGTGAAGATAAACAGGCATGGTAAACGTCCTTAGGACGTTTACCATGCCTGTTATACTAAAGTCAAGAGGCTCAATAACCAAAAGAACAGTTTTAAAATAAAATATAACTTAATATATACGTCCTAAGGACGTATATATTAAGTTATAATATATGTCAAGCCTTATATGGTCAAAACTTGTGAATAGCAATAGAGTTCATAATGTATCTAAGGCAGTCCGAAAATACGGCAATTATTACCTCGGCTCCAGGCCGTGTCTTTGCATGTATGCGTGCAGCCAGAGCGCCAGGGCTATCGAGATGAACATGGAGAAGACAATCGTCAGGAAGGGAATGACGTAGCTATTCGTATAATCGAACATGAAGCCCGCGAATGGAGCGCCGACGACGCCTCCCAGGCCGTAGCAGATTTCCATGAAGCCGATGATGACGCCGTATGTGCGGCCCCCGAAGCAATCCCCGGCCAGGGCGGAATAGCACGCGCTCATGGCGCCGATGCCGATCCCGTACACCACCACGAAGGCGTAGCCCGGCAGGATGCCCCCGCCGAAGTAGGGGATGAGGAGCAGAAACGTGAGCCCTGTCGCGACCACCACGGCGGCGAGCGCCACCCCGCGCCCGCGCCCGATGAGATCGCCCACCCAGCCGCCGCCGATGCTCCCGAATGTCCGGATGAAGCCGACGGAGCCCAGGATGATCGCCGCAAGGGCGGTGCCGTATCCCACGTCGACGAGATATAGCTGCAAATGGCTCATGATGGTGTTGTTGTTGAGCCCGATGGCGAAGGCCATCAGGATGAGGCACCAGAAGCGGATGTCGTGCCTCACGGCCGAGAAGACTTCCCGTACTCCCTTGCCCTCGCCGCCGTGGCCTATGCCCGCTCTCGCCATCTCCTCGGGCGTGCGCGGCGGTCTGCCGTCCGGCCCCTGGCCGACGTCCTCGGGCACGTCGCGCAGGAGCAGAAAGCCCGAGGGTGCGACGACGCACAACAAGACCAGACCGAAGATCACGTACGTGTAGCGCCAGCCCACCGAGGCGATGAGCCGCTCGATAAGAGGTGCTAAGACAAGGATGCCGATTCCGATGCCCGAGAGTGCGATACCCGTGGCGCGGCCCCGTTTTCTGACGAACCAGCGCGGCATGATGGCGCTGTGCGTGGAAAAACCGCTCAACGAAAGGCCGTAGCCGGCGAAAAGCCCGAACAGGATGTAGAGGTGCCATAGCGAGGACACGAAAAAGCACGCGATGAAAGCGAGGCCCAGAATCACCGAACCCCAGGGCATGATGGCGCGCGGGCCTTTTTTCTCGAGAAGCGAGCCCGCAAAGGGCGCGCCGATGGCGTACGTGGCCATGGAAAGAGAGAACGCCCCGCTCAGAGGACCCCGGCCCCAGCCGAATTCCTCGAGCAGGGGAACCTGGAAGATGCCGAAGGAAAACCGGGTGACGACGTGGAAGCCCAGCGTGGCGAAGGAAAGCCAGACGATGAGCCAGCCGTAGTAGAACCCGGGCTTATTGGGGGGGCTGCTTCCTGGGGACCTGGACATTCGCTTCCTTATTGTTGCGTAGAATCACGGAATTTGAGTGGAGTATATACGCCGCCCGCGCTTCGGGTGAAGAGACATCTTAAACCTCCCAAAAGCACATCGCCGTCTGAAAGTGAATGTCCACCGTGTCCGCAGGATTGAGGGCGTATCCGCCGCCCAGGGTCCCCGCCACGGGAATCCCGCGTGCGCGGCACTCTGTGAGGATGTACGCGTCGCGCTGTTTCAAACCCTCCTTGGAGAGCTTGAGCGTTCCGAGCTGATCCCCCGCGTAAGGGTCCGCCCCCGCCTGGTACATCACGAGGTCGGGCCTGTGCTCATCGAGTATTTCCGGGATGTGTTTTTCGAGATGGGGGAGGTATTCATCCTCGGTGGCGAGGTCGTAAAGACCGACGTCGATGTCGCTTCTCTTCTTTTGCGGGTAGATGTTCTCCTGGTGGATGGAGAAGGTGAACACCGCCTCCTCGCGCCGGAAGATGGCGGCGGTGCCGTTTCCCTGGTGCAGGTCGCAGTCGATAACGGCTGCTCGCTCGATAACGCCCTCTTTCATGAGGACGCGCACGGCGACCGCCAGGTCGTTCACGTAGCAAAACCCCTCGGCCTGATCGGCGAAGGCGTGGTGGAAGCCCCCGGTGAGGTTGACGGCGCGGCCCCTTTCGAGCGCCTCGCGCGCGGCGAGGACCGTGCCGCCCGTCGCCAGAAAGCTCGCGTTCACGATCTCCTTGCTAATGGGAAGCTCGCTCGGCACGGTCCGCGCGGTGTGAACGCCCGATCGCAGGTCCGCCAGGTATTCCGGCGTATGGACGAGGGCCAACTCCTCTTGTTCAGCGGCGCGCGGCGCGAGAAAAGCGCCCTCGGGCAGCCCGGCCTCCCTCAGTCTGGCGTGGGTTTTCCGGTATTTTTCGGCTTGCAGGACGTGCTGGCCGATGTAGGCGTAATAACCTTCGTGAAAGATGAAAACGCAGTGCTCGGGCGGCGCTCTCATCGCGGAGGCTAGATGACGCCCTTGTCCCTGAGCGCGGAAATGGCCGGGACGTCGTAGCCGATTCCTTCCAGCACCTCGTCGGTATGCTTGCCCATCGGAGGCCCCGCCCAGCGGATGGCGCCCGGCGAGCCGCCCAGCCTGGGGATCACGTTTTGCATCCTGATGGGGCCGAGTTCGTCATCCTCCACGGTGGTGATGGTCTCGCGCGCCTGCACGTGGGGGTCCGCCATGAACTGGGCCACGTCGTAGATGGGCCCAAGCGCGCATTCGTGCTCTTCGAAATGGGCTATCGTCTCCTCGAGCGTGTGTCCGCCTATCCAGCCCTGGATGGCGCCGTCGAGTTCGGCCATGTGCTCCACCCGGCCCGCCTGGGTGACCATCCTCGGATCGTCGCCCAAATCCTCGCGCCCCACGGCGCGCATGACGCGCTTGAAGATGTTCTCCGCACTCGCCGATATCACGACGTAGCGGTCGTCCTTGCAGCGGTAGGCGTTTCTGGGCGCGGCGAAGGGAATGGCGTTTCCCGTGCGCATCTGGACGTAGCCGAGCTGGTCGTATTCGAGCGGCTGGGGGCCCAGCACCATGGTGATGGGTTCGTAGATGGCGATGTCGATCTCCTGGCCCGGCGCGTCGTGGACGTCGCGGTGGTAGAGCGCCATCATCACGGCGTAGGTGCCGCAAAGCGCGCTGATGCCGTCGGCCAGGGCGAAGGGCGGCAGCGTGGGCGGCCCGTCGGGAAAGCCCGTGATGTGCGCGAAGCCGCTCATCGCCTCGGCCACCGTGCCGAAGCCGGGCCTTTGCGCGTAGGGGCCCTTTTGCCCGAAGCCGCTCGTCCGCGCGAGGATGAGCCTGGGGTTCAGGGCGTGGAGGCTCTCCCAGGAAAGGCCCCATCGCTCCATCGT
>CAYTSP010000099.1:0-3743 GCA_964440505.1 uncultured Nitrospinaceae bacterium
CCCCTTGAGGGGGAGTCAGCAAGACGAGGGCGAAGCCCGAAGTCGCGCTGGTGGGGGGAGCTTTTCAAATTTTAGAATCATCCCCCCACCGAATCGGCCTTCGCCTAAAGGCTCGGCCTCTTCGACTCCCCCTCAAGGGGGGAGTGAATATCCACTCTGCTTGTTCGACAATGGCCCTCAAGGGGGGAGTGATTCTACAAACCGAGAAGGAGTGAAAAACAAGGGGGGAGTGAAGTCTTTTCCCTCTCTGGTCGGCTCCACCCGCCGAATCACGAAATCAGGGCCTTTTCAACACGCCCTCCTCCCCTTCACCCACAGCGCCGCGCGGCGCAATCTTTGGAACCACGGATAGAAAACGCGAACGCGCTTAGGGTTCGAGGCGAACCATTTCGAGAGCCCCCCGAACCAGCCTGTCCCGCTCGTCATCGCTTCGAGCGCCGTCATCGCCTCAGCGCCCTGGTAGTGCCGGCCATCGACGACGAGAACCATCCCCTCCTCAACCTCGCAGCCGCCCCCGCGCAACTCACTGATGAGTTCGGGCGCGTGGTTCGCGTCGATGAGCGTCAGAGGCCGTCCGTCCGGCGTCTTGAACTTCGATTTTCGCGCATAGAAGCTGCAGAACGGACACGCGCCGTCATAGAGCAGAAAGGCGTGCTGCGAGGATTCTCCGGCGGGTTCTGCGCGCTCGGCTTCCGGTGAAGTCATCATCGCCTCCTCCGTTTTCGCGAATACATTCTCCGCGCGGGAGGGCGGCGAAGCAAGTGTGACTTCGCGGCGGCTGTTCATGCGCTCATGGAAATGCTTCTCATGGGAAAGGGGGGATCTCCGGGCGATGAGGTTTTAGATATGGAGTCGTTATTCGACCTGTGCTCCCTCAATTTTTGCGTCTACGACGCGGACGGGGAAAACCGCTGTTGAGGCCGTCGATATGCTCGAACAATTCCGGTGCGACTGTACGCCAGAGCGGGTCGAGAATGATGCGTACGCCCTCTCGCCGAGCAAGTTTCGCTGCCGGAACAAAGTCGGCGTCGCCCGCGACGAGGATGATCGTATTCGCCTGTCGCTTTAGAGTAATCGAAGTTATGTCGACCCCAATTCGCATGTCCACTGCTTTCTGGCGAAGGCCGAGAGCGAAATCGTCATCTTCAAGGTCACCAGCAGTGATTTCGCCTTTCAGAAGCCGCTTCTGCGGGGCTTCTTTCAGCACCCAGCCGCGTTCGCGTCGCACTTCCCCCAGCCGCACGGCGGTGTTAGGAAAACGTCGCAACTCCTCGAACAGTTCGTTCCTGAATCCCGCTTCATTTGTTTTTGCATAATCTATACTGCGACTGCTGACGGGTTTGTGCTCCTTGCCGATATAGGGGCTGGCGTCGTAGTAGAAAACGCGATAGAGCAGTGAATTCGCGTTTGTAACGTTGGCGGTCTTATTCTCACGATTCAAATGCGAAGTTACCAATTGGCCTATTGCTGAACAAACAGATTTCGCGTCGTTATGTTTGATTTTCGGGCGGACTGTCGGAAGACGCTTGAGCAGATAGCCGCCGTCAATGAGGATCGCAATTTTCGTCATAGAAATGCCGCCGGACATAAAAAAGCCCCTAGGGATCGGCTGCGCCCATGATCGCTAGGAACACAGCGTACTGCCAAGGGGCAAATCAAACCTAAAATAGGACTTGACGGCGCGGATGTCAACTCCACGTTTAGTCATATGTCGGAAGTTAAACCCCCCTCTCCTAAGTAGGGTTCGACCTACCACCCCGTGGCGTAGGATTCGCGCCTCGGGTCGGCGCCGCCGAGCAGGAAACCCGTTTCGGGGTCTTTCACGATCGCGCAGACGCTGCCGGGCGGCCAGCTGAAATCGGGCCACGAACCCATCTTGTAGCCCATCCCGGCGAGCGCGGAGCCTGCGTCGCTTAAAAGCCGCGCCTCCACCCGCACGCTGGCAGGCTCATAGGCATGGGGCCAGAAGGAATTGGGGAAACTGGAGGTGGCGGCCCTCGGCGCTTCGATCGCCATCTGCGGCAACATATCGAACAGGACGTGGTTCAGGAACACCTGCAACATGGCCTGGGGCTGGACGTCGCCGCCCGGGGTGCCCAGCGTCATGTAGAGTTCGCCGTCCTTGAGGGTGAGGGCCGGGTTCGGCGTGAGCCTCGGGCGTTTCCAGGGCGCGAGACAACTCGGGTGCGCGGGGTCGAGCCAGCTCTGGGAGCCGCGCCCCGAGACGGTCGCCCCCACGCCGGGGACGAAGGGCATCGCGTTCGCGGGGTCCGAAGGCGTGCAGGAGAAAGCGTTTCCCTCCGAATCCACCGCCGTGCAGTAGGAGGTGTCGTGCTGGTATTCGGGCGCGGCCTCTCCGGGAACGCGGTGCGCGCCGTCGTAACGCCACGGATACGCGCCCCCCTGGTGCGCCCAGGGGTCTCCGGGTTCGGGCATGTCGGCGAATGCCTTGTCCATGTCGATCCGCTCCGCCTGTTTTGCGGCGTATTCCGTTGAGAGAAGCCCGTCAATCGGCACGTCCACGAACTCAGGATCCCCGATGAAGGCCTCCCTGTCCGCAAACGCGAGATTGAGCGCGGACAAGAGCGCGTGGAGGTAGCCGGGGGAATTGTGGCCGAGAGCCAGGAGGTCGAAGTTGGAGAGGATGTTCATCGTCTCCAGCAGCGTCGGGCCCTGGCACCAGGGGCCGCAGGCGTAGACCTCATGCCCCAGGAATTCGGTCATCACCGGCTCTTCTTCCAGAACGTGGAAATCGGCCAGGTCGTCCATCGTCATCAGCCCGCCTTGTTGCTGAATGAAATCGACCATCAGGCGGGCCGTCTCCCCGGTGTAGACCTCATCGCGCGCCGCGCGCACGCCCCCGGCGCGTCCGCCGCCCGCTCTTTGCTCCGCGCGCACCATCCGCCGCATGGTTTCGGCCAGATCGGGAATCCGCACCCGCTTGCCAACCGGGATGAGGTGTCCATCGGGGAAATAGACGGGCCGCGTCGATTCCCAGCGGTGGTAGTCCGCTTCCGCCGCCTTGATGTGCTCGTACATGAAATGGTGCATGGCGAAACCGTCCTCGGCCAGTGAGATGGCGTCCCCGGCGACTTCGGCGAAGGTCATCGTGCCGTAGCGCGCAAGCGCCGTGAGCCAGGCGTCCACCGCCGCGGGGGTGACGGCGCGGCGCACGCCTGCGGGAATCTCGCCGCCGCAGTTCTTCTCGAACCACTCGACCGAGGCCGCCTTGGGCCAGCGCCCCAGGCCGCTGATGGTGAGGACGCGGCGCTCTTTCGCCAGGTAGATGATCGTGGGCGCAACGCCCAGGAACGACACCATGTCGGAGTGAAGGACACTCAGGCAGATACCCGCCGCAACGCCTGCGTCTATCGCGTTGCCTCCCTTCTCCAGGATCCTCAGGCCCGCCTGGCTCGCGTAGTGATGGCCGGACGCGACCATCGCCTCGCGCGCCGTGACTTGCGGCCTGTGGGAGATATATTCGCGTCCCTCGGGGGTGGTGTGGCGAAACGCCATGGGGGAGCCTCCTCACCTAATGGGCAAGAGTCCCCGCCATCTTGCCAGATGTGTTCGGGGGAGCGCAAAGTGGATGGCTTGAAAGAAAGGGAGATGGTCGGCAAGACAAGGGTACAGGCCACCGTCACTCCGGCGTCATTGCCGTTCCTGTTGTAGGGGTCGCATACATGCGTCCCGGCCTTTTTCGCCGTCCATTATGGGCCGCATATATGTCGGACATATATGTC
>CAYTSP010000100.1:0-3080 GCA_964440505.1 uncultured Nitrospinaceae bacterium
GCCAGTGGGTGCCCAAGTTCTTCGGCGAGAAACTCTACGGGGCGTTCGTGGAGGTGAAGCGGCTCTTCGACCCCGAGAACCGGATGAACCCCGGGAAAATCGTGAACGCCCTCCCCTTCACCCAAAATCTGCGCTTCGACGGCTCCTACAAGACGCCCGAGATACCGACCATTATGGATTTCTCGAGCGACGGCGGTTTCGCGCGCGCGATCGAGCTTTGCAACGGCGTGGGCGCGTGCCGCAAGCGCGACGGGACGATGTGCCCCTCCTACCAGGCGACGATGGAGGAAGAACACTCCACGCGCGGTCGGGCGAACGCGCTGAGAGAAGTCATCGCGAACGGAATCCCCGGAGAGGATCTGGGCAGCGAGCGCCTCTATGAGGTGATGGACCTTTGCATCTCGTGCAAGGGCTGCAAGGCGGAGTGTCCCTCGAGCGTGGACATGGCGAAGATCAAGGCGGAGGTGCTGCAGGCCTACTACGACAAGAACGGCGTGCCCCTGCGCGTGCAGATGATGGGGCGCATCGCGCAGATCAACCGCCTGAGCATCCCGGTGGCGCCCATCGTGAACTGGACGCTGGGGAACAGCTTCGTGCGCTCCCTGCTGGACAGGTTCCTGGGGGTCGACAAGCGAAGAAGACTCCCTCCCCTCGTGACGCCCACTTTCGAGGAGTGGTTCAAGAGCCGGCCTTCCGCACGAAACGGAGTCGGCGCGCGGGGAAAGGTCTTGTTCCTGAACGATACGTTTACGAACTTCAATTACCCCGAAATCGGACGAGCCGCGGTCAAGGTGCTGGAGGCGGCCGGCTTCGAGGTCGGGCTGGCGGAGACGGGCTGCTGCGGACGGCCCATGATATCGCACGGCCTGTTGCGGGAGGGTCAGAAGCTGGCGGAGGAGAACATCGCGAAGCTGGCCCCCGCCATCGAGGCGGGCCTTCCGATCATCGGCGTCGAGCCGAGTTGCCTGCTCACGTTCCGGGATGAATATCCGGATCTCATAATGGGCGATGCGCCCGGGCGCCTGGCGGAGAATTCCTACATGCTCGAGGAATTTTTGCAGAGCCTGCGCGATAGAGGCGAACTCGACCTGAAATTCAAAACCCCCGGACAGCAAAAAGCACTGTTTCACGGCCATTGCCACCAGAAAGCGCTGGTGGGCACAGGCCCTTCCCTCGGGATACTGGGCCTGATTCCCGGCCTGGAGGTGACCCAGATTCCCTCGGGCTGCTGCGGGATGGCCGGTTCGTTCGGTTACGAGAAAGAACACTTCGACATCTCGCTCGCCATCGGCGAGACGAAACTCTTCCCGGCGCTCAGGGGGGGCGACGAAGACGCCACAACCATCGCCAACGGCGTCTCCTGCCGGCAGCAAATCGCGACCGGCGTCGGCAAGAAGGCGCTCCATATCGCTGAGGTGCTCGCCGATGCTTTGGATGATTAGGATTTAAGTTATAAAATTAAGCTATAAACAATAAGATGAAAGAGTATCTTCATGTTGTTGTTTATATTTCTTAATCCGGGTTCCGGATGACGGAGCGCAGGGTTTCTCCCCGTTCCATGGCCTCGAAAGCGGGTTCCACGTCTTCGAGACCGATGACCTTCGTGACCATGCGGTCGAGGTCCAACTCCCCTTTTTCGTACCAGTCGGCGAGCAGCGGGAAATCCCTCGAAGGCAGGCAGTCCCCGTACCAGGATACGCGCAGCGCGCCGCCCAGGCCGAAGAACTGGAGCATGGGCAGTTCCATCATCATATCCGGGGCCGGCACGCCGATGAGCGTGCAGGTGCCGGCGAGATCGCGCGACCACATGGCTTGTAATAGCGTCTGGGGCGTCCCCACGGCTTCGAAGGCGTAATCCACGCCGTTGCCGCCGGTGAGGTCCTTGATCGCTTCCACCGGGTCGGTTTCAGACGCGTTGACGACGTCGGTGGCGCCGAATTCTTTGGCCCAGTCCAGCTTGTTCCCGGCGATGTCGACGCCGATGATCTTCGATGCGCGCGACATTTTGGCGCCCATGATGACGCTGCAGCCCACGCCGCCGCACCCATATACGGCCACGCTGCTCCCGCGCCGCACCTGCGCCGTGTAGAGCGATGCGCCCACGCCCGTCATGACGCCGCAGCCGATGAGGCAGGCCTGCTCCGGCGTGCAGGCGGTGGGCACTTTCACCGCCTGTTTCGCGGCGACGAGGGTGTGCGTGCAGAACGTGCCGATACCGAGGGAAGGACTCATCGGCTGGCCGTCTTTCTTCGCGTGCATCTTGGACTCGGCGTTCAGGCTGGCGGCGCAAAGGTTGGGCTGGCCGATGGCGCAGAACCGGCACACGCCGCAGGGTGCGCGCCAGGCCAGAACGACGTAATCGCCCACGGCGAGGTCGGAGACGCCCTCCCCCACTTCCTGAACGATGCCTGAGCCTTCATGACCGAGAAGGTAGGGAAACTCGTCCCCGATTTTCCCGAGCTTGTAGTGCAAATCCGTATGGCAGACGCCGCTGGCCTGGATTTTCACCAGCACCTCGCCCGGGCCCGGGGAGCCCAGTTCGATTTCTTCCACCTCCGTGCGTTCGCCCGCTTTTCTTGAAATCACGCCATGGCCGATGATGCTCATACGCTTCCTCCCGGTCGTATATTCTCGATGCGCTCGCTATAATGCGCCGCGCAAACTGGAAATTTCCGTTGACGACTTTATTCTCTCCCACGGGGGATTATCGCGCAAGGAGGCGACATGTCCGAAGATTGGTATCCGCGTTTTTCCGAAGAGGAAATGAACAGGCGTCATGGCATGGCGAAGAGCCTGATGGAAGAAGAAGGCCTCGATGCTCTTTTGTTCTTCGGCATGGGCGGCACGAACCGAAACGCGCAGGCGAACATCTACTGGCTTTCATGCTACCGGGATTTCAACCACTGCTATCTGATTTTTCCCAGAGAAGGCCCCCCTTCCCTCTTCACGGGCCTTTACAACCACCTGCATAACGCACAGATGCAGTGCATTTTTGAAGACGTGCGCCACGGGGCGTACGGCAACCCCGAACGCATGGCCGATCAATTGGACGCCCTCGGGCTGGGGAACGCGCGAATCGG
>CAYTSP010000101.1:0-9741 GCA_964440505.1 uncultured Nitrospinaceae bacterium
GTCCCAAGGGCGTGCTCGAAACGGCGAGGCGCGGCGCAGTCTGCTTCGAGCTCTCGACGAGCAGCGTCGCCCTCGCCAAAGAGATCGCCGCAAAAGCCGAGAAGAAGAGAATCGCCTTTCTGGACGCGCCCGTGCTCGGAAGCGTTCCGCATCTGGAGCGAAAGGGAATCTCTGCCATCGTGGGCGGAGACGAGGCCGCGCTCAAGGAACACCGCGGCGTGCTCGGCGCGTTCAGCAAGTCGGTCACCTATATGGGGAAATCCGGAAACGGCCTGCTCATGAAACTGGTGGCGAACCACATCGTCTTCATCCAGCACGCCGGCATGGCCGAGGGCCTGGCGTTCGGGATGAAGGCGGGGCTTACGGCCCGGAAAATGATGAAATTCTTACAGCAAAGCGTGATACCGGACCTGATGCACTACAAAGGCCCGGAGATGGCGGCGCGCGATTATTCAAACGTCATCGGGCACCTGGGTCTGAGCTACAAGGATATGGGAATCAGCGTCAATGAAGCGAACGATCTGGGCGTGCCCGTCCCCCTGGGCGCCGCCGCGCGGCAGCAGCATACCTCCGCCATGGCGCTCGGTTTCGAACACGCGGACTTGAACGCCGTTTTCGAGGCTTTCCTGAACGCCATGGGAATGAAGCCGAAGAGAAAATAATTTTCATAGGGGCAGGCATATACCTTACACGAGACGGGGGGACGTCTCTCCTGATTTTGTGAGGGATGGCCCTGTCTCAACCCCGTCCACTGGCTCGCACGCTATGGACGCTCAGCAATGGCGCATTACATTTAGGAGTAATGAGAAATGGCGAAAGTGGTTGCTTTTCTGGGTCTCGGCAACATGGGCTCGGGCATGTCGGAAAATCTGGTGAAGGCGGGTTTCGAGGTCCGGGGGTTCGACCCCGTTCCCGCCGCGCGCGAGCGGGCGGCCGAGGCTGGTCTGACGGTCTTCGAAACGGCGGCGGAAGCCGCAACAGGGGCCGAGGTCATCTGCAGTTCGGTGCCCGAAGTCGAGCACGCGAGAGAAGCCTACCTGGGAGAGACCGGCGCGCTCACCACTGCATCCCAAGGCGCGGTCTGCTTCGACCTGTCGACCCTGACGGTCGAGGGCAGCCAGGAGTTGGCTGCGGAAGCGAAAAAGCTAGGCGTTCAGTTTCTGGACACCCCCGTGAGCGGGAGCGTGCCCCACGCGAAAGCGGGAACCTTGGCCATCATGGCGGGAGGCGATGAAGCCTCGCTCGATGCCCACCGCGACGTTTTGGAGGCCTTCAGCGCCTCGATCCATTACTTCGGCGCGAACGGCGCGGGCCTCCAGATGAAGCTGGTGACGAACCACATCTTCGCGATCCACATCTCCGCCATCGCCGAGGCGCTCACCATGGGGACGAAGGGGGGCCTGGACCCCGAGCATATGGTCGAGTTCTTAAAAGCAAGCGTCATCCCCAAAATTCTCGAATACAAGGCCTCGCCCATGATCGCCAAGGACTACACACCCACCTTTACGGTGAACCTGATGCTCAAGGATCTGCGCATCATCGCGGCGATGGCAGACGGCGCCGGGACGCCGATTCCGCTGGGCACGATGGCGCGGCAGGTTTACATGGGCGCAGCGGCCCTGGGACACGGAAACGCGGACCAAAACGCCATTCTGGAGTTTTTCGAAAAAGGCGCGGGGATGAGTCAGCGCGTAGAGTGAGCGTTCGTCGCGCAGTCGGCTCCAGAGGCTATCGCGAGCGCGCCGCTCCCGGCATGGCGCTTGGGTGTCTTTTCCGGGATAATGAGCCGGTTTCCATGTTTCACGCGGCAGGCTTGCTATTCTTGAGTAATTTAGTTTAGTATTCAAAAGAATTATGGGGAGAGCGTTGCGCGCTCTTACGCCCATACAACTTAAGCGATACGATTCTTTCATCCCTATCCCTTTACAGCGAACGCTGGCAGCAAAGGAGATCATGAAATGTCAAAAACAGGACGAGACCTGCTCGATGCTGCGCGGGGCGATGTTCCTGAGATCACGGCGGAGGAAGTGAAGGACGCCGTCAATTCAGGCGCCGAGGTGGCGCTCATCGACGTGCGCGAACCGGACGAGTTCCGGGGCGGCTACCTGCCGGGCGCCGAGCACGTGAGCCGCGGATTCCTGGAGCTCAAGATCGAGCAGGTCGTTCCCGACAGGACGACGCCCATCGTCGCCTACTGCGCTGGCGGCGTGCGCTCTCTGCTCGCGGGCCAGGTGCTGCAATCCATGGGCTATCAGAACGTGAAATCCATGGCGGGCGGCTACGGGAAGTGGAAGGACCTCGGTTTCCCCGTCCAAGTGGACAAGCAGATGAGCGCCGAGCAGTTAAACCGCTACAGCCGCCACTTCCTGCTCTCCCAGATCGGGGAAAAGGGCCAGTCCAAACTCCTGGACGCCAGGGTCGTCCTCATAGGCGCGGGCGGGCTGGGTTCCCCCACCGGGCTGTATCTGACCGCCATGGGCGTGGGCAATATCGGCATCGTGGATTTGGACGTCGTGGACATGAGCAACCTGCAGCGCCAGATCGTCCACACCAACGACCGCGTGGGCACCTCCAAGGTCGAGAGCGCGGCGGCCACCCTCACCGCGCTGAACCCCGACGTGAACGTCATCGCGCACGAAGATAGAATCAACCGCGACAACGCGCTCGATATCTTGAAGGACTACGACGTCATCGTGAACGGTGCGGACAACTTCCCGACCCGCTATCTCGTGAACGACGCGGCGGTTTTCCTAGGAAAGCCCATCGTCGACGCCTCCATCTTCAAGTTCGAGGGCCAGGCGACCGTCTACCACCCCGGCGAGGGCGGCCCCTGCTACCGCTGCCTCTATCCCGAACCGCCGCCTCCCGGCATGGTGCCCTCCTGCCAGGACGCAGGGGTCCTGGGCGCGCTGTGCGGCACGATGGGCTCCATCCAGGCGACGGAGACGGCAAAGCTCATCGTGGGCTTCGGGGAACCGCTCATCGGCAAGCTGCTGATGTACGACGCGCTCAAGTCGCAGTTCAGGACGCTCAAGATCAGGCGCGACCCGGCATGCCCCGTCTGCGGGGACAGCCCCTCCATCACCGAGCTCATCGACTACGAGTTCTTCTGCGGCCTCACGGAAGCCCCCGCCGGCACCGCCGCCAACGGGCATTGATGGGAGAGAGGCAGGCAGGTAAACGGATATAGAGAAGCAACGAAAGCCGAGCCATAAGAAACCCCCGGGGCGTGACGTTCCGGGGGTTTTTCTACGTGATTTCTTCCAACCTGGCTGCATCCATCACGGGCCGAATGGGGTAGTACCCCCGCAGGAGTTCGCAGAGAAAGCCCAAGTGCTCTGCGAGGGCCGACATGTGCGCGGCGGCGTAGCGCGTGGAGAGCGCATCGGCCTGTTTCGCCAGAGCTTCGCGCGCATCCGGGGCGGGATCATCCTGCGCGGCCAGGGCGTTAAAGGCGCCTAGCAGGACGCGCACGTCTTCATGCGAGTCCGCATATTCCGTCTTCAGCGCGTAGGGGCTTCTCAGGATGAGGTGGACGGGGTTTTGCGTGTTCGACGACTGATCGAGCATGCAGCGGCTTCGTCTCTGGTCGTAGTTCTCGGGCATCACGCCTCCTGTTAGCCTCGGGCCTCAACCACCCCGTGCGTCGTGGAGCGATATTCCCTGCTCGCCGCGGCCTTTGAACTCGTTGTAGAGCTTCATCACGGCCTGCTCCACGCGGTCGGGCTTCATCCAGTCCGCATATTCGCCCAGCGGTATCTCGCTCGCGGCGCGCCTGGGCGGCATTCCCTCCTTGAAACGCTTTCGCGCTTCCCGGCGCACGAGACGGAGGTAGCCCAGGGTTTTCTCGAGCGCGCGCTTGTCCCCCGGCGGCCCGTGGCCCGGAACGATGGTATCGACCGGGAAGGTTTTGAGAATTTTATCCGCAATCCGTATCCACCCGCCGATGTGGGCGTCGAAGGTGGCGGGCGTCACGAAATGAAAGCAGATGTCGCCCGTGAAGAGAACCCGCTCCTCTGGCAGATAGACGATGGTGTCGCCCTTGGAATGCGCGTGGCCCAGGTGGTGGAGTTCCACGACGCGCTTGCCAAGGCGCAGCGTCATGCCGCCCTCGTAGGTTGAGTCGGGAAAGCGCTGTTTGAGCCTTTTGAGTTCATTTGCGTATTCGGGGTTCACGCCCCTGTAGTGCGCGAGGTCGAGGCCGGTCTCCACCATCCGCTCGCGCATGTAGCGGTGCGCGATGACGGGGATATCCCGCTCGAACCAGGTGAGCCCCAGGGTGTGATCCGCATGGTGGTGGGTGCAGACGATCTTGCGCACGGGCTTTCTGGTCGCCCGCCGGATCGATTCCTGAAAGGCCTGCGTCATGGGCCGCACGTAGAGCGCGTCGACGACGAGGGCTTCATCATCGCCCACGATGAGGCCTGCGTTCGAGACGTTCAGCCCGCCCGCCTGAATGTAGGCGTAGACGCCGCGCGCCACGCGCTGAAGCCCCGTTTTCCAGCTTGTGGGTACTTTCTGCATCCCGGTCGCCCTCCTTCGCTTTTTCTCGGCTTCACCATTCTACACGATGGGAGCGATTGACCACACGCCCCCGAACGGGCGACATTGGCCCCCGAATCCAAAGTCCAGGTTTCCGCCGTTCATGCAAAGGGGGAGGAAATGCAATTATCGTTCGATCACGTGCACATCATCTGCAAGGAATTGGGAGAAATGGTCGCCTTCTTCGAAAAGATATTCGGCGGCGAGGTCATCTACCGGGAGGAGAATTTCCACGGCGCGCCCAACGCCGTCGTGCGCGTCGGTGAGGCCAGGCTTTTCCTGAGAGGCGTGCGGCCGGGCGAGAGCATCGGAGAAAATCACCCCGAGGCCGTCATGGGCCTCGACCACTTCTCCTTCGCCGTGGACGACATTCACGGCCTCGCTGCGCAGATGAAGGCGGCTGGCGCAGACTTCATCCGCGACCCATCGCCTTCGGGCATGGGCGGCAGGACGACGGCCTATATCCGGGGACCCGAGGACGTGCGGATCGAGCTCTCGGAACGCGCAGGAGAAACCTACGGCGGCGGTTGAAGCACAACTCAAGTCAAACAAAACCCCCGGGCGTCCAACCCGGGGGTTTCATGTTTCGAAGCTTAGGCGTTATTTATGGTCGTAGCGAGCGGGCAGGCCGTTTCCGTTGAACTCTACCTGATCGCTCGCGCGCAGGTCGCCTGCGATGAACTCGTCGATCATCAGGCGCGAGACGGAATCGGGCACCTGAACCGGGGGGTGCTTCATCAGATAGGCGCTCACCGGATAGAGCGGCCCCGCCTCGCCCCGGTCGCGCGCGATGCGCGCGAGGCGAATCGCGTCGATGACGACGCCGCCCGAGTTGGGGGAATCCTCCACCGAGAGGCGCGCCTCGATTTCGAGCGGCACGCCGCCGAAGCCCTCCGCCTCGATTCTCAGAAAGCATACCTTGTTGTCGTCCTGCCAGGGCACGTAATCAGACGGGCCGATGTGGATGTCGTCCGAATCGAGAGGTTCCGGCAACTGGCTCTGCACGGCGTCCGTCTTCGAGACTTTCTTCGATTTCAGGCGCGAGCGCTCCAGCATGTTCAGAAAATCGGTGTTTCCGCCCGTGTTCAACTGGTAGGTGCGCTTGAGTTTCACGCCCCTGTCCGCGCACAGCCTGGCGAGCGTGCGATGGAGGATGGTGGCGCCGAGTTGGGCCTTCACGTCGTCTCCCACCACGGGAATCCCCGCCTGGGTGAAGCGGCCCGCCCATTCGGGGTCCGAAACGATGAAGACCGGCATGCAGTTGATGAAGGAAACGCCCGCCGCGAGCGCCGCTTCCGCGTAGTGGCGCGCCGCCTGCTCGGAACCCACCGGCATGAAGTTCAATAAAATTTCCGCCCCGCTCTCGCGAAGCTCCGCGGCCACGTCGCAGGGTTCGGCTTCGGCGGGCAGAAAAGAGCGATCCGAAGCGTATTCCGCCATGTGGGACGCCACGCCGTCGAGTATGGGGCCCATCCGCACATTCACGTCGTAATCGGGCAGGTTCTCCCAGATGGTTTTCGTGCAGTTGGGCTTGGCGAAGGCCGCGACGTGAAGCGGCTGGCCCACCTTGCGGACGTCGATGTCGAAAGCCGCCACGACCTCGATATCCTCCGGCACGTAGCCGCCCAGATCCCGGTGCATGAGACCCGATTCTTCCTCCGGGTGGTGGCGGTAATACTCGATGCCCTGGAGCAGGGAACTCGCACAGTTCCCCACGCCAGCGATGGCGATGCGAATCGGCGACATAAATGTGTTTCCTTTCCTGCCTTTGCAGTCGCTGCAGCCTCAGATGGCGGATCCGAAGTCGAGTTCCATGCGTCAGGATTCCTGCCATCGGCCACGCGCGTGCGGATTCAAATTCAGGTCAATCGGTGCGAACACATGCGTCCGCAGAAAGGCGACTATATCCCAAAATCCACATTTTCTCCAAGAGGAGGAGAGAAAATGATTCCAGAGGGCCTCGGGCGGGAAATTCGACTCTAATACAGCAGGCAGCGGACGAAGTGTCCGGGGGATACCTCTTTGAGTTCGGGTTCGTGCTCCAGGCACATCGACTTCACTTCCGGGCACCTCGGGTTGAAGCTGCAGCCCGTCGGCAGGCGATTCAGGCTGGGAACGATCCCCTTGATCTCCTCCAGGCGAATCCGCTTGCCCGGATCGGTTGTGTTGAGCTTGGGAATCGAGTTGAGCAGCCCCCGGGTGTAGGGATGGAGCGGGTTGCCGAATATCTCCTCCGTCGGCGCCTCCTCAACCACCTTGCCGGCGTACATGACGACGACGCGCTTGCACGTTTCGGCCACGAGACCCAAGTCGTGCGTGATGAGGATGACCGCCGTGCCGAGTTCTTCCTGCAGCTTCACCATGAGGTCCAGGATCTGGGCCTGAATGGTCACGTCGAGCGCCGTGGTCGGCTCGTCGGCCAGGAGGATCTTCGGGTTGCATGAGAGCGCCATGGCGATCATCGCGCGCTGCCTCATACCGCCAGACAGCTGGTGGGGGTATTCCCGCACCCGCTGGCGCGGCAGGGGGATGCCGACCAGGTCGAGCATCTCGGCGGCCTTGTCCATCGCGTCTTTTTTCGACAGGCCCTGGTGGAGCATGACGGCTTCCGCGATCTGGAAGCCGACGGTGAACACGGGGTTCAGGCTCGTCATCGGCTCCTGGAAGATCATGGAGATGTGGTTGCCCCGTATCTCGCGCAACTGCCTCGTGTCGAGTTTCGTCAGGTCGCGGCCCTCGAAGAAGATGCCGTCGCCGAATATCTCGCCCGGCGGCTCGGGGATGAGGCGAAGCACCGAAAGCGCCGTCACCGTCTTGCCGCACCCCGACTCGCCCACGACGCCGAGCGTCTCGCCCGCTTTCAGGCTGTAGGTCACGCCGTCCACGGCGCGCACCGTGCCCTCGGGGGTATGGAAGTAGGTGTGCAGGTCCTTGAGTTCCAGAATCGTGTCGGTGCCGACGGCTGCGCCATTGGCCATGGATAACCTCCAAGTTACAAGTTCGACTTCACGCGACAAATCATCAGATGCCCGATTATAAGGACACGGAATTCAGGTTGTCCAGTCGAATGCGGAAATTCCGGCCAATCAGCCCGAAGCCAACTCCTGTCCATGCGGACAACCTTTCAGGATCGGACAATCCGCGCAGAGCGGCTTTCTCGCCGAGCAGCAGTTTCTCCCGTGATGGATCAGCAGCAGGGTGACGCGGCCCCACCATTTTTTCGGCACGGCGTCCAGAAGCTGAAACTCGGCCTTCACCGGATCCCGCGTCGATATCCAGCCCAGCCGGTTCCCGGTGCGCAGAACGTGCGTATCGACGGCGATGGCGGGCTGGCCGAAAACCTCGTTCAAGACGACGTTGGCCGTCTTGCGCCCCACGCCGGGAAGGGTCACCAGATGCTCCATCTCGCCCGGCACCTCGCCGCCGAACTCCTCAACGAGGCGGCGGCAGCACGCGCGGATGGATTTCGCCTTCTGGCGGTAGAAACCGCACGAGTGAATCAGCTCCTCGAGCTCAGCCGGCTCGGCCTCCGCATACGAGGCGGCGTCGGGGTAGCGGGTGAAAAGAGCGGGGGTGACCATGTTCACCCGCTCGTCGGTGCACTGGGCGGAGAGCATCGTCGCCACGAGCAGTTCGAGCGGGTTTCGGTAGTTGAGCGCGCAACGCGCGTCGGGATAGGTTTGCTCCAGAATGCGAAGAAGACGCGCTGGCGTGAATGCGGGCATCGGGTCTCCTTTTCGCTTGTGAGCGGGGCGTCTCGCCCTTCCCCGCACGAGCCTGCGGGGCGGCTTCTTTTCATGGGCGATGATTCGGACTAGAATAGCGAATCGTGCTTATATCGCCTACAGCGTCAAGACAAAGGAGAACGAACCGATGGCCGACCCCAAAGTGGCCCAGAAAGCGCCCTATATCTATAAACCGGAAAAAGACGAGAAAGTCGCCTGGTGCGCGTGCGGCATGAGCGGGTCGCAGCCTTTCTGCGACGGTTCCCACAAGGGATCGGAATTCCGCCCCATCGTGCTCGACGTGCAGGCGGGCAAGACCTGCGCCTTTTGCGGCTGCAAGCAGACGGGCAACGCGCCCATGTGCGACGGCACGCACTCCATGCTGTAGGGGCGAGGCCCAAAAGCGATTGATGAATATGCGCGTGTAGCTCAGAGGATAGAGCGCCTGCCTCCGGAGCAGGAAGTCGCAGGTTCGACTCCTGCCACGCGCACCAAGAATCGAGATCATGCGAATGCCGGGGACGCGAGTCTCCGGCGTTGGTTTTTATGGGAGGTTCTCTCCAGCCCCCGCTCCCTCTTATCACCCTCCCCCTTGACCGCCGGTGTCCATGCGGATAGGTTGAGCCTCAAAGCATCCAATCTGCGGAGAGACCGCAATGTTCGGCGAATACATCGACAGCCACAACCACATGCACGCCCTGAACTGGGACGAGTGGGAACTGCTCGGCACGACGGGCATGCGCACCGGCCGGGATGCAGGCAAATCTTTTACGGCGGTGTTCCCCAGCAAATGCTCTGGTTTGACTTTTCCTGATTTCCGTGGCGAAAATCAGTTTAAGGTACCAGGGTAGGTGTACCGATTGGAGGTATGTTGCGGCATCACTTCCGGATTGAGGAGATGACAAATGAATATCTTCGTCCAAAGAGATATCGACGCAGAGGTATGGGTAGCGACCAGCGAAGATATACCGGGTCTCGTTACGGAAGCCGGCACGCCGAACGAACTTTGTGAAAAGCTCATGGAAATCGTCCCCGACCTTCTTGAATTGAATGCGGACCTGGTAAAAGATAAAAACCCGAAAGAGATTGAGGTCGTTTTCAAGATTCCTTTTGAGAGTTCTACTGAATATTCTGCTACATGAACAACTTTTACAAGGAAGTAAAGAAACTCCTCGTCGATGAAGGATGTTCATTCAAGTGTCAAGGCAAAGGGGATCATGAAATTTGGTATAGCCCCATCACGAGAAAAAATATATCCGTAGACTCAAAAATTAAATCCAGACATACCGCAAACGCAATTCTTAAGGCTGCAGGTATAAACAAGAAGTTCTAATCCAAAACCAAGACATTACAAGGCGGGTAGCCAGGCAACATTCAAGCATTTCCTGGGTCTCACCCCCACCCCCCTTCCCTGTTTTCAGCCCTCCCCCCTTACCTGTCTCTTATAAACATCTCCCAGCCCCCCAGACACTCC
>CAYTSP010000102.1:0-4000 GCA_964440505.1 uncultured Nitrospinaceae bacterium
CAAGGGGGGGTAGGGGGGGTTGCCTTTACCCCTGTCAGAGGATTTTTTCAACAATTCCTATGGGTGGGCTACAAAGAGGCTGAACGTCTGGTAAGACTTGCCCGTATTACAGATCGAGGCGGAATTTCTGGACCGCCTCCTCGTTCACTTCCACGCCCAGGCCCGGACCCTCGGGCACCTTGACGACCCCGCCTTCCGCCACGAAGCCGGTGACGATGTCCTCATCATGCCAGGCGGGGGCCTTGCCGGATTCGTTGTAGACGATGGAAGGGGTCGAGGCGAAAAGGTGCGCGCAGGCGGCGTCGTTCAGCGCGCTGTGGATCACGCTGCCGCAGATGCCCTCGATGCCGTGAATCTCGATGAGGGCGGCGGCCTTTTTCGCGTGGAGCAGCCCGCCCTCGCGGTTGACTTTGAGGTTCACGATGTCGGCGGCGCGCCTGCTGGCGATCCGGGCCAGATAGTCGGGCCGGAACGATTCGTCCGCGCAGATGGGGATGCGCGTGTTCTTGTTGACGAACTCCAGGCCGTCGAGGTCGTTGCCGGGCACGGGCTGCTCCAGCATGGTGATGCCATACTCCTCGATGCGCGCGCACATCTGTACGGCGAGCTTGGGCGTCCAGCTCATGTTCGCGTCGACGACGATGTGCGCCTCATCCCCGGCCGCCTCCCTGGCCGCCGCCACGCGGGCGATGCTCGTCTTCGTGTCGCGGTTCATCTTCACCTTGAACGAGGTGATGCCCAGGGCCATGGATTCCGCCGCGAGTTCGGCGGTTCTTTCGGGTGATTCGAGCGGCAGGATGTCGAAGGCGGGCATCTCGTCCCTGATTTTTCCGCCGAGCAGATCGTAGACCGGACAGCCCAGCATGCGCCCGATGAGATCGTGCACCGCGCAGTCGACCGCCGCCTTGGGCGAATGGTGGAAGGGGATGGCCTTTTCCATCCTGTGGACGATGAGCTCCCTGTCGAAGGGGTTGCAGTCGGCGACGGCGGGAACCAGGTATTCGTCGAGTATCTGGTATGCGCTCTTGAGCGTTTCCCCGGTCGGGAACGAGCGCAGCGGCGCCCCGCCCCAGCCGGAAACGCCCTCGCAGGTGATTTTCACGACGATGTCCTCTGAATGCGTCGCGGTGCGCGTGGCGCTCTTGTAGGGATGGTTGAGCGGGATCGCGACGGGGAAGAGCTCTATTTTCTCGATTTTCCTCATTCGTGCTCTCGGCTCCTGTGGCGGGGAATCACACGTGCAGCATCACCAGGTCTTTTTCGAGCGTGACCTCAAACGTCTCGATGGAGGGGTCTTCTTCCGCCTCGAGCGTGACCTCATAGGTCTTGACGCGCATCCTGTGGGGGTTGAATACGGAGCGCCCGTTCGTGATGTCGAACTCCCAGCAATGCCAGGGGCACACGATAATCTGCTCGTCCATCACGTATTCATAGGTATGGGGTTTGGACGACTTCATGGTCCCCTTGACTTTGCCGAGACAAAGCGGCGCGCCCTGGTGCGGACAGGAATTCCTCACCGCGTACAGGGAATTCTTGATGTTGAACACGCCGATGGAGCGGCCCTCGACATCGACGATTTTCCGCGCCCCGGGGGGCAGTTCCGATATTTTGCACACCAGGTGTTTCGCCATGCGCGATTCGCCCCGTTTTAGCCTTGCGCGGCCGAGGCCGCCGCTTTTTCCCTCAACATCTCCTCGAGCTTCGGCATGGCCCGCACCGATGCGTAGCGCGCGTGCTGGCCGCTCTGGGTGGAGAGGCTCTGCTTCGAGCCCTTCGGGACGTGGATGATGGAGCCGGGGCCCGCCTCCTGGCGCTCGTCGTCCACCTGGGCGTCGATGACGCCCTTCAAGACGTAGACGAATTGCTCGTGCGTGTTCTCGGTGGTCTGATCCTCAAAACCCTCGGGAATCTCGCCGTAGCCGAACGCGAGGCGCTCGCCTTCGATCCACACGGTGTGGCGTCCCGAGGATGCGGGAGCGTCGAAAGAGGAGAGTATCGGGTAATAGGAGTTGTTCAGGCCCTCGACGATGATCTGCGCCTTGGAGGCGTCTTTTTCGAGATTTTCGGTGGAGCCGTCCTCGTACATTTCGTTGATCTCTTCGACGCTGGGCGCCTTGTCCGGCACGACCTGGTCCCTGTCGAGGCCCACGACCGTCCAGGAGCGGTCCTTCACGTAGAGGTAGTCCATGTCGCCGTCCTCGGTGGCGATCATCTGGTGCTGGGCGTACGCGGGCACGTGAACGAAGGTGCCCGGAGAGACGACCCGCCTGTCCTTTCCGACGAGGGCGTTGATTTTTCCGCGGATGGGGAAAATCATGAGTTCGTTGGGGTGGTAATGTATCTGGGAACCCGTGCCGGCCACCTTGCTGACCTGGCAGAAATACATGAAATCCCCCTCGACGATGGCCCCCTGGCCGGAAGAGAGATGAGGCGATACGGCTTTTTTCTCGATTTCTTCGAAACGATGAAACGGCATCCGATAAACTCCTTTTTGACGAAGTTGTCCCTGCGGTGCTTTTCCTGTAAATCACGACGAATCAAAAATTTTTTTGTCGTCAGGTTTGTTGAACCCAAGGCGCGAATGTTACCCTTTCCCGTCGCTTCTGACAATTTATGTTCGACAAAAAAATGAGGCGTCCCCCGGCTTTTTCATGGCGGCGGGGCGCAAGCAAAGAATTTTCACGGCACTTATCAAACATACTGGAGATGGATATGGCGGATGCAAAAGTTCGGTTGGCGTCTATCGGCCTGGCCAACTGGGGAACCATGCTGGCGAACGCCGCGAAAAGGGCGGGAAACGTGGAAATCACCCGGTGCTTCACGAGAACGGAATCGGCGCGTGAGGAGTTCGCGGAGAAATTCGGTTGCCGCCCGGCGGGGTCTTTTGATGAGGTGCTGAATGACAGCGAGGTGGAAGGAATCCTCATCGCCACGCCCCATTCCACGCATACGGACCTGATTACGCAGGCCGCATCCGCCGGAAAGCACGTCTTCGTCGAAAAGCCGCTCACCCTGACGGTGGCGGATGCGGACAGGTGCATCGAAGCCACGGAAAAGGCGGGCGTTACGCTCCTGATCGGACACCACAGGAGGCGGCAGGGAGCGAACCGCAGGATACGGGCGATGATAGACGAGGGCGCGCTGGGGATGGTTCATGCGCTCGAGGCGAACCTCTCGAATCCCAACGGGCAGAACCCGAGAAGCGGCTGGCGGAACGACCCGGCGGAATGCCCGGCGGGGGGAATGACGGGGCTTGGCGTCCACATGGTGGACAATCTCCAGTACCTGGCCGGCCCGGCGAAGCGGGTGAGCGCGTTCAGCAAGCAACTGTACGCCGCGGGAAACCTCGATGACGTGACGAACATCATCCTCGAATACGAGAGCGGCCCGCTCGGCTACATCACCACCTGCTACGTCACCTCCAAGCAGTGCACGACTTCGGCCCACGGCACCGAAGCCTCCGCGTGGAGCGAGGACGAGGGCGAGCGGCTGTATCTCCAGAAAAAAGGCGAGAATGAAAGGAGCGAGCTTTCCGTGGACGGCGGCGATGCGCTCGCCGAGGAAATACAGGAATTCGGCAAGTGTATTCGCGGTGCGGCCAAGCCCGAGACGGACGGGGAGGCCGCGCGGGAAGTCGTGGCCGTTCTGGAGTCGATCGTCGAGAGTGCGAAGAGCGGGCGCGTGGTCGAGGTTTCCGAGATCAGGGGGCATTGAGCGTGAGCGAAACGAGTGCGGATTCCTGGGAAATCGCTGGTGTGGAGATAGCCCCGGGCGCGTATGAATACGTGAAAATCCCGGTGGCGCAGATGCTCACCGGCTCCGAGACGGGCCTGCCCCTTCATTGCGTGAGAGGGGAAAAACCCGGCCTCACCCTCTCCGTTCTGGCGTGTGTCCACGGGGATGAGCCGCAGCCGATTCGCGCGTTTCAGAACGTCCTGGCGCAAATCGACCGGAAGCAACTGAGCGGCGCTCTTCTTCTCGTTCCGGTGGCGAATCCTTT
>CAYTSP010000103.1:0-5844 GCA_964440505.1 uncultured Nitrospinaceae bacterium
CCTTTTGCTCGTAGCCTTCAAGGTAGGCGGATGGTATTTGCATCGCCTCAAGGCCTACTCGAAAGTCCAACTCCGCAACTTCTTTTCACTTCTGCAGATTTTCACCAGAGAAGAGAATCGTCATTATACGGAAGTCCGGAAGATTTCCAACCAGGTCCCGAGCAATCCGCCTGCGCGCCCACCTTGGCCGGCGCCCGGGGAGAGAAGCCGATCGTATCCAATCGGAGCGCGCAACTCATCGCCGGGAAAGTCTTCACGCAGAATCCGGATGCGGTTCGGTTATAATTGAATTCGGCGAGGTTGGCCGAAGAGGTTGCGCCCGTGCGCTTTTCGTGGTGGAATCGCTTTTTCCCTCCGAGAAACGTCCCGCCCCGGATGACCCGCAACGAAACAGGAGAGCAGATGACGGCGACCGGATGTTCCAATGATTTCTGGAACACGAAGGAATTCTTCGAGCGCGCAGGCGCGGCGGATACCCTCCGCCGCCTGCATGCTGGAGCCGATGCAAACGCGCGGGATGAGCGGGGATGGACGCCTCTTCACAGGGCGGCGGCGTTCAGCAAGATCCCCGGAGTCGTGGCGGCCCTGCTGAGGAACGTGGCCGATCCGAACGTACGGACGCAAGACGGAGTGACTCCCCTGCACGCAGCGGCGCTCGGCGCGACTCCCGGTGTTGTAACGGCTCTGGTTCAGGCCGGGGCCGAGCCGAACGCAGAAGATAATACAGGATGGACCCCTCTGCACGTGGCGGCGGCGCGAAGCGCGACCACCGGAGTCGTGATAGCCCTGGCGCAGGCCGGGGCCGACCCGAATGCGCGGGCCAGGGACGGGCGGACTCCCCTGCACGCGGCGGCGCGGTTAAACGCAACCCCCGGGATCGTGACGGCGCTGGTGCGGGTCGGGGCCGATCCGGACACTCGGTCCATCAAGGGAGAAACGCCCCTGCACGAGGCGGCCGCGAGGTGCAGGACGCCCCGGGTCGTGCTCGCGCTGCTGCGGGCCGGAGCGGACGCGCACGCACGCAATAACGAGGGAATGACGCCCCTGCACCGCGCCGCGGGCTCCGGCGCGACCCCGGGAGTCGTGACGGTACTGGTGCAGGCGGGCGCTGACGTGAACGCGCGCTTTGACGGAGTGACCCCCTTGCACTGGGCGGCGGCGAACAGCGAAACCCCCGGTGTAGTGGCGGCTCTCGTCCATGCGGGCGCCGACCCGAACGCGCGCGACGAGACCGGCTGGACCCCCCTGCACTGGGCGGCGGCGGGCGCCAGGAATCCCGGGATCGTAACGGCGCTGATCGATGCAGGCGCCGACGTGAACGCGCGCTCGGACGATGGAGGAACTCCCCTGTACATGGCGGCGCGGTTCTGCGCCGCCGTCGGGGTCGTGGCGTCCCTGGTGCATGCGGGCGCCGACCCGAACAGGAAAGATGAAAAAGGACAGACAGTTTTACACATGGCGGCGATGAACAGTAGTATCCCCGAGGTGGTGGCGGCTCTCGTTCAGGCGGGCGCCGACCCGAGGGCGCGGGATAAAAACGGCTGGACTCCGCTGCACCGGGCGGCGGCGGACAGCAGGCATCCCGGGATTGTGGCGGCCCTTATCGAAGCCGGAGCCAGCCCGAATGCGCGTACCGAAGAGGGAGTGACTCCCCTGCACTGTGCCGCGAGTTCCAGCGAAATTCCCGGGATCGTGACGGCCTTGGTCGATTCCGGGGCCAGGCCGAACGTCCGGGACACGAGAGGATGGACGCCCCTGCATGACGCGGCATGCGGCGGGACCCCCGGGATCGTGGCGACCCTGGTAGAGGCGGGCGCCGACCCGAACGCGCGGGACAGAAACGGGCGCACGCCACTGCATGCGGCGGCGGGTTTCGGCAAGGCCGTCCCCGCCGTCGCGCAGGCCCTGCTGGACGCCGGCGCCGACCCGGCGGCAGGAGACGAGAACGATGAAACACCCTGGGATCACGTCAGGGTGGACTCTCCGCTCAGGGGAACGGACGTTTTCTGGCGGTTGAAGGACGAACGGCGTTCATAGGCATTGCGGGCGCCGTGTGAACTTGCCTTCCATGGCGGGAGGGTCTATTTCGGCAATCAGGGAGAAGCCCGTAGTGGGCCGTTCGCAGGAACGGCCCTTGCCGAATAAATGAGGCGCTTCGCGAAGCGCCCCTACGAAACCATCACATCTCCCCGCCGCGATCGGTCAGTCCGCGCAACAGGGCCGAGCGGGAGAGCACGCCGACCATCGCGCCCGTTTCGTCCACCACGCGCAGTGGGGATTCGCTCTCCATGGACACGGGCAGCGCATCCTGCAGCACGGCGTCGCGCGAGATGGTCGGGCCGGCCGCCGCCTCGTCGGGCGGCCACATGACGTCGCCCGTCTTCAGTATGCGCCCGCGTTTCACCTCGCGCACGAACTCGCGCACGTAGTCGGTGGCCGGACGGAGCAGTATCTCGTTCGGCTTCCCTATCTGGTCGATCACGCCGTCTTTCAGGATGGCGACGTGATCACCCAGGTGGAGCGCCTCGTCCAGATCGTGGGTGATGAACACAATGGTCTTCTTGAGGTCGCGCTGGAGCGCGATGAGGTGTTCCTGCATCTGCTTGCGGATGAGCGGATCCAGCGCGCTGAAGGGCTCGTCCATGAGCAGGATTTCGGGATCCGTGCACAGCGCGCGCGCCAGCCCCACCCGCTGCTGCATGCCTCCCGAGAGCTGGGCCGGGTAGGCGTTCTCGTAACCGGTGAGTTCCACGTCCTCTATCCACGCCATCGCGCGCCGGCGGCGTTCCTCGGGATCCACCCCCTGGACCTCCAGGCCGTAGCCCACGTTCTCCAAGACCGTCATGTGCGGGAAGAGCGCGAAACGCTGAAAGACCATGCTCACGGCGCCCCGGCGGAACGCGAGCAGCTCCTCGGGTGAGAATTCGAGCACGTCGCGCCCATCAACCAGAACCTGACCCGTTGTCGGGTCAATGAGCCGGTTGATGTGGCGGATCAAGGTCGATTTCCCGGAACCCGAAAGGCCCATGACCACGAATATCTCGCCGCGTTCGACGGAGAGGCTCACGTCCTTGAGGCCCAGCGTGCAGCCGGTCTCGACCAGCACGTCGTTCTTCTCTACGCCCTCGCGGGCCAAGTCGAGCGCGGCCTCCTGCTCGCGGCCCTCGCCGAATATCTTGTAGACGTTTCGTATTTCGATGAGCGCCATCGGCTCAGCCCCTCCCATCCGTGCGGATGAAGCGCCCGCCGTAGGCCTGGGTGACGCGGTCCATGACGATGGCGAGCAGCACGATGGCCACGCCGGCCTCGAGCGCGCGCCCGACGTTCAGTTGCTGGAGGCCGATGAGCACCTCGGTGCCGAGCCCGCGGGTTCCAATCATCGAGGCGATGACGACCATCGAGAGCGCCATCATCGTGGTCTGGTTGACTCCCTGCATGATGTTCGGCAGCGCCATCGGTATCTGCACCCGAAGGAGCTTCTGCCTCCTGCTTGCGCCCATGGCGTCGGACGCCTCGACGATGTCCTCATCCACCAGGCGGATGCCCAGATCCGTCAGGCGGATCACGGGCGGTATGGCGTAGATCACCGTGGCGAAGACGGCGGGCACCGCGCCCAGGCCGAAGAGCATGATCGCCGGTATGAGATAGACGAAGCTCGGCATGGTCTGCATCAGGTCCAGCGCGGGCAGCACCATGTCGCGCATCCGGTCGTTCCTCGATATCGCGATGCCGACCGGAACGCCCAAGCCGATGCAGATGACGGTGGAGACGAACATCACCGAGAGGGTCATCATCGACAGATCCCACAACCTGGGATCGACGAGGCCGATGAAGAATACACACGCGGCTACGAGCGCGGTCAGGCCCCACTTGCGTCCACCCGCGAAGTAGGTGAGCACGGTCACGCCCACGAAGACGACGAGCCAGGGCAGATCGCGCAAAAAGCGCTCGAGACCGACCAGCAGAACAAGAACGGCGTCCGAGGCGGTCTCGAAGATGACCCCGTATTCGGAGACCAGCCATTCGACGAAATCGTTGGTCCACTTGTTGCGCGGCAGATTCAGGCCCTTGGGCCACTCGACCGCCCACTCGGGGAACAATCCGCGGAAAAACTTCATCATCGGCGGACCTCCCCGGGACCAGGCACGGCTTCACGAGAAAAAAACATCGCGCAGGCGCGAATCAAGCCGATTTGAGCGCCGCCTCGACCTTCTTCGCTACATCGGCCGGAACCCATTTCTTCCAGACCTTGTTGGTCTTCAGGAAATGGACTGCGGTGGCCTTGGCGTCGCCGCTGGCTTTGCTCTCGAGATAGGCCAGCATCTTCGAGACTTCTTTGGATGGCAGCGTGTATTTCTCGATGAAAGCGACGATCTTCGGATACTTGGCCGCGAACTCCGTCGTGACCGATTTGGGCAACTCCATCGTCCGGTAGGCTGTCGCCTTCTTCGGGTTGCCCAGGGCCTCCATTCCGCCCTTCTTGAGCGCGTCCATGTGCTTCACCACAACATTCCAGTCGGCCTCGTTCCACGCAGGCTCTTCGAGCTGGACGAGGTCGAGCTGGCCCAGGAGCGGCGTCGGCGCCCAGTAATAGGCGAGCACGGGTTTTTTCTTGAGATACGCGCCCTTGATGGCCGCCGCGAGCGCGCCGCCCGAACCGGGCCGGAAGTTGGTGAAGTACTTCTCCAGCCCGTAGGCGCGCAGCTTCACCGTGTTGATGACCTCGCACGACCAGCCGGGGATGCAGTTCACGAAACGGCCCTTGGAGGGTTCTTCGGGGTCCTTGAAGAGGTGCTTATACTTGGGCAGGTCGAAGACCGATTTCAGGCCCGGGTTCGCCTTCTGGACGAAACGCGGGATGAACCAGCCCTGTATGCTGTCGGGCGTGTTGACCCCAACCTGCTTTACCTTGCCGCTCTTCATGGCAGGGTCATACTGCGCCTTCACGTTGTCGTACCAAAGCTCCATGATCAGGTCATTCTTCCCTTCGTAGTGGGCCGTCATGATCGGCAGCGTGCCGCCGTAGATGAGCCTCACCCGGCATCCGTAGCCGTGCTTCAGGATGAAGGCGACCACCTGATCGTGAAAGTTGGCGCTGTCCCAGTTCAGGTCACCGATGCGGACCCGGCAGGCGGCGTCCGCCCTGGTGGGCAGGGTCACGAGAGCCGACGCCCCGATGGCGACAGTCAAAATGAAGATAAGCAGAATTCTTGATTTCATGGTTGGCCCCCTGTTCTCGTTGCGCGTTCGGTCGATTCGAAAATGTGCCGGGGCCTCCTCGCAAGAGAGAGTCCAACCCCCTCCCAAGGCCCCTGTGGGTTCGTTTTCAGGCTGTATCTTCGGCGCTGCGCATGCCGCCCTCGCCCGCGATGATAATCGGCGGCAGGCAGCCGGGGATGCCGGAAGCGGCCCTCCGTGAGCCATGAACGAAAAAACTAGAAGCTGTATACCAGCCCCAACTGGAGGCGTGCCGCGTCGCCCTCATCACCGCCGTTGGTCTCGCGCCAGCCATGCATGTACTCAAAGCCCACCCGCATCTTGGGCGCAGGCGACCACCAGACGTTGGCATGAATTGATTGGAGCGACTGGCTGAGTGCCGGATGCGCCGCCTTGGCGGATTCTTCGAAATCATTCTCCACCCAGCCGTAATAGAAACCCGAACTCAGGGAACCGCTCCAGTTGTGGGTGAGACCGACGAACCCACCCATCGAATCCAGCGCCTCCAACTCATTGTTGGCATCCAGAACGGCGGCGGCGGAAGCCCCGAGCATGGTTTTATCCAATCCTCCCTGACCGACGTTGAACGTGCCCCACAGACGGGTGTCCTTGCCCAAGCCAATGTTC
>CAYTSP010000104.1:0-19162 GCA_964440505.1 uncultured Nitrospinaceae bacterium
GTTTTTCCGTAAATTAAATACGGCGATATGCCATAATTGCGCCTGGAAAACTGGCGGATAGAGGGGGGAGTACGTCCCCATGACTCGAGTTTCGAGGAGGCGCGAGATGGGTCTTGTGAGCATCAACCATACGAGTTTCACGGTGTCGGACGCCGAGGCGATTGCCGGGTGGTACTGCGAAACCCTTGATTTTACGATACTTTCGGACGAAACCCGGCCCCGGGACTACAGCGAGAAGGTGACGGGCATCGCAGGCGCCGACCTTCGCATCGTCTACATCCGGGGAGGCGAATACAACATCGAGCTGGTCGAGTACGTCGGCGCGCCCGGCGTGAAGATAGACACGGCCACGAACAACGTGGGCAGCGCGCACATCGCCTATAACGTCAATGATCTCAATGGGATGTACGAAGCGTTGGCGCCCAGGGGGGTCAGGTTCGTCTCGCCGCCCGTGCCCGTCACGCAAGGCCCCAACACGGGCGGATTCGTCGTATATATCGAGGATCCGGACGGCAATACGCTGGAACTCATCGAGAGACCGGGCGCGTAAGGCAAGCTGAATCAGAGCGTTACGCTCTCCCCCGGCTTCAGGACGATGATTTCCGTGTCCAGGCCGCGCTTGCGCACCTCTTGGGTGAACGCCTCGGGCGTTCCCGTCAAATGGGGCAGGCTCGAGTGGTGGATGGGCACGACGCGCTTCGCTCCCAGCAGTTCACACGCCAGCGCCGCCTGCCGCGCGCCCATGGTGGCCCTGTCCCCGATGGGCAGGCAGCACAGATCGGGCGCGTAGAGCTCGGCGATGATGCGCATGTCGCCGAAAACGGCCGTATCCCCCGCGTGGTAAAGGCGTTTGCCGTCCTCGAAAGTGAGAATCAGGCCGCAGGGTTCGCCCGTATACTTGAGTTCCGGCCCGTAGGCGCCTCCGTGAAAGGCGTGGGTGAGCGTGAGCTGGACGCCGCCGAAATCGACCGTGCCGTCCTTTCCCATGGGGGTGGCGTGAGATCCTAGGTCGTATTCGGCGCTGATGGTGCGGATGAGGTCCATGTGGCCCGCCACGGGGCATGGATTCGCCTCGAAGACGGGAATCACGTCGCCCGTATGGTCGAAATGGCCGTGCGTGAGGCAGATGAGGTCCGCCTTTTGCGGTGTTTTCAGTTCAGGGGGGCACACGGGGTTTTTCTCGAGCCAGGGGTCGATGTAGATGCTTTTGCCCCCGTCCGTTTTGACCAGAAACGTCGATTGTCCGTGAAATATCAGCCTGGCGCCCATGTCTCCGCACTGCCTCCTAAGTGTTTGATTTGCCTGCGAAATCTATAAATGCTCCCGGAACCAGGCCGTCGTCTCCTTCAAGGCCATCTCGAAGAGTGCCGGGTTGTTCACCTGGTAGACGTCGTTGTGGCGTCCCTTGGGAAGCATGACGAGTTTTTTCGGTTCGCCGCAAGCCGCGTAGCAGGCATGCGCTTCAGACGGGGGAACCATGACGTCCTCTTCCCCGTAGATGAACAGGACGGGCCGGGGCGAGATTTTCCCGGCCACCCATTCGGGCCGATAGCGAAAACACGCCTCCACGCTTTCGAGGTCGAGTTCGAGCACTTCCTCGGAGCCGTGTTCCTCCAGCGTCATCGGGGGTTTGGGGTTGTCCGGGTCGTCGCTGTAAATATCGTGTCTGATGATGGTTTCCCGCTCATCGGTGGTGACGCGTTTTCGGGCGGCTTCCCGGATGCGGGACTTGAAGGCGAGCCATTCATACGGTCTCCTCAATGTTTTCAGCCAGCGCTCGCCGTCGTGCACTCCCACGGCGGAGACGGTCGCCTTCACGCGCTCGTCGAACGCCGCGGCCCAGATTGCGTGCGCGCCGCCGAAACTCGTGCCGTAGAGGCCGATTCTCTCGGGGTCAACGCCTCCTACGGTTTGCAGGTAAGTGATTCCATCGTAAACGTCTTGGGCCTGCTCCAGCGGGCGGTGACGTCCGCGAACGCCCTCGCTGACGCCATAGCCGCGATAATCCGGCGCCAGGGTGAAAAACCCCGCTTTGCTCAAGTGGATGGGCATATCAATCGTGGCCAGGTTCTTTCGTCCGCTGTATCCCGTGACGCAGACAATTCCAGGCCGGGGCGGATCGCCGGGCTGCCAGTCATCGGGACGATACAGATGCGCGGCGATTTTGAGGCCGTCACTGAAATAGGTGATATTTTCGTGCATTTCCCTTTCCTTTTTGAAGCATTCAATTATAGTTTACTGGAGCATACTGGGTTTTTGACACACAGGGCTACTACTGATAGGGGTAAGGAGGCATGCAATACACGGGCATTCTCGAAGTATCCGAGAAATTCAGGTCCTCGGCAGTACCGCCTCAGAGGCAAAACTCTAAAATCATGATGTCGCCGCCGGGAGAGGAGATGTCGAGAATATAATGTCTCGTCAAAAGGTTTTCATCATCCTGGCCGTTTTGGTTCTTGCATTTGGCGCAGGTATCACCAAGTGGTTGATCGAGAATCGACCAGAACCCGAGACTGTGACTCCCCCCGCACCCCGCCGACTCGTTAGAACCATGTTCTTGAAAAAACAGGACAAGACGTTCTGGATCAAGGGATTCGGAACGGTGCGGCCAAAGACGGAACTTTCCATCGTACCCGAAGTTTCAGGGAAAGTAGTTGAGCGCTCGCCCGGATTCAGGACTGGCGGTTTTATCAAAAAAGGGGATTTGTTGTTTTTGATTGACCCTGCCGACTATAAACTCGCCATCGAGCGGCGCAAAGCGGAAATCGCGCAACTCAGAGCCGATATCGCTCGATTGAGGCAGGAAGAGAAGAACCATCAGGCCGATCTGGACATCGCCGAGCGTCATCTGGAGTTGGTTCTTCAGGAAATGCAGCGCAACAGAAGATTGAGAAAACAAGGCGTGATCTCTTCCGGTCAATATGATCAGTCTCAACAAAATTTTCTCAGACAAGAAAGGACGGTTCAGTCAATTAAAAACATTTTGGCGCTACTGCCCGTTCAATTAAGACAAAAACGCGCGGCGTTAGATGCGAATCGCTCCGAACTTAAAAGGGCGGTGTTGCAATTGTCACGAACGAAAATAGTGGCTCCTTTTGATGCGCGGGTGCGAGAGACGAGTTTAGACGTAGGAGATTTCGCCAGTGTGGGTAAATCCGTAGGCAGAATTTATGATGTTTCCGTTCTTGAAGTTCCGGTTTCATTGCCGGTGGAGGATGCGCGCTGGGCGTTTCACCGTATTCGGGAAGTATCCTTTCCGCGAGACCAAGAAGATGTACAGCCTTTTTTCCCCGTCGCCAGAGTGTCCTGGAGTCAGTTCGGAAAAAAATTTGAATGGAATGGACGGGTGTCCCTTGTGGACTCCGGGCTGGATGAGTCCACGCGCGCGCTCACGTTAGTGGTGGAAATTCCTGAACCCATGAAGAACTGGGTGCCCGGTGAACATCCTCCCCTTATTGTGGGAATGTTCGTTGAAGTGAAAATAGAAGGCGTCACAATGTCCAATGTGTATGTCATTCCGCGGGCTGCGTTACGCGAACGAGATCATGTGTATTTGTTGGACGAGGGGAAACTCAGAATCCAGAAAGTGGAAGTCATTCGAAAAGATCAGGATGGTGTTGTAATCAAGAATGGATTGCGTGAAAACGCACGTATCATTCTTTCCGCAATCCCCGACCCCGTTTCCGGCATGAGACTCAACGATCAAAACGGGATTGTCGGAGGGGCTTCCGCGCAATGAAGCAAATTCTGGATTGGTCCGCGCGTCATACTGTTTTCGCCAATCTTATGATGGCGATAATGTTGATCATCGGAGTTATCGCCGTTTTTCAAATCCGCAGCGAGTTGCTCCCTCAATTCGCCCTTGATCGAGTGAGCGTCAACGTCACTTGGGAAGGCGCTAGTCCTGCGGAGGTGGAAGAGGGCATTTGCATCAAGATTGAAGAGGCCTTGACCGGTGTCGAGGGTGTAAAAAAGATCACTTCGATTGCTTATGAGGGTCGCTGTGAAATTGCCGTGGAACTACATGCCTGGATCAAGAATTCCCGGGATTTGATGGAAGATATCCGGAGCGAAATCGATCATATCAAGACATTGCCCGAGAACATAGAAAGACCCATCGTTTCGGAGGTGAAACGGATAAATCAAGTTATTCGTCTTTCCTTGTTCGGCAATGTGTCCGAAGAAGTCCTGAAACGAAAAACCACGGAGATCAAAGATGAATTGCTGGATTTGCCCAACATTTCAAAGGTGGTTCTGAGCGGCTTGAGAGATTGGGAAATTTCAATCGAAGTCTCAGAGGAGATGTTGCGCCGCTATGGTCTGACATTTGAGCGGGTCGCGAATATCATTCGCAAGAATGTGCTTGAACTCTCGGGAGGAGATATCCGTTCTGCGGAGCGGAGAATCAGAATCAGGACGTTGGGAAAGCGTTACACGGGCCCTGAGTTCGAGCGCCTTGAAATACTTACCCAAAAAGATGGCGCAATTTTGAGACTCGGTGATATTGCCCGTGTGGTCGACGCTTTTGAAGACAGCGATAAATCGGGTCGATTCAACGGCAAACCGGCTGCGCTCATCCTGGTGTATCGAACTGATGAGGAAGATGCGCTTTCGATTTCTAAAACGGTAGTTGAATACGTCAAGAAAAAGCGGAAAGAACTACCCGAAGGATTGGATTTGGCCCATTGGGCGGATACCTCGCGTTTGATACAGGACCGGCTCGATCTTTTGTTGAGAAACGGTCGCGTCGGACTCGTTTTGGTTTTCATCTCCATGTGGCTGTTCTTGAACATTCGCCTTTCTTTTTGGGTAGCGATGGGAATTCCCGTCTCCCTTTTGATGGCGTTGGGATTCTTGAATTTCTCCGGCGGCACGCTCAACATGCTCTCGATGTTCGCCTTCATCATGGTTTTAGGGATACTGGTGGACGACGCCATTGTAGTGGCTGAAAATATCTATTCACATATGGAAAGAGGAAAAAATCGCGTTCAGGCGGCTATTGACGGCTGTTATGAAGTCGTCCTGCCGGTTACCGCCACTGTCGTGACATCCATTGTGGCTTTCGCTCCCTTGCTGATGGTGGAAGGAACAGTCGGGAAATTCATGGCGGTGCTCCCGACGGCCATCATCGCCGCGTTAATAGCTTCTCTCATCGAGTCGTTATTCATTCTACCGGCTCATCTGGGACATTGGGTGCGGCCTCCCAGGGCGGGTGGGCTCTCATCTCAAATGAGAAACGCCATCGATAGAGCCATAAACTGGCTCATCCATCGATTTTATGCGCCAATTTTGAAATTTTGCCTCAACGCCAGGTATCTGGTCCTCTCCCTGGCTTTGGTGGTTTTTATGGTGACGGTAGGCTTAGCAGTTGGGGGGCATGTAAGATTTTTGTTTTTTCCAAAAATCGATTCTGATTGGGTGCACGCCCAAATTCTGTTCCCGCTGGGAACCCCGATTCGGCAAACGCAAAACGCCGCACAGCAGATTGAGCTGGCAGCCGTTGCGCTTGACGAAGTTGTCCGCTCGAAAACGGGTGAACCAGTCGTCAAACATGTATTTACAATACTGGGTGAGAATCTTGATCCAGGCGGCGGGCGCGTCGTGGGAGGAAGCCATATGGCGCAGGTGATTGTCGAGATGCTGCCCTCAGAAGCCAGAGGAATCAGCTCGGAGGAAATCATCAACCGATGGCGTGAGAATACAGGAGAAATTCCCGATGTGATGAGCCTTACTTTCAGTGGAGGAGGAGCTGGCCCGCCCGGTGGTGATCCTATAGATGTGCAGTTTTATGGTGATGACATCGGGACTTTGAGAAGAGTAGTTCAGGAGTTCAAGCGGGAGTTAACCAAATATCCCGGCCTATATGATGTTCAAGATGATTTCCGGCCTGGAAAGCTTGAGTTCCGAACATCATTGAAGCCACAGGCCCGCGTTCTGGGAGTGAATCTGGATGACTTGGGGCGTCAGTTACGCGCGCGATTTTTCGGGTTGCAAGTCTTGCGTCTGCAACGTGGCCGGGATGACGTGAAGGTCAAGCTTCGCTATCCATCCGAGGAAAGGCGTTCTCTGGAAGATATCAGGAAAATGAGGGTCAGGACGTCTTCGGGGGCGGAAATCCCTTTCCATGAGGTGGCGGAAGTCGAGATGATTCAAGGGCTTGATGCAATAAGACGAGTAGCCAGAACAAGGGCGATTAACGTAACGGCCCAAATGGATCAGAACCGCGCCAACCCCACCGAGGTTCTAAACGACTTGAAGGCGAATTTCTTCCCAAAGCTCCTGAAGCGCTATCATGGGATAGGAATTAGATTTGAAGGCCAGGCAAAAGAGACGAGTGAGTCATTCGCCAGCCTGTTTCGCGCTTTTTCGCTTGCAATAGCCGTTATTTTTGCGATTTTAGCCACTTTGTTCAGAAGCTATTTCCAGCCCTTCGTCGTCATGAGTGCCATACCTTTTGGAGTTGTAGGCGCAATTTGGGGGCATATTGTCATGGGGTTCGATATCTCCATTTTGAGTATGATGGGTATCTTGGCGCTTACAGGCGTCGTGGTGAACGACTCTTTGGTGCTATTGGATTTCGCAAATCGGAACATCAAAAACGGAATGCCTATAGAAGACGCGCTGCAGCATGCCGGTGTCGCCAGATGGAGAGCGATAGTTTTGACTACAATGACGACCGCCGCGGGACTGGGGCCGATGTTGTTCGAGAAAAGCTTCCAGGCGCAATTCTTGATACCGATGGCGATTAGTTTGTGTTTCGGGCTGCTTTTCGCCACGGTGATCACTCTCGTTCTGGTTCCTGTCATTTCATTGATAGGAAACGATGTAGGGAGGTTTTGGTGGCGGATATGGACGGGCAGATGGTTGACGAGAGAAGAGGTGGATGTGCATTCTCCTCAGAAAGGAGAAATGGGTATCTAGTACGATCCTGGATAGTATTGATATCTGAACGACTTGCTGGGAAGCATGTAATCGATCCGCAAGAAGCGTTGCATTCATTCCAAAATTATTATCACGCGAACTAATGCATAAAGGAGAATCAGGTTTTATGTCTTCAAGTTTTGATGTGCGTTATGATGAAGAGATAGGAGACAAGATGGAAGCGGTCGTCATGACCGCGCCTGAAAATCTGGAAATACAATCCGTACCCGTTCCGGAACCGGGTATCGGGGAAGTGCTCGTAAAAGTAGAGTGCACCACAATTTGTGGGACGGACATCGAGATCATCAAAGGTGGTCATCTCCCTAACTGGCCCCCCCGACTTCCGGCCATCTTGGGACATGAATGGGCCGGCAGAATCGTGGCTATGGGGCCGATGACCGAAGGATTCGGTCTCGAGATGGGGGATGCTGTAGCGGGGACGAGCCATGCCGGATGCGGAGCCTGTCGCATGTGTCTGCTCGGTCGCTACAACCTTTGTTATAATTACGGGAATACAATCACGGGCCATAGGCAATATGGGCATATTACGCAAGGCTCATATGCGGAATATGTTGTCAACAATATACGCGCGTTGCACAAGATGCCGGAGGGTATGTCTTTTGAGCATGGCTCAGCCGTGGACCCTGCTGCTTGCGGCCTCTGGACGGCCAAGCGCGCAGGGATCAACCCGGGTGATACAGTCGTGATATTGGGTTCCGGACCCATCGGTGTTTTTGCTTATGAATCAGCAAAGGCGATGGGAGCAGGGCGCGTGATCGTCGTGGGTGGTGGTCGGAGACTAGAGATATTAGAGGAACAAGGTGCTGAAGTGGTCAGTTACCGAGATGGTGGTGTGCCGGAACGGATAGATGAGATGACGGGCGGGAGAAAAGCCAACGTGGTGCTGGAGACGGCTGGGACTACGGATAGCTTTAGATGGAGTGTGGACTGTGGGGGTAAAGGCGCGCGAGTCGCCATTACCGGAATTCCGGAGAACATTCCTGATATGGCATGGAAACGCGTCGTGCTCGAGGAAATGGATATTTTCGGCGTCCGAGCGAACCCCAATTGTGGAGATGAGGTATTATCACTCATAAGTGCTGGCAGGATGAAAGTGGGCCCATATATCACCCATCGTTTTCCTCTCAGGGAATATCAAGAAGCGCACGATACGTTTGTGGCTCGAAGAGAAGGCGCTTTGTTGGTGAATCTGATTCCTGGAGTATAACGGAAATGTCTCAAGGCGAGATGAAGTATGGCGCGAGGATGATTGCGGAGGCGGCGCTCGAAGCCGTTCCGAATCCTTCACAACAGCGAGATTACGTTGTCGATTTCACAATTCCCGAATTCACTTGCCTTTGTCCGCTCAGCAATTTTCCCGACTTCGCCACTATCCGTATCAAATACATTCCTGGAGATAAAATAGTGGAGTTGAAATCCCTGAAACTCTACATCAATAATTACCGGGACCGAGAAATTTTTCATGAGCAGGTCGTTAGCACCATCCTTGATGACATGGTTGAAGTTTGTGAACCGAAGTGGATGTGGGTTGAAGGCGATTTTAATGTGAGGGGAAATATCAAAACGAAAATTAGGGCTACTCATGGCGTGAGACCACAAGACGTTCCAGAATAGGCAAATTGCCGATCAAATTTGTACGCTGCGTGGTTAGAGCTATAACAGATTGTCGAATGACAAATAAAATTCAATGGTTTAAGCCATATTTTCTCTGAGGTGGAAATGACAGACTATAAAGTGGCGGGTATAGGCCTCACACGAATCGATGCGCCGGACAAAGTAGCTGGAAGTGCCAAATATGCGGCTGATGTCCCATCGAGCCGCGCACTTATCGGGCTGGTCTTGGGCAGCCCGCATCCCTATGCGAAAGTGAAAAGGGTGGATGCGACCGAGGCGCGGAAGTTACCTGGCGTTCGCGCAGTCATGACGCGAGATGAAGCTCCTCGCATTCGGTTCGGCGCCAACATCAAGGATCAGAGTTGGTTTGCGCAGGATGGTTTTGTTCGCTACGGCGGAGAACCGGTGGCTGCCGTGGCCGCAGAGAACATAGATGCTGCCCAAGCTGCCATCAAGTCGATTCGTGTGGAATATGATGTATTAGAACCGATAGTCAACGGCTTGGATAGCCGGGCCGGCAAGGGTCTTGCCGTTCATGAAGATTGGCGAGAATTGGGACTTGGGCCGAACGCGGATAAAAACATCATTGCTCGCTTTGAAAAAGAAATTGGAGATGTCGACGCCGGATACGAAGAAGCGGATCGCATTTTTGAGCATACATTTTCCACGCCATTCGTACATGCCGGCTATATCGAACCTCATGCGTGCACTGCCGAGGCTGGTGCCGACGGGAAAGTCACGATCTGGACTACCACACAGGATGCCTGGGCCATCCGAGCGGACGTAGCTGAGGCACTTGGGTTTCCGGCAACACAGGTTCGAGTGATCCCGACTGAAATCGGAGGTGGTTTTGGCGCCAAGCTTAAGAGTACTTACGAGCACATAGCCGCTCTTTTGGCTTTGAAAACAGATCAGCCCGTGCGCATGGAGATGACCCGCGAGGAAGATCATATCGGCGTGAATCCGAGACACCCTCACTTCATTACCATACGAACAGCCGTGAAGAATGACGGTACGTTTGTAGCCCGTGAACTTGATGTAACGATGGATCATGGAGCCTATGGACGAGGCGCGCCGTTCCAGTGCAGCAGCAAGATGCTGATGGGCTCATCCACTTATCGAATTCCCAATGTCAGGATTCGTGCGTGTACGGTGTACACCAATGGCCCCGTTTGTGGTCCCGTGCGTGCTCCTAGTGGGCCCCAGTACCACTTTGCCACCGAAGTGCAGATGGACATCATTGCGCGCGAGATGGGGATTGATCCACTCGAGATAAGACGAATCAATTCCCTTCAGTCTGGAGATGAAACACTGGCTGGTAAGGAGCAAAACCCATCCATGCGCAGTGTTCTCGACTCAACTGCCACAGAAGGGAAGTGGGGGGAGAAGATTGAGGCTAACGGAGAGCTTGAGGGAGATGGCTGGAAACTCGGCCGCGGCATAGCTTGCGGGTATTGGCCAGGGCCGGGGGAGGCGTCTAGTTGTACGGTCCGTCTGAATCAGGACGGAACCGTTCAAGTGATAGCGGGAACTGTGAACCTCACCGGTATGAGCACATCGATATGCCAACTAGCTGCTGAGGAGTTAGGCGTAAGTTTGGATGAAGTGCGCTACACGAACGGCGACACGGATTCGGTTCCCGAGTCATCGGCGGCATCAGGTAGTAAGGCGACGCGCGCGGTGGGAATGGCAACTTTGAGCGCTTCGCGTGATTTGCGAAATAAAATCTTGAATGTGGCGAGTATAAAACTCGAAGCGGCTGCGGACGATCTGGTTTTAGAAGATGGGCGAGTCAAGGTGGCTTCGGCGCCCGATCGTGCCATGACTCTTGCGCAGGTTGCCAAGGCGGCGCCTGAAATTCAAGGTTTTTTGATTGGACAAGGGGAAAGCGCGAAACCACCTCCATGTCCGATCCATACGGGACAGATAGCGGATGTGGCCGTGAATCCGGAACTCGGAGAAATTAGAGTTTTACGCCTTATATGCGTGCAGGACGTGGGATTCGCGATAAATCCGTTGTCCGTGGTGGGGCAAATTGAAGGCGCCATGATTCAGGGACTCGGATTGGCCTTGATGGAAGAGCAACCAAGACGCCCGGATGGGAATTTGCACGGCGATACCTTCCATGAATATCTGATACCTACCAGCATGGATATGCCCGAACTGAAAGCCGTCTTGCATGACAATCCGGCCGAGGGCACGCCCTATGGGATGAGGGGAGTGGGTGAGCCGCCCATTGTGGCGACTGCAGCGGCGATAGTGAATGCCATACAAGACGCAGTGGGAATACCTGTTTTCTCATTGCCCGTCGGCCCGCATCATATTCGAGAGGCTCTGGCTACGAACAGCGTATAAATTACCCCCGATACTTTTCAAGGAGAATCCAATGCCTGTGGACGAAGGAACCAGCTTGCCGGATAGTCTGGGCGTTACCGATGAGATGATGGCATGTCCGTTGCCGAGGTTGCCTTTCGTCGACCCTGACGACATTCCTGAGGAACTCAAGGAGGAACTCACCCCGCTCTATGACTGGTCGAAGCGGATGTGGGGCACTGTGCCACGCTTTTTGCAGCTTTTGGCAAATGCTCCTCCCACCATGGAAGCATGGATGTTGCTCGACCAGAAGCTCCGCACGAATCGATTGAAGACGGAGTCGGATTATATCCGTCTCATGGAGCTCGTTATCGTCAAAACGGCCATATTGACGGAGTGCAACAACTGAATCGGGCACAATGTGGAGCTCGGTCGAGCTTTGGGTCTCACTCAGGATCAAATCAATTTGTTGGAAGACGATGATTGGAAAGACAGTAATTTGTTCGATGATAAGGAGAAAGCCGTTATCCGGTGGGCGGATGAAGTGTCGAAGTTAACGGCGAAGAATAACGACTTCGCATTCGGTGAAATGAAGAAATATTTCTCCGATCGCCAGATCGTGGAACTCACTTTTATTTGTGGGATGTGGCATCTTTCGGGAAGACTGGCCGAAGCGCTTCACCTGGTGGTGGAACCGCCGGGAGGGCGAATCGAGTTTCAAGCGGAAGACATGGCCTAGACAAAGGCCTGTTCCTAAAACATTTGTCGGTCGAGCCTTCTGTCGTTTCGTGTAGGCTAGGTGCACGCGCGCGCATACAAATAATATCCCAGACATGGTCATCTGAAACGCATCTTTCCGGCTTTCGTTCTTCGCGCTCCTTGAAAAGTTAGCAGTTCACGGGCACGCCCGGCGATAATGTAATAATTTGCTTTGAGTAACATATTTTATTGGTTGAAAAATAAGGACTTAGATATAAAAAAGTTGATTTTTTTAGCGATTTCTGTATACTTGCCCGCTTTGTGATGTCGCCTGTGGCAAAGCCCGGGCAAATTCGTATCAAGCCGCCCGTAGGATGAGGATGAAATGATCGAGTTAAGAGATAGTGATGTCGTTTTGGATCATGAGTTTTTTGCAGAATCTGGAGATGTGCTGCCAAGCGATGTGGACTATGGTGTGTCTGACAAAGGTGTAGCTGATGATTTCTATATTTTAAGTGACGGCGAAGGGGGGAATGCTCCTGCTGTACAATAGTGTTCCTTTCAAGAACGGATTCAACGCCCGGTTGCGTATCGGCCGGGCGTTTCTTTTGTCCTGAATTTTTTGCAGTATACGTGTTTTGCTTCATGAAACGGGAAAGAAAATGTGATGGCTAAGGACGGACAGACGATTCATCTTGAAGACACGCGGGGGCGTATCCTCTCAGCGGATTCGATGACATATTTCGACGAGAGGGTTGGGGAAAAGGACGTTCTCGTTGGAGGTTCCTACGCCGCACGAATGACGATTGCCTGGGCAATGCGGCTGGGTGCGAGGGCGATCATTGCCCATGCGGCAGGAGTTGGAAAGGATGATGCGGGGATCAGCGGTCTCCGCTTGGCTCAGGATTATCATGTGCCTGCATTGGCCTGTGAGACCATGTCCGCGAGGCTCGCCGTGGGAGGATCCGTTTATGAAGGCGAAGTCGGTCATGCGAATCAAGCGGCTCAAAACCTTGGTGTTGAAATCGGTCAGTCCATAGCAGATGCTTCGGATTGTTTGCTCGATGCCGAAATGGGCCGGAAAGTAATTGTCGAGGAAAGTCTTGATGATAAAATTTATGAACTAGAGCTTTTGCCTAATGGCAATATACGCGCTTCATGGGGAATTCCGGTCCTGCGTTCTATCAAAGAACCAAGACCGAATGACGTTTTTATCCAAGCTTCTCATTGCGGGCTTACCCTCATTCCGCATGTTGTGAAGCTCAATCTAAAGGGTGTTATTGCGAATGATGCGGGGCGGGGGAAAGATGATTCTGGTATTGCATCTTTTCCTTTTCTGGCGCGAGAGGGTATCGCGGCGGCTGCGGTTGGCTCCATGAGCGCGCGCATTGGTGATGTGATGAGCACATGGGAAGACGGCGTGATTTCATGCATGAATGAAGTAGCGGAAAAGCGCGGAGTACGAAAAGGCATGAGAACCCGAGAGGCGGCTCACGCCATGCTCAATCCGTAGGGTTTAACTCAAGAAGCTGTACTGGTGGAGGTGAGGGGATTCGAACCCCTGACCTCGTGGGTGCGATCCACGCGCTCTCCCATCTGAGCTACACCCCCACAAAAGGAATATGAAGGTAGGCGAAGGAGCCTCGGGTGTCAAGTGAAAAAGGGAGAGCCGATGAAGAGCTCCCCCTAGGAGACTTCACCGGCTCTCGACCTGCCGCAGAGTCCGCCCGTTTCCCCCGCAGCAGGGAATTCCGCTCGACTTGAAATGGGAGCCGAGGACTCAACCCCCGAGGTGTATTATCCTCGGCTCCCGATCCTGCCGCAGAGTCCGCCCGTTTCCCCCGCAGCAAGAGACTTCACTTTGGTGAGAGTCGGGGGAAGAACCCTCCGAGGATTCTCCCCCGACTCTCGTCCCGTCGCAGAGTCCGCCCGTTGCCCCCCCGACGGGTAACAATTGTTTTTTTAAGAACATCCACTCGTCGCACCGCAAGTCATACATTTCAGGCAGGTACCGTTTCTTACCAGGGTGAATAAACCACAATCGCCACATGCCTCACCCTCATACCCCTTGGCACGGGCTTCTTCGATACGCGAATCGAGGGCAGAGCCTGCTTCTGCTGTAGGCGTCAACGAAGCGAAGGTGGATTCTTTCTCATAATTCAGACTTATCCGGTCACTACGCGGTGCGCTTGCATCTGGCCCCGGGAATATGGTTTGGATCTCCTCTTCTTCCTCGGTGTCGAATTCGGGGATCTCTTCCTGAGGGCGCCCAATGGTATCGCTCCTCAGGTCCTCCGACACCACTTGCGCAAGGTCGTGGCGTCCGAGATATGAAACCGCCAACTCACGGAAGATGTAATCGATGATGGATGTGCTCATCTTGATGTGCGGGTTGCCTGAAACCATGCCCCCGGGTTCGAAGCGCGTGAAAACAAATGCATCCACAAATTCGTCCAAAGGGACGCCATGCTGTAAGCCTAGGGAAATTGCGATGGCGAAACAGTTCATAAGGCTTCTGAAGGCAGCACCTTCTTTGTGCATATCTATGAAAATTTCACCAATCGAACCATCCTCGTATTCTCCGGTTCTAAGATACACCTTGTGCCCGCCGATGACGGCTTTCTGGGTGTATCCACCGCGGCGGGTAGGCAACTTGCGTCTTCTGGATTGGTAGATAATCCGGCGCACAATTTGCTGGGCTACGTGCACGGGAGCGCTTTTTGAAGCTGGTTCTTCTTCACTGATGTCAGCGAAGATTTCCGCTTCGCTTAGCGCGGAGAGTGGTTGGCTTAGTTTCGAACCATCACGGTAAATCGCAATGGCTTTGGTCATCCGCTGCCAAGATTCGTGGTAGATATCCAAGATGTCTTGAATTGTGGATTCTGATGGCATGTTGATGGTTTTGCTTATAGCGCCTGATATAAAAGGCTGCGCCGCCGCCATCATTCGAACATGGGCCATTGGGCTGATGAAGCGCTTGCCTTCGCGTCCGCATTTGCTGGCGCAATCAAAAACAGCTAGATGTTCTTCTTTTAGGTGGGGCGCGCCTTCTAACGTCATTTTACCGCAAACGAAATCATTCGCTTCGCTGATCTGTTCTGGGGTGAAACCAATGGCTTCAAGCAGATTCAGGTTCCAGTCGGCGATTTGCGCTTCATTGAACTCTAACTGTTCACGGCAGAAGTCTTCTCCAAGGGAGTATTTGTTGAAAGCGAACTGGATTTCAAATGCCCCCTCGAGCGCGGCTTCCACCTTTTCGAGGGCCTTGCTGGTGAACCCTTTTGCGTGTAGAGATTCTGGATTGATATGAGGCGCATTCGTAAGGGTGCCCCGCCCTCGGCAGTAGGCGACGATTTCGCGGATTTCTTCGTCATCATAACCCAGATGCCGCAAGGCAAGAGGAACGGACTGGTTGATGATCTTGAAGTAGCCGCCCCCCGCCAGTTTTTTGAATTTCACCAAAGCAAAATCAGGCTCGATTCCAGTCGTGTCACAATCCATTACCAAGCCAATAGTGCCCGTTGGTGCGATGACAGTAGCTTGCGCATTCCGATAGCCGTTTCGATAGCCGATGGCCAAAGCGCCATCCCACGCCTCTCGCGCCGCTTGGAGAAGATAATGGGGACAGGTTTGCGCATCGATTCCCTTTGGCGCTTTAGAGAGCATTTCGTATTCGGCTTCAGGCACTGAATAAGCTGCGCGGCGGTGGTTTCTCAGAACGCGCAACATGTGTTCTTGATTGTCTTGATACCTGACGAAAGCGCCCAGTTCTCCGGCCATCTCGGCGCTTGTGGCGTACGAGCAGCCTGTCATGATGGAGGTGAGAGCCCCGCACCACGCTTCCGCTTCCGGTGAATCGTAAGGGATGCCGAGAACCATCAACAAGGTGCCCAGATTGGCGTATCCAAGCCCCAAGGTACGATACTCAAATGAGCGTTTGGCTATTTCGGGACTGGGGAATTGCGCCATCAGCACTGAAATTTCGAGGACGACTGTCAATAGGCGAATAACGTGGCGATAGTCTTCTATCTGAAAATGGTTCTTTTTAGTATCCAAAAATTTCATGAGATTCATCGACGCCAAATTGCATGCGGTGTCATCCAGGAACATGTATTCCGAGCAGGGATTAGAGCCGTTGATGCGCCCATCGGTGGCGCACGTGTGCCAGTCGTTGATGGTCGAATCGAATTGAAGGCCGGGATCTGCGCAGCACCACGCCGCGTATCCAATCTGATCCCAAAGCTCTTTCGAGTTGACGGAATCGGCGATTTCACCATCGGTGCGCCGAATCAGGTTCCAATCCGTATTTTTCTCGATGGCTTTCATGAATTCGTCTGAAACGCGTATGGAATTATTCGAGTTTTGCCCGGACACCGAGGTGTAGGCCTCGCCTTCCCAATTCGTGTCGAATTCCTCGAACTCGATTTCGGTGATTCCTTGCCGCGCGAGTTGAAGGGTTCGATGAATATAATTGTCCGGAACACCGGCCAGCCTTGCGGCGCGAATCGCCTGGGCGAGTGAGGGGTTCTTGTCCGGCTGGTGAAGGTTGCCATTCAATCCCAGGTTTTCCCCCTCCTGGCAAGCCACGAGAATAGCGTTCATATGCCGGTTGCACATCTTGCTGCCCGAAACCAGGGCAGCCACTTTCTGTTCTTCATTCACCTTCCAGTTGATGAATTCTTCGATATCGGGATGATCGATGTCTAGCGTGACCATCTTCGCTGCCCGGCGTGTCGTGCCGCCCGACTTGATGGCGCCCGCTGCGCGGTCCCCAATCTTGAGGAAACTCATCAGGCCGGAGCTTTTTCCGCCACCCGAGAGAGATTCCCCTTCTGCTCTCAAGCTCGTGAAATTCGTGCCGGTGCCAGAGCCGTATTTGAAGATGCGCGCCTCGCGCGTCCATAAATCCATGATCCCGCCCTCGTTGACGAGATCGTCTTTCACCGATTGGATGAAGCACGCATGCGGCTGAGGACGTTCATAGGCGTTGGTGGAGCGGAGTATTTCCCCGTCGTCTGGGTCGCAATAGAAATGGCCCTGGGCGGGGCGCGTAATGCCGTAAGCCCAGTGGAGACCCGTGTTGAACCACTGAGGCGAGTTGGGAGCCGCCATCTGGCTCGCAAGTATGTATAAAAGCTCCTCGTAGAACGTCTTGGCGTCCTCTTCCGCGTGAAAATAACCGTGTTTCCAGCCCCAATACGTCCAGCATCCCGCCAGGCGGTGGAAAACGTCCCGTGCGTCTTGCTCGCTCCCGTATTGCTCATCCTCGGGCAGGGATTCGAGTTTTTCCGTGTCAGGCTCCGAGCGCTGCAGCCACTCGGGCACGCCGTCTTCGGGAACTTTTTTCGAATGGGCGGGGACGCCGGCTTTTCGGAAGTATTTTTGCGCCAGGATGTCGACGGCCACCTGAGACCAGTTCTCCGGCGCCATGATGTCCTTCGCTTCGAAGACGAGCGAGCCGTCCGGGTTCGTGATGCGCGAGGTGCGCGGCGCGAAACTGACCTCGCCATACGCATCATCTCCGGCCCGGGTAAAACGCCTCGTCAACTCCACTTTCAGCCTCCTCCGCAAGGGCGCCCCATTGTGCCAGGGACATATTTAGTATGGCGAAATCAAACCGTAACACTAAATGTAGTATGCTTTGCCCTCGTCTGTCAATACCCTAAAAACAGATATACACAAAATATATGAACTTACCCACACCTTATCCCCAAATGTTGTGTTTTTCTGTGGATAACCAGTGTTAGAGGAGAACAGAGGGCTGAAAACCGCCCCGTTATCCCCCGCCGCCTCGTTTCCGGGAGCGGCGGCGCGCCCTTCATAGACGTTCCGGAGCGCCTGAATCTGGAGGGGTGAGCCATCATCCGCCAGGCTGATATCACTGAAAACGCCTTGTATATCCCCGCATTTGCGCGCATTTCCCCTCGGTAATTTACCGAAAGACACGTTCATAAATTCGGCCTTCCGTCTATGGTGCGACTGACCACGTCAATCCATGATAACTATCTGTATTTAATATGGTATTTCTGTTCATTTTCTGTCAGTTGTCTCTTGTACTTTCGTCATATTTATGTTTTAATACGTTCTCATTTGATGCCGGTCGTATGCGTTTTGATTACGAATTGACTATATCCTCAGGCTTCGGACACGATTTCCAGGGAGCGGCCATGCCGAAAAGAAGCGACATCAAGCTTACCAAACGCGTCGTCGACGCGCTATCTGTCGAGAAGAGCGACGCCGCCTTCTGGGACCGAGAGCTGGCCGGCTTCGGGGTGCGGGTCTACGCCACGGGCCGGAAGGTCTACGTGGTGCAATCGAGAGGGCCGTGGGGACCGAAGCGGGTGACGCTGGGCAGACACGGCGAGATGTCGTGCGACGAGGCGAAGAAGATGGCGGCCGGCGTCATCGACCGCATCAAGCGGGGCGAGGAGACCGAGCCCAGGCAGCCCGAGACCGCGCCCACCGTGGCAGGTCTTGCCGAGCGCTTCATGCGCGACCACGTCGGGACGCGCTGCAAGCCCGATACCGCCGCAGCCTACCGCTCCCTGATCGGGAACCACGTGGAGCCCGCGCTGGGCGGGACGGCGGTGGCCCAAGTCGGCCGGGCGGAGGTCGCCGCACTCCACCACGGCCTGCGCGGGACGCCCGCCGTGGCCAACGCGGCCCTGGGACTGCTCTCCAAGATGTTCAAGATGGCCGAGGTGTGGGGCCTAGCTCCTGCCGGGAGTAACCCGTGCCGGGGGCTGCGCCGCTACCGGGCGCGCAAGCGGGAGCGGTTCCTGACGCAAGAGGAGTTCCGCCGCTTGGGCCGGGCGCTCCGTGACCTGGAGGCGGAGAGGAAGGCGTGGCCGGCCGCGGTGGCGGCGATCAGGCTCCTGGCGCTTACCGGGTGCAGGCGGAGCGAGATCCTGGATCTCAGGTGGGACGACGTGGACCGCACGGCGGGGGAACTCAGGCTCAGGGACTCCAAGGCGGGCCCGAGGATGGTGCCGCTCACGGTGCCCGTCAAGAAGGTGCTGGAAGGAGTCCCCCGCTCGCCGGGCGACCCCCTGATGTTCCCGGGAGGGAACGGGAAGGGCCGCCCGTTGAACCTCCACTACTACTGGGAGGCCGTGAGGGAGCGTGCGGGTCTCGACGACGTGCGGATCCACGACTTGAGGCATTCCTACGCATCGAGGGCGCTGGCGCTCGGCGAGAGTTTATCGGCGATCGGCAGGCTGCTCGGCCACCGTCACGTGGTGAGCACGGCGCGCTACGCGCACCTGATGCGGGACGCCGAGAAGGCGGCGGCGAGCCGTGTGGGCGAGAGCATCGGCGTCCACGTCACGAACGGGAGGGTCGATCGATGACGGCGAAGCCCATCATGAAAACTCTCTCCAATCGCGCGGTCGGGAAGCTCGAAGTCGAGAAGGACACCGTGTTCTGGGACCGCGACCTCACCGGCTTCGGCGTGAGGGTCTATGTGCGCCAGGCTAACTGGCGGAAGGGCAGCCGGTGAAAGTCCGGCGGGAGGGAAAGGCTAACCACTACCTCCACCGCGAGCCGTGCGCCGCCACCCGCGAGGGTGGCGGCGAAGCGTCGGCAGCGGCGCGTG
>CAYTSP010000105.1:0-21070 GCA_964440505.1 uncultured Nitrospinaceae bacterium
GCCTCGGGTTCAGTCTCTACCGGGGCCTTGGCGGACGTACTGCCAAAACTGCTGATGTTCTCTCCCTCTTCGCCGATAACGGCGATGTCCGTGCCGCAGGGAACGACGTCGCCTTCTCCCGCCAGCATTTTGAGCAGGAGGCCGCCATCCGGCGATTCGACCTCGTATTCGACCTTGTCGGTTTGGATGTCGAGGATGATCTCGCCTTTTTCGACCGCTTCACCCTCGCCTTTTCGCCACTTGAGGATAGTTCCTTCTTCCATGGTAAGGCCGAGCTTAGGCATCGGGAGAGGGGTGGCCATGAATCTTTGCTCCTAATGATTGGAAGTGTTGTGGAATCAAACCGTCTCTAACATACCACGAACCCCGGCTATTACGTCATCTTTGTCGGGTATGACATAGGATTCGAGTTTGGGAGAAAAAGGCACCGGCGTTTCCTTGGCGCAGACGCGCTCGATAGGCGCGTCGAGGTAGTCGAATGCTTCCTTGGCGGCCATGGCGGCGATTTCCGCTCCCCAGCCGCAGCGCTGCACCGCCTCATGGGTGATGAGGAGCCGGCCCGTCTTACGGACAGAGGCGAGAATCGTCTCCGCATCCAACGGGAAAAGCGTTCTGGGGTCGATGACCTCGCAGCTTACTCCCTCATTTTCAAGTTCTTTCGCCGCAGCGAGCGATTTGCCGACCATCGAGGAGGTGGCGACGATGGTGAGATCGCTCCCCTCCCTTTTCACCTCGGCGACGCCGATGGGGATCACTTCCTCTTCCTCGGGAACAGCGCCTCTCTCAAGATAAAGGAGTTTGTGTTCGATGAAGAAAACCGGGTCGTCATCCCTGATGGCTGCTTTAAGGAGACCTTTGGCGTCTCGTGCGCTGGAGGGCATGACCACTTTGAGTCCCGGCACATGGACGAACCATGCTTCCAGGCTCTGTGCGTGCTGGGCAGCGGAACTTCGCCCCGCGCCGCCCTGAGTTCTGATGACGAGCGAAGTGTTCGCTTTCCCGCCAAACATATAGCGCACCTTGGCGACCTGGTTGACGATTTGATCCATGGCGACGGCGGAAAAATCGATATACATCAACTCCGCCACGGGGCGCATGCCTACGAGCGCCGACCCAAGGGCCGTGCCGATGATGCCTTGCTCAGAGATGGGCGTGTTTCTCACCCGCTCAGCGCCATATTTCTCCAAAAGGCCCACGGTCGTCTTATATGAACCGCCGAATTCGGCGATATCCTCACCGAGTAGAAAAACCGAGCCATCTCTCGCCATTTCCTCATCCAGGGCCTCGATAATGGCTTCCCGGTATAAAATTTCGCGCATTTCCTTTCCCTAAACGGACGCGTAGATGTCCGTCATCGCGTCACCAAGCTCGGGCTCCGGGCTTTTCCGGGCGAATTCGATGGCCTCTTCCATCTCTTTGTTCACGTTCGCATAGATGGCGTCGATACTGTTCTTGTTCAACCATTTTTTCTTCACGAGTACTTCTGCAAACGTGATGATCGGGTCGCGTTTGAGCCACTTACCTACCTCTTTATCGTGCCCGTAAGCGGTGCCGGGATCGCCCACGTAATGGCCTAAAAAACGCATTGTTTTCGCTTCGATCAGCGTAGGTCCTCGTCCTTTGCGGGCGCGCGCAATCGCTTCGCCCGCTACTTCATATACGGCTTGAGGGTCCATGCCATCGACAACGACTCCAGGCATACCGTAAGCTTTGGCTCTATCGGCGATGTCCTGAACCGCCTGATGAGTAGCGCGAGGCGTGCTTTCGGCAAATCCGTTGTTCTCGCAGACAAACACAGCAGGCAGCTTCCAGGTGGCGGCAATGTTGATGCCCTCATGGAATGCGCCTTCGTTGCTGGCACCGTCGCCGAAAAAACTGACGGCGACGTGTTTTTCTCCTTTAAATCGAAGTCCTAAGGCGGCGCCGGCGGCTATAGGGATGCCACCGCCCACAATGCCATTCGCCCCCAAGGCCCCTAGGTCCTGATCGGCGATGTGCATCGAGCCTCCTTTTCCTTTGCAATAGCCGGTCGCGCGAGCGTACAACTCGGCGTACATGCCTTCATATTGGAGCCCCTTGGCGATCATGTGCCCATGGCCGCGGTGTGTAGATGTGATTTGGTCTTTAGGAGTCAGGTGAGCGCAAACCCCGGCAGCGACAGCTTCCTCGCCGATATAGGCGTGAAGGAAGCCCGGCAATTCTCCTGCCTGAAATAACTCGATGGAACGCTCCTCAAACCTGCGAATGCGAACCATCGTTTCGTAAATCCAAAGGGCCTTGACCTTTGTCAATCGAATCATAGATTTACCTCTTCACTGATGATTGCACTCCAACCAGGAGGCGAAATTCTCTGGTCAAGGCCACACCGCGTTTATTTTAGAGGAAAACGCAAAACTGATTCGCCGATCATTTTATTTCAAGTTAGTTTATCCGCTCAATTTGGCAGAATCTAGCACGTCGCATATCTTCGGGCAAGAATACGCTAGTGTTCTATAAAGAAGCTATTCCACTTGCGCTTTATGCGAATGGCGATTAAAGTGTTCGTGATTTTGGCTGTCGAGCAAGTGGGTCAATTGATGGCCCATTTTTTTATTCACTCTCGGAATAGAGTTTATGGTGTCAATTGATGTTGATTCTCAAATATGGACTATCGCCCAGGAGGTGGTTTCTGGCCTAGGGTTTGAATTGGTTGACATTGAACTGACCGGTAACCGCAGCCAACAGCTCATTCGGATATTTATTCAAAAGCCAGAAGGTATCCTTCTTTCTGATTGTGTAGCCGTGAGCCGTGAACTCGGAGAACATTTCGATGACAAAAACGTCATTGAAAATTCTTATCGCCTTGAGATATCGAGCCCCGGCATTGAAAGGCCTCTACGAAAAGTCCAGGATTTTGAGCGCTATGTCGGGCACCGGGTGCGCATACGTCTTAAAAGCAAGCAGGGAGGAAAGAGGAGAATTGTAGGGAAGATAGTCGAGGTTGATGACAATATGATCCGTATTATTTCAAAGAATGGGCGGAAAGCTTCATTTTCACTGGCCGAAATTGCAAAAGCGAAGTTGGATGTGGATTGGGGTAAAGAATTTCAAGGCCTGGGGAATACTGTGTAGAGTCAACTCAATCCGTGATGGAGGAGTGGTTTTGTGAGTCAAGAATTGATTGCGGTCCTGACACAATTGGAACGCGAGCGAGGTGTCTCCAAAGATGTGCTACTTGACACGCTAAAAATCGCAATGGCGTCAGCTGCGAAGAAGCAATACGGTTTGGGAAAAAACGTGGACGTATCATTTGATGAACAAACCGGTGAAATTGACGTCAAAGCAGCGAAAGAAGTCGTCAGGATTATTCAGAACCCTCAGAGTGAAATCCTTTTGGATGAAGCGCGAAAAGAAAATCCTGATATTCAAGTTGGGGATTTTCTTTCGCAGGGTGTCGAAACTGAGGGGCTGGGAAGGATTGCAGCGCAAATAGCGAAGCAAGTTATATTGCAGCGAGTAAGAGAGGCGGAGCGTGCGAATATATACCAGGAGTTCAAGGAGCGTGAAGGCGATTTGATTACGGGGTCTGTCTCTCAGGTAGAGCGCGGGAATATTTATGTAGATATAGGGCGCACGGAGGCGATCCTCCCTCGTCGGGAGCAAATATTTAGAGAAGTCTATAAGCGGGGAGATCGTATCCGCGCTTATATTATGGAGGTGCGGGAAATAACAAAAGGCCCTCAAATTGTTCTCAGTCGGACACATCCTGGTTTGCTGATTCGTCTATTTGAGATGGAAGTGCCCGAAATTTACGACGGAATAGTGGCTATAAAAGGTTGCGTCCGAGAGCCTAGTGGACGTTCAAAAGTTTCTGTTGTAAGTCATGAACGAGACATAGATCCCGTAGGCGCATGTGTAGGGACACGTGGAAGCCGGGTGCAATCGATTGTTCAAGAACTGAGGGGAGAGAAGATCGATATCATCTCTTGGAACGACGATATACGCACATATGCGGCAAATGCGCTCAGTCCCGCTAAAATACAGCACATCACCTTGTTTGAAGACGAAGGCCGAATGGAGGTGTTGGTGCCCGACGATCAACTCTCTCTAGCAATTGGGAAAGGCGGCCAAAATGTTCGCTTGGCGGCTAAACTCTTGGGCTGGAAAATTGATCTGAAAGGTGAGGGTGAGTATCGACGAATCATCGCCGAGCAGGCATTCTCGAGCGATGATCGCCAAGAGAATGTTGCTGGTGTGGAAGAGCAGGATGAGAGCATTCGACCAACAGAAGCTGATGGAGATTCTTCCAGTGAATTGATAGAACTAGAGCTCGTTGGTGAGAAAATGGCGCGGCTTTTGGCTGACAATGGTTTTTCTACGATTGCGGCGATTAGCGCGGCATCGACGGATGAATTGTGTGAAGTTCCCGGAATTGGTCCGAAAAGGGCCGAGTTGCTGATCGAAGCTGCTCGAACTCATGAGAAATCCACCGGCTCGGAGTCCAATGAGGGTTGATGAAGGAATGAATGTTTGCCAGATAGAACATGTATAGCTTGTCTGAATAAAGGAAACGCGAATAATTTTTTTAGAATGGTAATCGCTCCAGAAGGGAATATCGTTTGCGAGCTAGGAAGAAAATTGCCGGGAAGAGGGGCGCATTGTTGTTTTGACATGAATTGCATTTCAAAGCTTGTTTCTTCGAATCGCTTGGAAGTTGCGTTGAAAAGAAGGAATTTTAGGATTACTTCGGACGAATTGAGCCGAAATGTGAGAATGCTTCTTAGACGAAACCTCAAGGGCATGTTGATTGCTTCTAAAACAAAGGGTGTACTTACCTTTGGAAAAGAGGAGGTATTCAAGAAGATAAAGCTCTCGAAAATGGGGAAGCCGTTTGTTTCCAAGGACATATCCCCAAGAATTTTGATGGACTTGAAACGCATGTCGGAAGAATTTTATATTTTGCCTTTTTCTATGAACGAACTTGGAGAATTTCTGAGTCGAAAACCGTTTGGCGTGTTATTTATCAGTGAACCTCTTCTGATGGATAGTATCTGCTTGCGCTTGATGCATGAAAGAGCAATGAGCAATGGTTAAAGCAAGATATGGATCGAGGTTCTTCTTAGATTTGCTTTTGGTTGGCTAATGGATGTGAATAATCTGCAGTGGAGGTTTTATGGCGAGCGTACGCGTATACCAACTGGCTAAAAATCTTGGATATGACAGCAGGACATTTGTTGAGGAATTAGCCAGGGAAGGAATCGTAGTAAAAAGCCATATGAGTACTGTGGATGATGAAACAGCGGAACTGGTAATGGCGCTTTTTTCTCAAGAAGCACTTCAAGAGGAGAAAGTGGCTCCAGCAAGCAAGACGGAAAAAAAGACTTCAACTAAGACAAAAGCTAAAAAGCCGGAAAAAGCGAGTGCATCTGGCTTGGAAGATGTAGAACCCAAAGAAGAATCAACAGCTTCTCCTGCCACTCAAAGTGCAGTTATTCAGGCACCCATCGCACCAGAAGATACTGCTGTCGACAAACAACCAATCGCGGGAAAAGAAAAGGTTAGCGCGGATAAACAAACAGTTTTAGATAAAGCAACTCAAGTACCTAATGATAAAGTCGCCACATCACCAACAAGTTCCAAAGTTGCTCGGGATGTCAGCAAAGAGAAGCTTCCTCACCGTCATGGAGGGCGCGTACGTATTGCAGAGACGATAACGGTGAAAGAACTCGCTGAGAAAATTAATGTGAAGGCGACGGAAGTTATCAAGGAGTTGATGAAAAAAGGCCAGATGACAACTATCAATCAAATGATAGATCACAACACGGCTACCGATATATCTGAAACCTTCGGCTATGAAGTTGAAATATCCAAAGACAATATTGAAGATCTGCTGATTCAGGAAGAGGATAGGGAGGAAGATCTACAACCCAGGGCTCCTGTCATAACAATTATGGGTCATGTTGATCATGGAAAAACGAGGCTTCTTGATGCCATCCGTAAAGCCAATGTGATGGAAGGCGAAGCAGGTGGGATCACTCAACATATAGGCGCCTATCGAGTTACTTCGGACAAGGGGACGGCTGTATTTTTAGATACCCCTGGACATGAAGCCTTTACAGCAATGAGGGCGCGTGGGGCGCAAGTGACAGATTTGGTAATCATCGTAGTAGCTGCGAATGAAGGCGTCATGCCCCAAACTCGAGAGGCGATCGATCATGCAAAGGCCGCTGGAGTTTCGATTATGGTGGCGATGAATAAAATGGACTTAGCAGATGCAAACCCCGACAGGGTGAAACAACAACTCTCAACATTGGACTTAATCCCGGAAGATTGGGGTGGAGATACGGTTTATTCTGAAATTTCCGCAAAAGAGAATATCGGAATTGATGATCTTTTGGACCTTGCCATTTTGCAGGCTGAACTCATGGAGTTGAAGGCCAACCCAAGCCGGCTCGCTAGTGGTGTTGTGGTTGAAGCGAAGTTGGATAGGGGGCGAGGACCGGTAGCTACTGTTTTGGTTCAACGAGGCACTTTGAATGTGAGTGATAACTTCGTGGCTGGTAAATGGAGCGGCAAAGTTCGCGCACTATTAGACGACCAAGGACGCAAGTTGAAGTTCGTGGGCCCTTCTACGCCAGTAGAAATTTTAGGTTTCGCCGGTGTTCCTGAGGCTGGTGATACATTTACCGTTTTAGAAGATGAGAAGATGACAAGAGAGATAAGCGCTAGGCGCCAACAACGTGAACGAATGGCTGCGCTTATGGCTTCTGCGCGCGTTTCTTTGGAAAGTTTCATGGAAAGCGTAGAAGAAGGCCAAGCAAAAGAGTTGAGTTTAATCTTGAAAGCAGATGTACAAGGAAGTATAGAGGCATTGAAAGAATCCTTGGGCAAGTTAGGGAATGAAGAAGTAGGAGTTAAGGTTTTACATAGTGCTGTTGGTGGGATTACTGAAACCGATGTGATGCTCGCAGCTGCCTCGTCTGCCGTTATCGTGGGCTTTAATGTTCGTCCGACGCCAGGAGCTAATGAAGTCGCTAAACATGAAAAAGTAGATATTCGATTATATTCCGTCATCTATGACGCTATCGATGAAATCAAGTCGGCTCTTGAAGGAATACTTGAACCCGTTCAGCGAGAAATAGTACGCGGGCACGCGGAAATTCGGGAGCTGTTTCATGTTCCCAACGTGGGGACGATAGCGGGTTGCTATGTCATCGACGGAAATATCAATAGAAATTCAAATGTACGTCTTATCCGGGATAATGTAGTTATCTATACGGGTAAAATTTCATCTTTGAGGCGGTTCAAAGATGATGTAAACGAGGTCCAATCTGGTTATGAGTGTGGAATCGGAATTGAGAATTATAACGACATCAAGCAAGGCGATGTCATAGAACCATATATTACAGAAGAAGTATCTCGGACACTTTAAGTTGATTTGTGTCTTGTGCCGCTTTTTTTGAAATTTTCAATCCATGTCTTTCGTTGGTCTTTTGAAAATCGATGTTCAGATTCCCGAGTGTCGCTCGCTCAAAGCAAAACGCAAGATAGTTCAGTCGGTAACGACACGTCTGCGTCAGCGATTTAATGTTTCTGTCGCTGAAGTCGGTTTCCAGGATAAGTGGCAAAGATGTCGCATTGGCGTTTGTGTAGTGAGCAATGACTGTAGACTTGTAGATAGCCAACTTAGAAAAGTGCTGAATTTCCTTGAGGGAACAGGGCTAATGATTGTCTTGGATTTTGATATCGAGATTTTTTGAAATTCATGGAGTGCAATTTAACACATGGGCAATGCTCGCATGCTGCGCGTTTCGGAACTCATACAATCCGAACTTGCTAACTTGGTGATGAGGGATGTGAAGGATCCGCGTGTGCGGCATGTTGTGATCACTCGAGTCGAAATATCCCCGGATTTGAGAGTTGCGAAGGTCTACTTTAGCCGTTACGGTGAAAATCAAGGGAATGTTCAGGAGTTGGAAGAGGGTCTCAAGGGACTTGAACGAGCTACTGGATTCTTGCAGAGAAAACTTGCCGAACGCTTGGAATTGAAATGTACACCCAGGCTGAAATTCTTTGCCGATCGGAGTTTGGCATTCAGCGACGAAATTGAACGTTTGTTATCCGATGTAAAGAGATCTTTTTGAGAAAGGACAAGATGTTGGAACTCTCGGGTGTTTTGAATCTGAAGAAAAAACACGGTCCTACCTCACATGATATGGTTGATGAAGTGAGAAAGCTGCTTCCCGAAAAAATAAAAGTCGGGCATGCAGGTACGCTTGACCCTATGGCCGAAGGAGTTTTGCCAATTTGTATTGGTAATTCGACGAAATTGTTCTCATATTTTTTAGAGTGCAAGAAAACGTATCGGGCTGTCATGTTGTTTGGACGAGTGACAGATACACAGGACATTACGGGAAAACTGCTGGCTGAAACTGAGCCAGGTGATATTCCGCTTTCTCGAGCGCAAGAGCTTTTAAGTGAGATACTGGGAAAAACAATGCAGGTACCTCCAATGTATTCTGCATTGAAGGCAAATGGAAAGCGTTTGCATGAATTAGCACGTTCTGGCAAGGAAGTTGAAAGAGAAAAGCGCCAAATTGAAGTATTTAGGATCAAGGCGATTGATATAGATGGTCCACAACTTACCTTTGATGTCACATGCTCTCGGGGAACATATATTCGTTCAATTTGTAATGATATTGGTGCCAATCAAGGGTCTGGTGGATGTTTGCAAGCCCTTACACGGACTGCTTTGGGTCCGTTTGAACTATCAGATTCCGTTTCTATCGAGGATGTCCATCGTCACTTGCAAGAAAAACGCCTTCAAGACCTTCTAATGAGTCCGGCACAGGCACTTGCACATTTGCCTGCCATCTATGTGCACCCCAGTGCGGAGGTGCGGGTATTGAATGGTGCAATAGTCAGGTTTGAAGATGTTCAGCAAGTTGTTGATTTGCCAGTAGATACTCGCGTCCGTATGCTAAATGAACCGGGAGAGTTATTAGCGGTCGGGAAGACGGTCCATGAAAGCAAACGAAAACGAAACCAAGGGTTTGTAGCGCCTGAAAAAGTATTTGTCACATAGAGTTACGAGAGAATACGCTTTGTATTTACATTGATGGCAAAGTCGTATAGAATCCGCGCGTTTTTCATGACGTTGCGCAAATGAGGCTTAACAGATAGAGAGCAACATATAAGCAGTGGAGGAAGTGACAGAAATGCCCTTAGCAAAGGAGCGAAAGTCGGAAGTTATCGAGAAATTTCGTACACATGACACCGATACTGGTTCACCGGAAGTGCAGGTAGCTATCCTGACCGAACGTATTACCTACCTCACAGACCATTTCAAGACCCACAAGAAAGATCATCATTCCCGCAGAGGTCTACTGAAACTCGTGGGTCAGCGCCGTCGCCTACTTGATTATCTGAAAGAAAAAGACATCAACCGCTACCGCACGATAATTCAGGACCTGGGCCTGCGTCGCTAGATGCGGGTTTTGCCCCAGAGGGAAACAATCTAATGCCACCGTATCGAAAAGACATATCTATCAATGGTTATACTCTTGCCTTTGAAACAGGTGAGATCGCCAAGCAAGCCGGTGGCGCCGTAATGATGCATTATGGTGAAACCAGTGTGCTGTGTACGGCTTGTGCTTCGCACTCTACACGTGAGGGTGTGGATTTTTTCCCCCTTACAGTTGATTACCGAGAGTTTTTCTACGCCGCAGGAATTATTCCAGGCAACTTTTTTAGGCGCGAGGCAAAACCTGGCGAGAGGGAAACATTAACTTGTCGTTTAATCGATAGGCCTATCCGTCCTCTTTTCCCAAAGGAATTTCGTTGCGAGACGATGATCCAGATCATGGTCATGTCTTACGATAAGTTGAATGATTCCGACATTTTGGCAATCAACGGAACTTCCGCCGCTCTCCACATTTCGGATATCCCATTCTCCGGTCCTATCGGTGCTGTTCGCGTTGGACGGATTGATGGCGGAATTATTGTCAATCCGACGGTCGAACAGCAAATTGACAGCGATCTGAATTGTGTGATGGCTGGAACTGCGGACGCGATAGTCATGGTGGAAGCAGGTAGTTTTGAAGTTTCAGAAGACGTTTATATGGAAGCGTTTGAGCAAGGCCATTCCGTCATTAAAGAGTTGTGCGCTATGCAGGATGAACTTAGGGCGGAGTGCGGAAAAACCAAACGTGTCGTCGAGACTGAGGAAGAAGATACAGAATTAATGGGGAAGGTACGTGAAATTGTAGTTCCCAAATTACAAGCGGCTGCAGAGATTCACGACAAAGCGGGACAATATGGTGCAATCGATGAGGCGAAAGCTGCTGCGGTCGATACTCTTTGCGCAGACGAGGAAGGGTCTGCGGATAAGGGAGTTGTCTCAGATTATTTTGGCAAAATCGAAAAAGAAGTTTTCCGGGGTTTGATTTTAGATGAAGGGAAACGTTCGGATGGTCGGGGACTTCGTGATGTTCGGCCGATTACCATCAGAATGTCGCCCCTTGCCAGGCCCCATGGCAGCGCATTGTTCACACGAGGTGAGACGCAGGCGTTGGTGACGGTGACGCTTGGCACTGCCTCCGAGGCTCAATTGATAGACACGCTTGATGGCAAAGCCGACAGGACTTTTCTGCTGCACTATAATTTCCCCGGATTTAGCGTTGGGGAAGCGAAACCAAACCGCGGCCCGGGTCGCCGCGAAATTGGCCACGGTGCGCTGGCATCTAGGGCAGTACAGGCGATATTGCCAGAGCAGGAAGATTTTCCCTATACAATCCGGGTAGTTTCAGACATCACGGAGAGCAATGGCAGCTCATCCATGGCGAGCATCTGTGGCGCCAGCCTGGCCTTGATGAGTGCGGGCGTACCGATAACATCTCCAGTGGCCGGCATTGCCATGGGATTGATCAGTGAAGAATCCACAGGAAGAACAGCAATACTTACGGATATCCTTGGGTTGGAAGACCATTTAGGAGATATGGACTTCAAGGTCGGTGGTACGCGTCATGGCATTACTGCTCTTCAAATGGATATCAAGATCAAAGGATTGCAATTGAGCCTTGTAAGAGATGCTTTGGCGCAGGCCAACGATGCGAGAATGCATGTACTTGAGCAGATGGATAAAGTGATTTCCCAGCCCAGCGAAGAGATTTCTCCCTACGCGCCGAGGATTATGACGATGCAGGTCTCGAAAGATCGTGTGAGGGATGTGATTGGGCCTGGCGGAAAAGTGATTCGCGGAATTGTCGAGGAGACGGGGGCAGATGTAGATATTGAAGATGATGGAACAATCTTTATCTCCTCCACCGATGAGGCGGCAGCTCTTAGGGCGATAGAGATCATTCGTGAACTGACTCAGGAAGCCGAAAAGGGCACGGTTTACTATGGTACAGTCAGAAAGATCATGGACTTTGGAGCATTCGTCGAAATATTCCCGGGAACGGATGGTCTTTGCCATATCAGCATGATTGCCAAGAAGAGAATCGGTTCTGTGAGTGATGTGTTGAAAGAAGGTCAGAAGGTTTTGGTGAAATGCATCGAAGTGGAAGGAAATGGGAGAATTCGTCTCTCGATGAAAGATGTGACAGAAGAAGAGTTGCCCGAAGAATGGAAGCAATTTTATGCACCTGTGACCTGATGAAACCAAATTATGATGTATGTACCGGTCTCCTTTGAGGCCGGTTTTTTTTGATTTGTTCCTATAGCTAAAGAGAAGCAGCGTGTTTCTTCGAACGCATGTGTCACTAGATTACTCTTTAAGAATATCCAGAGGGTCAAAATGAGCAAAAAGTCATTGGGAGTAGGTGTTGTTGGTTCCGGCAGAATAGGAACCTTGCGAGCGAATTTGGTTTCACATCATCCGTCTCTTGAATTTTTGGCAGTATCCGACATCGAGCAAGACCGGGCTAAAGATTTGGGGGAAAAGGTTGGCGCCCAACTCGCCACTGGCAGTAATGACGAAGTGATTGAACACCCCGAAGTTACGACTGTCATCGTATCCACGCCCGAACATGATCACGCCGATTCCATTATCCATGCCCTGGAATTAGGCAAGCCCGTGTTGGTGGAAAAACCGATCTCTCTGACATTGGAGGATGCCGACCGAATACTCTCAGTGGCCGAGAGAACAGGTACTGAACTCAGGGTAGGTTATGCCCAACGATTCAAACGTCGCTACCAGATGGCGAAAGAACAAATTATTCAAGGGAGACTGGGGGAGATTCTCGCAGGAACGGGCCGAACCTGTAACACCCGCGCCCAAGGGCTCCAAATCCTGAAGCGCTCCCCCCACGCAACGCCCGTGCTCGACGTTCTCACGTATTGGGTGGACATGACCTGCTGGTTCCTGGAGGGTCATCGACCGGTGGAAGTAGTCGCCCGTGGGAACGGGAAAATATACAAAGAACACGGTTATTCAGCGAACGATGTCACCTGGTCTATCGTCACATTTGATAATGGGGCGGTAATGAATTTGGGGGTTTTTTACGCCCTGCCCGCGAAGTATCCGGCACTGGGCCAAAGTGTGAGGATGGAGATTTATGGTACGGATGGCGTTTTAATGCTTGATGAAGACCACAAGGATGAGATGCTATACACCGACAAGGGAATTCCGCACACGTATATACCGGATCATCACATCAACACGGCATTTTTGAGCAGTACGACCCCTGGTGACTGGGCGGTGGGTGATTATTGGGGCCCGCTGGGTGATGAAACAAGGAGCTGGCTGGATCATGTTATCAATGGGAGACCGACAACCCATGCCACGGCAGAGGATGCACGGCAAACCCTGGAGGTGACGATAGCGATGGAATTGTCTTCTCAAACGGGAGAGGCCGTGAAATTGCCATTGGGTGAGGGACATTAGGAAGTCCGAGCGAACAGAAAAATCACTCGGACGATTCAGATTTTGACTTCCCATCATCGAATGAATAGATGATATCCGATGCTTGATTTAAGCTTTTGCTTTTAGTGCAGAATAATCCTCCGTGTAGTTGGGGGCCGGGGTTGCTCCTTGTCCTTGGATGATGTGGATTTTCCCTTCGGTTTTATCGGCGTTTCTAAATCCGCGCTGCACACCGGTGGGTACCCAGCAGGCATCCCATGGGTCAAGAACGGCTTGTTCGATGTTTCCACGTTCATCTGCCCAGTAGACGACCCATCTGCCTTCCAGCGCGATAAAAAGTTCCTCGCAAGGGTGGTCATGAAGTGGTGCACCGCGGCCATTGCCGCATTCCACCATGGCGTATCCTATTTCTCCTTCGCTTAGAGAAGGCGGTGGCCCTTCATCCGTATCACCGGATACGCCACCGATATAGCGCCTGAGTGAACGCACTCCCTCGGGAAGTTTCGCTTCGTGATAAACGCTCCAGTTCCGGGGACATTCTTCGTGACGGACCAACTGGGTGGCCGGGTCATAGGCGGGCTGTTCGACGTAAGCTTCGGTTCTGGCGTCATCCGGCAGGCCTTCTCGCAGCGATTCGGGATAGACGGGGTACTGGTAGTCGCCTTGGCCGTGGATAAAGTGAATGAACCCGTCATCTTTTCCGACATTTCTGAACCCGCGCATGATACCCGAGGGAACGCGTATGAGGTCATATTTACCCAGTATGACGCTTTTGGGGGCTTTGGTTTCGAAATCTTCCCAGAAGATCTCGAATTCACCTTCCCAGACCATGAAAATCTCTTCATCCGGGTGATCGTGAAGCGGCGCCCCGTTTTGGGGAGGAGCCATGGCGATGCCGCAGGTAAACTCCCAGCCGGGAAGCGGGGAGCGAAGGTTCTGACCGGAAATACCGCCGATGTATCGGTAAATCGCGCGGTGATTCCCCTCGGCGTTTGATTCGTGATATTCGCCCCAATCAGGAATCATTTCACCGAAACGAATGACTGTGACGGGCGCCACGGTTGTTTTGGGTCTGAGGGTTTGCTGGTTTGAATTATTGGAAGTATTCATTCTTGGTTCTCCTCGACAGTGAGAATTACCATCTCTCCGACTACGCATTTGCTCGCATTTGCCGTAAATGGTGATTCGGTTGAATATGTTATCACCACCATAGGAGTATTGCTACACACGGATTTCGGGAGAATTGTATGGAACGGCTAATCGTCTAAATACTTAATCCTGTAAACGAGAGTAAAGTTGTTGAAATTAGGGAGTATCTAATGATTCTAAAATTTAGAGTATTCGCAATCATTTTCGTGGTTTTTGGGGTTCTCCCGTTTTCTGCATATGCGCAATCAGCGGATATAGCCTTGATAAACGGGAAGGTACTGACGGTCGATGCGAATTTTTCTGTTCAGCAGGCAGTAGCTGTCCAGGGCGAAAGCGTCTTATCAATAGGGGGAAATTCTCAGATAAAGCAATTTGTTGACTTCAGCACGAAAGTGATTGATCTGAAAGGGAAAACGATTATCCCGGGCCTGATTGACAACCACGTGCACTTCATCCGCCATGCGTTTCGTTGGGAGCATGAGGCAAGAATCGACGGGGTAACTTCACGTGAAAAAGCGCTTTCCATCATCTCCGCCAAGGCGAAATCGCTCAAACGCGGAGAGTGGGTGCTCATCATTGGCGGATGGAGCCCCGGGCAATTTCGCGATGCGCCGGGATTGTTTACGAAGGCGGAATTGGACAGGGCCGCTCCGGACAATCCGGTTTTCATCCAGCAATCATACCGCCTCATGATTCTGAACAGCTTGGCTCTGAAAAGGGCGGGCATTGATGAGAATTTTGAAGCTCCGAGAGGCTGGCGAATAGCCAGAAACGAGTCCGGCGCTCCCACGGGCGTTATTCGTGGCCGCCGGGCCATTTTCCGGTTCTGGCGGCGTGAACTGCCGGAAATTACAGACGACAAAACCGTATCAGGCCTCAAGAAGCTGATGGCCGACTTCAACCGCGCCGGCGTAACGAGTGTATTCGAGGTAGGCGGTGGCGGGGTTCGCGATGCGACTTACGAGATGATCAAGCGAAGATTGGCTGATAACGACGGTCTCAGCTTAAGGATATTTCACACACCTCGCTTCCGGGTTCGTACTCCTGAGGCAAACAAAAGAGTGATAGAGAGAATTCGAAACTCCCGCCCGGACAAATCCGCGAAGATGATGGGTCATATCGCGCTTGGGGAGCATATGTATGCGCCTATCCACGATTCGGCGTTCAGGCCCTCTCGGTACCCGGATGAAGACTATGCTGAATTTGCGAAAGTTTCCGAGGCGGCCGCGGATGGGGGATGGACGATCCACGAACATGCTTTTCGCGATACGACGATAACGCGGTATCTGGATATTTTCGAGAAGATAAATCAAAAAAGGAAGATAACGAACCTTCGCTGGTCGATTCATCACGCGGATTTCATCTCGAAGCGAAACATCAAGCGCGCAAAAACGATCGGGATGACTCTGGCCCTGCACAGCAAAATGACGATTCTGGGGTCCGCCTTGAGACGAAGGCTGGGGAAACGCGCGCTCTCTTTACCGCCGCTTCGGACGGTTCAAAACAGCGGGGTCATTTGGGGGCTCGGCACGGATGCCGGGGTCGTGGCCCCATATCCGCCGATGCTTTCCCTCTGGTGGGCCGTGACGGGCATGGATCTGGGCGGGGAGAGGGCGCTTTCGGAGACAGAAACCGTTTCCAGAAAAAACGCGCTCATCGCCCATACGCGCTCGAACGCATACCTGCTTTTCAAGGAAAACGAGCTGGGTTCCATCGAAAAGGGCAAACTCGCGGATCTCGTCGTGCTCGACCGCGATTACATGACGATTCCCGAAGATCGAATCAAGGACATCAAGCCCCTGCTCACGATGGTCGGGGGAAGGGTGGTGTTCCGATCAGGAATATGAGATGAAGCTCAGACTCATATCTATTTGAATCTTTTGCAATTAAACTTCCGCCTTTCAAAACAAGAAATCTGATTTGACAGCAAGAATCGGATAGAAGGCTCCCGGCGTTGCGGTTACATTATGGATGAATATGTAATTGCTCACGTCTTTAGGGAGGCAGGAAGATGAACTCGAACGCTCAGTGGGAAGCCATTCTCAACCGGGACGCAACGGCGGATGGCCGTTTCGTATACGCCGTTCGATCCACCGGAATCTATTGCCGGCCTTCGTGCGCGAGCCGGAAGCCCAGGAAAAACAACGTGTTGATATTCGAATTCCCCGAAATGGCCGAAGGGCGGGGGTTCAGGCCCTGCCTGCGGTGCGCCCCGCAGAATGCAGGCTACGACCCTCGTCTCGATAAGGTGAGAAAAGCCGTTCGCTACATCGAAGAACATGCCGATGAAAACCCCACGCTCGCCGAGCTGGGGCGGTGTTCAGGCCTGAGTCCCCATCATTTACAGCGCACCTTCAAGGCGGCCCTGGGCGTGAGCCCCCACCGGTATCTCGAATCCCTTAAAGCGCAGAAATACAAAAGTTTACTCAAGGATGGACGCGACCTTGCGGGCGCAGGCTATGAGGCCGGCTACGGCTCGAGCAGCAGGGTGTACGAGGGCGCATCGCGCTATATGGGCATGACGCCCGCCGCGTACAAAAAGGGCGGGGAGGGCGTTTCGATTCGCTACGGAATCGCCTCTTGCAGGCTGGGCCGGCTGCTGGTGGCCGCTACCGGGAAGGGCGTCTGCCGCGTAAGCATCGGAGAGCGAGTCGGCGAACTCGTCGCTGATCTGGAAAATGAATATCCCCATGCGAATCTGATGCGTAGAAATAATGAGTTAAAGGAATACTTGAATATCGTCGCGCGTCTCGCCGAGGGTGAGCCGGCCTCCGAATCCTTGCCGCTCGACGTCCGCGCCAGCGCGTTTCAGTGCCGCGTCTGGGAGCGGCTTAGATCCATACCTCCTGGAAATACAATGACATACAAGGAGATTGCCGAAGACCTGGGCCTGCCGAAAGGCGCTCGGGCGGTGGGAAGCGCATGTGCAAGGAATCCGGTGGCGCTGCTGGTTCCCTGCCACAGGGCGGTTCGGGGAGACGGCGCCCTCGCGGGCTATCGCTGGGGCGTGGAGCGGAAGGGAAAACTCCTGGAAATGGAGAAGAAACATAAGTAATATCAATTGTTTATGTGGCGTATCCCGAATCGCGTTCAGATGAGAATCCCGCCGGCTTTGCGGACGCAAGTTCCCGCATTTGCCGCCCCGCGCACGCTTCCCGGGCCGTGGTATCCTCACGAAGTTTCAGCGGGAGGGAGATTTTAGCCCGCGCAACTCCCCGCAATTCCCCTCGATAATTTATCGAAAAACCCCGTGAATTTATCTATATTTATCGAATTTTACGGAAATTCGGGCGTCTTCAGACGAGCCGATTGCTCAGCTAAAATATGGGTCACACCCGGCATCCATCCAACGCAAATGCGGGGAAATGCTCGCTTTCGGCGAAGTGTTCTCCTGAAGAGTGTAAACCTGGGCGAGTCGATTCCTGGCGAAGAGGGATTGCTGAAAAGTCCCGATTTGGTGATCCGGTGCATGTAATCGATCGGGGAGAGAGGGACAGGCGCGGAGGCTGCAAAACCATCGCGCCACGCACGCCGTGAAGGATTGGTCTCTCGCCGCCCAGGTTCGTGAGGACGACCTCCTCGAGAACGAGCCTGAAGCCATGGCCATCGTGGCCGCCTTGGACGGAGTGAAAAGATATTGACAGGCAACCACCGCTGCCCTTTAATCGAATCTATCCAAAAAAGAGGAGGACTCTGAATGCGTGCTCTCATGTACAAAATGCTTCCAAGCGTCGGGAAAGTCATTTGCGCTCTCGCCGTCTTGTCCGCTCCATTCATCGCCCTGCCAGTGGCGCATGCCGAAGAAGCGCGCGGCGGATGGTATGTATCCGGCGGCGGCGGGATGGAGTTTGTCGCGGATTCCGTCTTCAAGTCGACGAGCGAGACGGGAGTCCGGAGGGGAGATGTGACTTTCGAGCCCGGCCCCAGACTCAGCGGGGCTCTGGGCCGCGAGTGGGGAAATTTCCGGGTCGAGGGCGAAATCTCCTGGCGGCGGTTCAAGCTGGACTCTCTCCGGTACAATCATTTCACCGTCGCAGGGAACCCGCTCCCCGGCGCCGTCATCGATGCCATCAATCCCACCGTGAGCGCGGACGGCACCGGCTCGATGTGGATTCTCATGGCCAACGCCTGGTACGATTTCGACACCGGCACGAATTGGACCCCGTATATCGGCGGCGGTCTGGGGATGTTGAATATCAGGTTCGAGGTTGGCGGCTCGCTTACGGTGCCGCCCCTTCCTCCCCTTACCACTCAACCGGTCAACCGCACCTTCGGCGGCGACGACACGGACTGGGTGTTCGCCTTCCAGGTCGGCGCGGGCGTCGGATACCGCCTGAGCGATTCCGTTGTCATACAACTCGGCTACCGGTTTATGGACTCGAGCACCATCGAGTTCCAATGGGAGGACGGCACGAAGATCGACGACCCCCACGCCCATAACCACGGCCTTGAGGTGGGCATCCGCTACAGATTCTAGCGCTGGCCGGAGTCGCTCTCGAAACGCCTTGAACGGGCCGGATGAATGCCTGGGGCGTCATCTACGATCGCTTCATATACGCGCGCCGGGCCAAACCACTCCCTCCTCAAGGGGTGTTGAAAAAGTCCCGCCTGCGACCCCCCCCCCAGCAAACCGTCAACGCTTCTTTCCTCACCCTGAGTAGCCGCCGAAGGCGGCGTATCGAAGGGCGAGGGGAGTCGAACGTCTCGGCGCCGGGCGAGAGGGCATCCTTCGATACGCGGCTCCGCCGCTACTCAGGATGAGGCAGAGAGGATTTTTTCAACAATCCCCTGGGGGATGTTGGAAAAGCTATCATTTCGTGAGCTGGCGTGTGGAGTCGACCGGGGAGGGGGGTTCGTAGCGGACAGGCCACGGCGACTGTCAGGGGTCGCGGCCTGTGGGGCGGCCCCGAGGAGGGACTGTCACTGCAAGATGTGAATGCGCTTTTGATCGTCATTCCGGCCTTGAGCCGGAATCCATTTTTACGCCTTTCGTCTTTCGTCAGGGCTCCTGCGCATCGGCGGGTTGCGCAGGACGAGGAGGGGGATTGCGCCGCATCGGGCTTTTTCAACGACCCCATATGCGGCCCATGCGAAACCATCGCGCACCCCGCCTCCGCCCAGCGTAGGGACAGGCCCCCGCGCTTGTCCTGGCTGGGGACTCCCTCGGTAGCGGCGGTTCGCGGCCTGTCCCTGCAAATGAGAACCACGGAATCCATCACAAAGGCGGGCGGGCACATAGGCCCGCCCCTACAATCAATTCAATACATGATATGCACGTAACCGGACCGGCACAGTGGCCTGTCCCAACAGAGCGATTCCACCCGCGCGCTATTACCCCCTCAACCCCCCACGCGCTCGACGGTGTTGCCGTAGCCCGCTCTTCCGGTCACCTCGCCGTCTTCCATCACGACCTCGCCGCGCACGAGCGTCATCACGGGCGCGCCCTTCATCGTCCAGCCGTCGAACGGCGTCCACTTGCACTTGGAAACGATGTCCGCGTCGCGCAGCGTCTCTTCCCGGTCCATGTCCACGAGGATGAAGTCCGCATCCGCGCCCACCTGGATGCACCCCTTGCGCGGATAGATGCTGAAGACGCGCGCGGGCTGCTCGCAGCAGATGCGCACCATCTGGTTGAGCGTGAGGACACCCTCGCTCACGGCGTTCAGCATCAGCCGCACCGTGGTTTCGACCCCCGGTATCCCGAAGGGCGCGTCGTGGATGTTCTCTAGGCCGTCCACCTTCCGCTGGCGGGGGAAGGGGCAGTGGTCGGTGCCGATGGTGTCCACCATGCCGCGCCCGAGCGCCACGCGCATTCCGTCCCTCGTCTCGGCGGAGCGGATGACCGGCGTGAACTTGACGAACGGCCCGAGCTCTTCCAGATGCGAATGATCGAGGTAGAAATACTGGGGGCAGCTTTCTGCGAAAATTCTGGCTCCCCTCGAGCGCGCCGCCTGTATGGCCTCCAGTAGAACGGGCTGGCTCACGTGCGCCACCAGCACTCTGCAGCCGGTGAGTTCGGCGAGCGCCACGGCGTCCAGCGTCGCCACGTACTCGCTCTCGGGGGTTCGCCAGTCGCTGATGCACATGTAGTCCGTTCTGCCTTCGGCGTCGATTTTTTCTTTTGCTTTATTGAGGATGGAGTCGCTCTCGCAGTGCAGCATCACCGTGCCGCCGAAGGATTTGACTTCGCGCATGATGTTCAACAATACGCCCTCGGAGAGATCCGGCACGCCGTGCAGATCGCACATGAAGCCCTTGAAGCCCAGCGCGCCGCCCTCCCACATGGGGCGCAGGTGTTCGAGGTTGTCGACGTCGAGGCCGCCCAGTTGCCCGAAATCCACCACCGAGCGCGAGTCGATGTAGGCGGTCTTGTCTTCCAGGATCTCCCGCGTGTAGACGAGCGGGTCGCTCCGGTGATGGTCGATCACGGTGGTGATGCCGCCCCTGGCCGCCGCTTCGGTCCCCGTCGTCCAGTCCTCCCTGTCCGTGAAGCCCGGGTCCATCATGTGCACGTGCTCGTCCACCATGCCCGGCAGGAGATGGCGGCCCGCGGCGTCGATTTCGCGCGCGGCGCCGGCTTCGGCTTTATGCGTGATGGCGGCGATCCGCCCCCCCTCCACGTAGACGCAGCCCTCGTACGTGTCCGTGGGCGTCACGATTTTCGCGTTCTTGATCAAAAGGTCGGCGCTCATGCGGTTGCCCTCTCATGATTTGGCGTTTTTCCGTGAAACTTCGCGCGGTTCGAGATCGGCGGCATTATGACGCATAAGAGCGTGGGGGGCCAAGGGGTGAAACCCGACTGAGGAAGGAGGGTTTCCCGACCAAGAAGGGAGCTATTGCACTCGGCCGATGAGGGGTTGTTGAAAAAGCCTTGATGTCGTGATTCGGTGTATGGAGCAGGGGTCGTTCGCGAACGACCCCTACAGTAAACATGACATTCGCCCTGCTCGTCATTCCGGCGAAAGCCGGAATCCATTTTTACGTCTTTTGCCTTTCCTCAGGGTTCGCTCGCATTGGCGGGGCATGAAACTCCGTCGTTCATTCATCCGCACCCGCAAATGGATTCCGGCTTTCGCC
>CAYTSP010000106.1:0-12247 GCA_964440505.1 uncultured Nitrospinaceae bacterium
GGATGCGGGTGAATGAACAGCGGCGTTTCATTCCTCGCCAATGCGTGGGAACCCGGACGAAAGGCGTAAAATGGATTCCGGCTTTCGCCGGAATGACGATCAAAAACAAAAAGGGCGCTCTCCCGACGCGGGGTTTTTCAACAACCCCATCAGGCATCGTTTCGGGTGAAGACGAGGGCATCGGCCACCAGGCATCCCCCGCCCTTCTCACGGAGGAAAACGGGGTTCAAATCCATCTCCTCAATATGCCCGCGACAGGCGAAGGCGGCATCACTCAGAAGGCATATAGCCTCGGCGAGGGCTTCCGCATCCAGCGGCCTGCGCCCCCGGTGGCTCCCGAATATCTTTTTGCACTTGAGTTCATCCATCATCTCATAGGCGTCATCAAGCGAAAGAGGCGCTACGCGAGCGCTTACGTCGTCGAGCAATTCCACATCCCTCCCGCCCAGGCCAACCGTCACCACCGGGCCGAACTGGGAGTCCCTCTTTACGCCGAGTAAGAACTCGACGCCGTCCCCGACTTGCTCCTGAAGCAGATAGCCCTCCAGTTCGCACCTCTCCCGCAAACTCGAGATTTCCACCAACGCGCGTTCTAGGGCCGCCTCATCGGCGAGACCCGTTTTCACCAGCCCCCGCTCCGTCTTGTGGTGAATTTTAGAAGAAACTCCTTTCAAAACGAGAGGAAAGCGCAAATCACACGCTGCGCGGCGCACTTCTTCTTCCGTACGGCAAAACCGATGCGCCGCCACGGGCAAGCCGAATTCACGGACGAGCGCCAGAGATTGCGCCTCGTTCAGGGCGCTCGCAGCAGACAAGATTTGCCCGGCGGAGGTGGATTCCGTCTCAGGCCCGAACCGGGATGCGCTTTTCGCCTCTCTTTCCAGAATCATCGCATACCGGACCAGGGCCGCCGTCGCGCGGGCGCAGCCCGATATGGATTGAAAAGAGGCGATTCCCTCCCTCGCCAGGAGCCTGTGCGCATCTTCCGCATGGGGATTGAAATAGGCCAGCATGGGAACGCCGGGGTTCGTCCGCTTCAAGCGCACGATGGGGTCCACGCCCATCCCGGGCCGAAACTGCGCGCTCGACCCCACAATGGGAATCACCGCGTCGAAGCAGCCGCTCTCGAGAAAACTCTTGAGGAAATCAGAATACAGGTGAATGTCCGCGATGGTGGTGTCGAGCGGGTTCTCTATCCGCCCGAAGGCGGGATGTTTTTCCTGTATTCGGGTGCGGAGGGCGTCATCCGTCTCGGCGATTTCGAGACCCAAGGCGCCGCACCTGTCTGCCATCAAGGCGCCGGCGCCGCCCGTGGTCGTGACGACGCCCACTCTATCTCCCTCGGGAAGCGCCGAGACGCAGAACATGTGGGCGACCTCGAAAAGCGCTTCCAGATCATCCACACGCGTGACGCCCCATTTTCGGAACAGCGCCTCATATATTCTCTCCTCACCCACTACGGCGCCCGTGTGGCTCAGGGCCGCGCGCGCGCCCTCGCGCGCTTCGCCCACTTTCAGCACGACCACGGGCTTTCTCCGCCTCAGGGCCTTTTGGAGCACTTTTTTGAACTTCTCCCCGTCGCGCACCCCTTCGAGATAGATTGCAACCGCGCGGGTATGAGGGTCGTCGATCAGATAGTCGAGATAATCCGAGAGTTCCAGATCCATCTCGTTGCCGCAGGAGATGAGATGGCTGAACCCGATGCCGCGCTGCGCCGCGCGCGAGAGCAGTGCGCCGCCGATGCTCCCGCTCTGGCAGACCACCCCGATGCCGCCCGGCAGCATCTCCTCCACGTCGAGCGCAATCAGGCCCGCCAGGTGAAAGTTGTGATGAAAATTGTGCACGCCCGCCGTGTTCGGCCCGCAGACTCGGACTCCCCCGTCCCGGGCGATGCGCTGAATTTCGGCTTCGAGAAGCGCGCCCGCCTCATCCGCTTCGGAAAAACCACCGGTGTATATGACGGCCGCGCCCACTCCCGCCCCGGCGCATTGGCGCACTACGTCCGCCACGCGCTCTTTTCCCACGGTGATGAAGGCGACGTCCGGCGCTTCAGGGAGCGCATCGAGCCTCGGCTGGCAGCGCAGGCCGGCCACTTCCTCGTATTTGGGGTTTACGGGATAGACCCTGCCCCCATAGCCGTGGCGCAGGAGATTCTTCACCACGCGGCCGTTGAATTGCTCCAGATTCGCCGACGCTCCGACGATAGCAATCGATTCCGGTCTAAGAAGGCGCGCAAGGCTCTCCGTTGTGGTGCGCTCCATGATCAGGCGAATTCCCTAAAATTCATGGCGAGTGGATATTATGATTTCGGCGGGCGCTGGCTGAAGGGACGCTCGTAGATCAGGGAGGCCAGGCGGTTTCTCAGAATCTCGGTGGAGCCTCCCGCGATGGACCATCCACGAATCTTTCGGTAGAGGAACTCGAGCGGCATCTCGGTCGAAAAGCCATAACCGCCGTGAAGCTGAATCGCGTCGTCCGCCACCTGTCGCGCCATCTCGTTGCAGTAGAGCTTGGCGCTCGTCGTCTCCACGGCAGAGGGCAGGCCCGCGCGCGCGTTCGAGAGCGCCCGGTAGAGGAGCAGGCGCGCCGCCTCGAGCTTCACCCGCATGTCCGCCACCATCCACTGCACCCCCTGAAACTCGCACAGGGGGCGATCGAACTGGCGTCTTTCTCTGGTGTGCGCCACCGTCAAGTCGTAGGCCGCCTGCGCCAGGGCGAGGCAGCGTGTGGCGTTTCCGAGCCGCTCCACGTTGAACACGGGCATGAGCACCCGGAAACCCTCCTTATCCACCAGCACGTTCTCCCTGGGGATACGCGCGTTCTCGAAATGAAGCGCGCAGTGCGCCTCCCCGCTCATGTAATGTTCCGTCTTTCCCTTCGTGAAGCCCGGCGTTCCCGTCTCCACCACGATGGCCCCGCAATCCCGCGTCCTGGGGCCGAAGCGGACGTAGACGACGAACAAATCCGCGTGCGGGGCGTTGGAGCTGAAGCACTTCCGGCCGTTCACGAGGACGCTCTCGCCGTCATATTCCGCCGTGGTCTGCAAATCCGTGGCGGCCGAGCCGGCGTCCGGCTCCGTCATGCTGATGGAGATGATCTTCTCTCCCACGCATATCGGGGGCAGAAACCGCCCTTTCTGCTCGGCGGAACCCAACTCGTCTATCACGCGGATGGGGCCCATGTTCCCCATCTGCACCACGTCGCCGCTGTGGGGACACACCTGCGAGACCGCCTCCATCACCAGGCAGGCCTCGAAAATCGATTGCCCCCCTCCGTGGGGTTCGGCCACCGTCATCCCCATCATGCCGTGCTCGGCCAGCACCTTCATGGAGCGCCGGGGGTACTCTCCCGTCCGCGCATAGGAGAAGGCGTCCCCTGCGAATTCCCTCAGGGCCAGCTCCCGCGCCGTCTGCTGGAGCAGGCGGTCCGATTCTTCGAGTTGAAAATCCACAAGTTCCCCTGCCTATCCATTCAATCGCTAAGGCCATGAGGCCCAAAAGGCACCGCACCTCAAGTTTTACATCACCTTTGGTTTCGAGGCGAGGCGATGGCGCACACTGCTGAAACCATTCCAGGCAGCGGGCGTGAAGGCGCTTTGGACATCCTTGAAATTGCTCTACAATCCCTGAACCCACCATCCGCTCAGGAGTCTGCGATGAGCACGACAGATGATGCCCAGTTCCGCGTCGGCCTTCTGGTTCCCTCCTCGAACGCCACGATGGAGCGCGATTTTCACAAGAACCTGCCCGGGGACGTCTACGTCGCCACTTCGCGCATGTTCCTGGACGAGACGACGAAACAGGCCGAGATCCGCATGCTCGAGGAATCCCTGCCCGAGGCGAACCGGATGCTCAAGACGGTGGAGCCGCATTTCTGCGTCTTCGGCTGCACGTCTGGCGGCGCGCTATTCGGGCAGTCGCACGATATGAAGATAAAAGCGCAAATCGAGGAGCAGACGGGCGCCGAGACGGCCACCATTCTCTCGGCGCTCTCACGCGAATTCGCGGAAATGAACGCGAAGAAACTCGTGGTGCTTACCCCCTACGTCGATGAGCTGAACGGACCCATACGAACGTCTTTGGAAGAAGACGGGCTGGAAGTCCTCTCGATAGACGGCATGGGGATAACGGACAACATCGAGATCGGCATCACGCGGGCGGATAAAATCCTCAAATTCGCGGAAGAGAAGCTCTCCCCCGAAAACCTGAAAAAAGCGGACTGTCTCTTCATCTCCTGCACGAACCTGCCCGCCGTCGACGCCCTGCCCGAGATTCAGGCCCGCTACCCCGGCCTGCCCGTGATGACGAGCAACCTGGCCGCTCTCCTGGCGGTGCGCAGAAAATTAAGCGGAGAATAGCGCCGCGCACGGATGCGCCATCTGTCTTTCTCTCAGGAAAAAACCGGTGTAGGATGCGCACTCGCTACATCGACATGACGGCATCCGGCATCGAGGACGCCTCAGAGGCGCGACGGGCAGGATGCGTATGAATCTCACCAAAATGGAGTGAACCCTATCTTGGAAGCGCGCGTACTCTCTCCCTGCGGCGTCATCGGCTCCGGTTTCCCCGAAAGCTCCTTCGAGCGCGGACTGTCCATGAAGCCCCACGTCATCGCCTGCGACGGGGGTTCGACGGACAACGGACCGGCCTTTCTCGGCGCGGGAAAACCGAACTTCTCCCGCTCGGCGACCAAGCGCGACCTGAAGCTCATGCTCCAGGGGCGCGAGAACCTGGGCGTCCCCATGATCGTGGGTTCATGCGGCACGGGGGGCGGTGACGCGGGGCTGGAGTGGATGCGCGACATTTGTCTGGAAATCGCCCGCGAGGAGGGCCTTAGCTTCAACCTCGCCCTGGTTCGCGGCGAACAGGAAAAAGCCTATCTCAAGAAAAGATACAAGGAGGGCCGCATCCAGGCGCTCGACCCGGCTCCACCGCTCGATGAGGAGATAATCGAAAAAAGCGCGCACATCGTGGGCATGATGGGGGATGAACCCATCGCCCGGGCGCTCGACGAGGGAGCGGACGTGGTGCTGACCGGCAGGGCTTCGGACACCTCCGTCTTCGCCTGCCACCCCGTGCGGATGGGGGCGGACCGCGGCCTTTCCTGGCATGCGGCCAAGATACTCGAATGCGGCGCAGCCTGCGCCGTGCACCGGGCGCGGCCGGACGGTTGTTTCGCCTGGATTCGCGACGATCATTTCGTGGTCGAGCCGCTCAACCCGCAGATGTACTGCACCCCGCAGAGCGTGGCCTCCCACACCCTGTATGAAAACACCGATCCTTACCGCATCACCGAGCCCGCGGGCGTCCTCGATACGAGCCGCTCGGCCTACTCGGCGGAGAGCGAGCGCGCCGTTCGCGTGGCGGGTTCCGAATTCCACACGGCGGAGCGTTATTCCATCAAGCTCGAGGGGGCCGAACTCGTCGGCTACCAGTCGGTGATCATCGGCGGGGTGCGCGACCCCATGATCCTCAAGCAGCTCGACCCATGGCTCGACGGCATCCGGGAGGGCTTTGAGGTGCGCGTTCAGGAAATCTTCCCCGACCGCGAAACGCCGCCCGACTATCAACTCACCATCCGCGTGTTCGGGCGCGACGCCGTGATGGGGACGCTCGAACCAGAGGCGGGGCGGATTCCGCACGAGGTGGGCGTGCTCTTCGAGGTAACGGCGGAGGATCAGGTCTCCGCAGGCACGATGGCGGCCACCCTGGCCCATTTCGCGCTCCACTACCCCATTCCCGAGTGGAGCGGCCTCATATCGACGCTTGCGTTTCCCTTCACACCTGCGGAACTCGAAAAAGGCCCCGTCTACCGCTTCAACCTGAACCACGTCGTCTACCCGGACGACCCCTACGAGATGTTCCCGACCGAGACGATAGAGGTGGCGAACTGATGGCCACGCTCGGCGAGCTCGCAAAGCTGATTCGCTCGAAAAACGCAGGACCCTTCAACCTCACGTTCGACGTCATGTTCGACGAGGAGGACACCTACCGGCGCGTGGTGGCATCGAACGTTCTCACAAAAGAGGTGTTCTGCCGCCTCTACAATCTGGAGGAGGAGAAGGTGCTGCTCGTGCACCACGATGCTGCGCGCGCGATTAAAATCTCCATTCCGCGCCCCGTTTTCTCCTGCGACCTGGAAGACGGCGACTGCTACGGCGGCCAGCAGTTCGGGCCCCTGGTCGGCCTGGAAGTCCCGGACGCTTAAGAGAAAACTGCGCGGAGTAAAGAACATGGCGATTCAGACGAACGCGGACGAGATTCGCGCACTCTTCCCCGAGGTGGAACTAATCGAAGACCCCGACTTGCGCGAGGGCGTAGTCGACATCTGGCTCGACCTGGCCCGCGAGACCGACTGGGAGCGTTTCGAGGACATTCCCAAAAACCTCAAAGAAGAAAAGCACATGACGCTCATCGGCCACGTTCTGGGCGTCACCCGGATGGCGCTCGCCATGGCCGATATCGCAAAAAGACTCCACGGGATCCAGGTCGACCGCGACCTGCTCATCGCCTCATGCATCCTGCACGACATCTCGAAACCGCTCGAATCCGCGCCCGACCCCGGCGGCCCTCCCACGGGCACCAGCGTGCCGCCCGGGAAAATCACCGAGTTCGGCGAGAAAATCCAGCACGGCGTCTACGGGGCGCACAAAATCTGGGAGAAAGGCCTGCCCAAGGCCCTGGAGCTGGCGCACTTGGTCATCACCCACACGCGCACGAGCAATACGCGCTCCAAGAGCTATGAGGCCGCGCTTCTTTTCTACGCCGACTGGGCGGATTCGGACGCGGGTATCGTCCTGGGCGGGGAGGTTCCCTTCTCCGCCAAATGGGTGGAAAAATAGGAGCGAACGCCCCCGCTTCTGGAAATTCCCTATTATTTGCCCCACGCAATCGCGAACGCGCCCACTACGGACAAGACGCCGCCAATCACGATCCGCAGCGTGACGCTCTCCTGTTTTTTCAGAAAAAACCAGGAGAAGACGATGACCCACAAAACGGAGAGGCGGTTGATGGGTATCACCTGCACCACCTCCCCCTCCCTGAACGCCGTCCAGAAGCAGAGGGCGGCTATTATATTCGCGACGACCCCGCTGGCTATCGTCACCAGTCCCCTGGGGCTCCAGCCTTTCATCCCTCCTTCTTCTTTCGTGAACGGCATGGCGAGAAGGAGCAGGGCCGACGCAGTGGCGGTGGAAATCGCAATCCCAAAAGATTCAGAAGGTATGAGGAGGAGGGCGTATTTTCTGAAAACAAACGTCAGGGAAAACAGGAAAGAGGCGATGACCGGCACGAGAAAATAGACCAGCGCCACATCCTTCTCTCCCGGTTCTCTTTTGGAGGACTCTCTCTTATAGACGAGAAGAATGGCCCCGATCATGATGGCTAGCGTACCGACGGCCACGCCCGCCGAGAACCGCTCACCCAGTATGAACACCCCCATGAGCGCCGACCACACCAGGACCGACTGCACCATAATCTGCGTCCGCGCCAGGCCGATCAGGCGCATCGAGCCGAAAATCATGTACCGCCCGACCGAACTCCCGAACAGGCCGATGAGCATGTACCACATGATGCCCTTTAAGTGCCATGTAACGCTCTCGTCCCATACGAGGTAGAGTATGCTCGCCAGCATCGCGGAGAGGACGTTCATCGCGATGGCCGCAATCGCAGGCCCGATATGGATCAGCGCCTTTCGATAGAATACCTGGGAGATGGCGACGAAGAACGCCGCGATGAACGACAGGAGGTTCGGGTCTAAGGATTTGAGCAAAACGACCCCATAAATGGAACAATCAGATCGGTATTGTCATACGATATAGCCGCCGATGCGGGCTTCATGCCTGCACCCCGCTGCCCTGATCCCGAAATGATGAGAATCCACGGCTCGCACTGGCTAGCCTCGCAAGCGGCCGGGAGTAGCCTCATCGCGCGAAGATGGCTCGATGATGGGAAGGGCTCCATGAACGGGCGTGCGGGAGAAACCTCTCGCTCCCGGTCAAGCGGGGGGATAGCCCAGCCCGGCGAGCGCTTCTGTGATCTCGGGCAGGATGGCCGGATCGTCGATGGTGGCCGGCATCCTGTATTCCTCGCCATCGGCGATGCACGCCATCGTTCCCCTGAGAATCTTGCCCGAGCGCGTCTTGGGCAGGCGCTTCACCACCGTCGCCTGGCGGAACGAGGCCACCGCGCCGATTTGTTGGCGAACGAGTTGCACCACCTCACCGACGATTTCCTCGTTTCCTTTCTCGACGCCCGCCTTGAGCACCAGGAAACCGAGCGGGAGCTGGCCCTTGAGTTGGTCCTTCACGCCGATGACGGCGCACTCGGCCACGTCGGGATGGGCCGATAAAACCTCTTCCATACCGCCCGTGGAGAGCCTGTGGCCCGCCACGTTGATGATGTCGTCCGTCCTCGACATCACATAGACGTAGTCCTCCTCGTCCATGTATCCGGCATCGCCCGTCTTGTAGAAGCCCGGATATTCGCTCAGATAAGAGTCGACGTAGCGGTCGTCCGCGTTCCAGAGGGTCGGCAGACATCCGGGCGGCAGGGGAAGCTTGACGCACAGAGCGCCCATCTCGCCCGCGCCCAGTTCACGGCACTCGCTGTCCAAGACCTTGAAGTCAAAACCGGGCACCGGCTTCGAGGGAGAGCCGTATTTGACGGGCATGTGCTCGATGCCCATGGGGTTCGCCAGCATCGGCCAGCCGGTCTCCGTCTGCCAGTAATGGTCGATGACGGGAACCTTGAGATGCTCCTCTGCCCACTGGATCGTGTCCGGGTCGGAGCGCTCCCCGGCCAGGAAAAGAATCCGGAAATGACTGAGGTCGTACTTCTTCAAGAGATCGGCGTCGGGATCGTCTCGCTTGATGGCGCGGAACGCCGTGGGCGCGGTGAAGAAAACCTCCACCCCGTGCTCGGAGATAATGCGCCAGAAAACGCCCGCATCGGGCGTACCCACGGGCTTGCCCTCGAAGAGGATGGTGGTGCAGCCGTGAACCAGCGGCGCGTATACGATGTAGGAGTGCCCCACCACCCAGCCGACGTCGGACGCGGCCCAGAACACTTCACCCGGCGACACGTCGTACACGTTTCGCATCGACCACTTGAGCGCCACCAGATGGCCGCCGTTGTCCCGCACCACGCCCTTGGGCTCGCCCGTCGTGCCCGAAGTATAGAGAATATACAGGGGGTCCGTGGCGGCGAGGGGAACGCAATCCGCGGGTTCTACGCCTTCGAGCGAATCGCTCCATTCGACGTCGCGGCCCTCGATGAGTTCCGCCTCGACCTGGGGGCGCTGCAGGATGATGCACTTTTCAGGCTTCACGCTGGATATGTCGATCGCCTGATCGAGCAGGGGCTTGTAGGCGATGACGCCCGATGGTTCGACGCCGCAAGAGGCGGATATCATGAGTTTTGGTTTCGCGTCCTCGATTCGCGTGGCCAGTTCGTTCGGGGCGAAACCGCCGAAAACGACCGAGTGCACCGCGCCGATGCGCGCGCAGGCCAGCATGGCGATGGCGGCTTCGGGCACCATCGGCATGTAGATGATGACGCGGTCGCCCTTTTCCACCCCCTGGGCCTTGAGAGCGCCGGCGAAATGCGCCACCTTGTGCTGCAATTCCCTGTAGGTAATCTTCTGGGTGGGTTCGCCCGTGATGGGGGTGTCGTATATCAGCGCGAGTTGATCCCCACGTCCCGCCTCGACGTGGCGATCGACCGTGTTGTAGCAGGTGTTGACCTCGCCTCCCGTGAACCAGCGGTAAAAGGGCGGGTTCGAGTCGTCGAGCACCTTGTCCCACTTCTTATACCAGTGGATATCTTCCGCCGCCTCCGCCCAGAAGGCTTGCGCATCCGAGAAGGAACGACCGTAAACTTCTGCATAACCCATGATTTTTCCTCCAAGCCGACAATCTGTATTATTCAGCGGTATCAACGTATTGTTCTTAGGTCGTAAAAGTCCAGTGTATCAAATTCCTCTTCTCTTTGCTCGGCCAGGATGCTAGGCTCGGTTCTCTCCATCAAAGACAGGATGCGCCATGGGCATGACCCTGACGGAGAAAATCATGGCCAGAGCCTCGGGCCGGGACGAGTTGCGCGCAGGCGAAATCGTCTACCCGGAGGCCGATCTGGCGACGATTCACGATCTATACGTCGTTGAAGCCGACCGCCAGCTCACCGAACTCGGCGTGGAACGCCCCTGGGACCCAGAGCGCGTGTTCGTGTGCTTTGATCACGACACGGTTCCCCAGACCGTCGCCGTCGCGAATCGCGCCAGACAGATAAGAGAGATCGTGAAACGCTGGGGCGTCAAGCATTTCTTCGGGCCGGGCCGCGGGCAGGGCCATGTGTTCCCGATGGAAATCGGCCTTGTCAGACCCGGCGCATGCGTCCTCGCCTACGACATTCACGTCACGAACTACGGCGCGGTGGGCTGTCTCGGGCTGGCGCTCGTCTTCGAGTTCCCCGCCGTGCTCGCCACCGGCAGCCATTGGCTCAAGACGCCCGAGACGATTCGAATCGAGTTGAGCGGAAAGCTCCCCAGAGGCGTCGGCATCCGCGACGCCGCCGCCCGCATCATTCACGAAATCGGCCCCGACGCCGCCGATTACCGCGTTTTCGAGTACACCGGGGATGCTCTCGTCCATCTGGGGGTCGACGCGCGGGTGAAACTCTGCAACCTGCCGATAGAGATCGGGGCGAAAAGCGCCATCGTTCCCGCCGATGAGGTCGTTGCTGTGTGGATGCGCGAGAGAAACATCGACGGCTTCGAGGCGATGAGAAGCGACCCCGACGCCGTATTCGCCGAAACTTATGGGTTCGACCTCTCAGAGGTGGAACCCACCGTCGCTCTTCCGCCGAGACCCGAGAACGTGGCCCCGCTGGGAGAGGCTATCGGCGTGCCGATCCACGCGGCGTATCTGGGGTCATGCGCGGCCGATCAGTATGAGGACATGGCCGAGGCGGCAGAGATTCTGCGCGGCAAAAAGCTGGCGCCGGGCGTGCGGATGATCGTGACGCCCGGCAGCCAGGAGGTCCTCGCCCGCTGCGTCGAGGATGGATTGATGGACGTTTTCTGCGAGGCGGGCGCCATGGTGGGCCCGCCGGGGTGCGGTCCCTGCGCCATCGGCAGGGGCGGCCCACTGGCGGACGGGGAAACCTGCATCGCCACGGTGACGCGAAACGACGTGGGCAGGATGGGGAGCCGGGAGGCTCGAATCTATCTCGCCAGTGCGGCCACGGTGGCGGCTTCCGCCGTGAGGGGCGAGATCGCAGACCCCAGAGATTTTCTCGCATGAGGAGCGCGTCTTGAACTGGACGATGAAGGGGCGTTGCTGGAAATTCGGAGACAATCTCTCGCTCGACGACGACATCCTCGAATTTTCAAAAGTCTTCGTGGGGGGCGTGCGCGTATCGGACCCTAAGTATTTGAAACAACACGTCTTCACGAACCTGATCCCCGATTTTCCCGAGCGCGCGAAACCGGGCGACGTCGTGGTGGCGGGCAAGCGGTTCGGCCAGGGGAACCCGCACATATACGGCCTTCTGGGCATGGCGGGCCTGGGGCTGGGCCTCATCGCGGAGAGCGTTCCCCATTTCACCTACCGGATGATAGTGGCGGCGGGATTGCCTACACTCCCTTTTTTCAATTACATAGGCGCATTTGTTGAGGACGGGGATGAGCTCCGCGTCGATTTCCGTACCGGGGAGGTCGAGAACCTGAGCCGCGGCGTGCGCTGTGAGTCCGATCCGCTGCCCGGGGCGCTGCGGGATATCATCGAACTCGGCGGCTTCTTGCCCGCCCTAAAGAAGCGCCTAACAGATATGAAAACAAAAAGATAAGACTTATAACCTGATCTTTTTTCTTGTTTCATCGAAGCGCATTTCCCCGCATTTGCGACCCCCGTGAGACTACCGGGATACGCTATGGTGCGTCTCGCGGCTGAAGCCGTTCCCGCCGATTTTTGTTCTTAGAAATTTACCGGAAAACCCCGTGAATTTAGCCAATTTTATCTGATTTTATCGATATTTACGGATAAAACCCGACCAATGCGGGAGGGTTTTACCTGAATTCAGAGCGCGCCGGGCCGCTCCGGCATCACACCCGGAATCTTCCCCCAGCCCATGAGCGCAAATACGGATCAAACCCGCCCGGGGAGAAAGGTCGATTCCGGCTGATGAGGGATTGCTGAAAAATCCTTGGCGGAGGACATTGCCCTTAGCGGGAAGTCCGCTTTCGCGTGAAC
>CAYTSP010000107.1:0-3657 GCA_964440505.1 uncultured Nitrospinaceae bacterium
CGACTCCCCCTCAAGGGGGGAGTGGTTTTCTTCTCTCTCGTCGGATGGCAATGCTGTTCAAGGGCTGAATCCGCAACTATGCCTTTGGGGGTGAATTCCGATCCAGGAAGGTTTTTCCAACAACTCCCTACCCCAAAGACTTGGCGAGAGCCTCCCCCTGCGCGCGCATCTCGGGCGTCATGGACTCGTTGTGGGGCAGGAACGCCATGGCGACGAATATGTTCTCCACACCGTCCCCCTTCGAGAGGTTGCGGTAGAGCGGCTGGGGGTAGTAGTCGTTCATGGGTTCCGCATGGCCGATGCGCTCTTCGTTTCTCGCGAAGTGATAGGCCACCACCGCCCTCGGGGGAACCCAACGCACGCGCTCCTCGCCCTCTGCGTCCACGTCGCGCACCACGCCGCCGAAGCCCCTGGTGAACGAGTCGCCGAACACGAAGTGCGCGGTAGTCGCCTCGTCGCAGGTGTCCATCTCCGCGAGCTGGATGTAGAGAATTTCGTTCGGCTCATCAGGTCCCTCGAACGGCAGTTCGGTTTTTCCGCATGCAGGGCAGATGAAGGAGATGTTTTCGTTTTCAGCCATGTCGATGTTCCTGTGCAAAGGGCGCCCGGGAAATCCTCCGGTCCGGCGCGTTGTCATGTTTTTGTGTGTCCTGCCGAAACCGAATCGTGCCAGAGGTCAGACTCAGGCGCAAGGATGAAAGCGCATTTCGGCTCGCGAAAGAGAGGACGTAAAGACAGCCGGCGCTCATCCCCGCGCCCGGGGGTCGAGCGAGTCGCGCAGTCCGTCGCCCACGTAGTTGATGCTCAGCACGGTGAGTGAAATCGCGAGGCCGGGCCAGAGGACGCGCTCGGGGTATTGCTGGAGGTAGTCGGTCGAATCGTAGAGCAGCCTCCCCCAGGTGGGGAAATCCGGCGGAAAGCCCAGCCCCAGGAAGGAGAGCGCCGATTCGGTGATGATGGCGTCGCCCACGCCCAGGGCGGCGGAGATCATGATGGGCGAGACGACGCCCGGCAGGATGTGGCGGAAGATGATGCGCCCCGTGGGCGCTCCGAGCGCGCCCGAGGCGAGGACGAATTCGCGCTCCTTGAGGGCGAGCACCTCTCCGCGCACGATGCGGGCGGTCTTCATCCAGGAGGTTGCGCCGATGACCGAGGCGATGAGGATGAAGATGCCGGTCTCGGGCCCGAAGGCGGCGCGCAGCGCGTCTCTGAACAGCGCGATGATCACGAGCAGAAGGGGGAGGAGCGGAAGCGCCAGGAAGAGATCCGTCAGCCGCATCAGCGGGCCGTCGAGACGCCTGAAATAGCCCGAGACCACGCCTACAACTGCGCCCAGAGAGAGGGCCAGGCCCATGGCGGCGCCCGCCACCGCGAGCGAAACGCGCCCCCCGGCGAGCATGCGGGCCAGGGTGTCGCGGCCCAGGCGATCGGCGCCGAGCGGGTGGGCGAGGCTCAGGCCCTGATTGCGCGCGCGTATGTCGATGAGGTGCGGGTCGATGCTCCACAAATGCGGGCCGAACACCACGGCGAGGGCTGCGATGAGCAGAATCCCCGCCCCTATCACCGCCCCCCGGTGGGTGCGGAATTGCGCCCATGTCCCGCGCCTAGCGCTGGTCATAGCGGATGGTGGGGTCCAGAACCCCGTAGAGGATGTCGGCGACGAGGTTGAAAGCCACGATCAGCCCCGCGAAGATGAAGGTCAGCGTTTGTACGGTCGGCAGGTCTCCCCCCTGAATGGCGACGATGAGCAGCTGCCCCAGCCCGTTCACCTTGAAAATCTGTTCGGTGATGATCGCCCCTCCGAACACCTGCGGCACGCCGAGCGCGATGATGGTGACGACGGGGATCATCGAGTTGCGCAGGACGTGGACGAAGAGGATCCTTCGTTCGTGAAAGCCCTTGCCCCGGGCGGTGCGCACGTAATCATGACCCAGGTTCTCGAGCATGGAGGCGCGCATGAAGCGGCTGATCTGGGCCGCGTTGTAGAGGGCGAGCACGAAAACCGGCATGGCCATCTGCCGCGCCTGGACGAGGAAGCTGCTCCAGTCCGTCACGCGGTGCGTGGTGTCGTAGATGGAGGGGAACCAGCCCAGACCTACCGAGAACACCACGATCAGCAGCACGCCGGTGAAAAACGTCGGCACCGAAAATCCCACGGTGGAGACGAAGGTGCCTATCTGGTCGAACCAGCTGTATTGCCGGTAGGCGGAGAAGATGCCGATGGGTATCGCGATCAGGACGCCGATGACGTAGGAGAGTCCCACGACCCACAGGGTCTGCGGCAGGCGCTCCACGATGAGGTCGACGACCGGGGAGCGCGTCTGCCAGCTCAGCACGCGGAGCCGCCCGGAATCGCCCGAGAAACCCAGCAGGGCGTCGACCACGTTCAGCGGCTCGTTGATGAAAAACTGTTTGCACCACAGCAGATAGCGGATGTGGATGGGCTGGCCCAAGCCCAGGGATTCGCGGATTTTCTGGCGCACCTCGGGCGGAATCGTGAGGGGGAGGCTCGCCGTCGGGTCGCTCGGCGCGAGGTCCAGCAACAGGAATATGACGAGGCTGATGAAGATGAGCGTGGGAACGGCGATGAGCAGCCGCCTCAGCGTGTAGGTCCCCATCGCCCGTATGCCTCGATGGCCCTAAGCGGCGCGCGGGCCTATTTGACGCGGCGCCAGTCGGCGATGTTCCAAAGCTCCGAATCCCAGGTGTTCAGAACCACGCCGCCCAGCGTTTTCGCATGGGCCGATACGCGCCCGCGGTCGACCAGCGGAATGAGCACGTAGGCCTGCATGAGCATGTCGTTCATGGCCTTGGCGAGGCGCGCCCGTTCTTTGAGCGCGCCCGCGCGCGCCATTCGTGCGATGAGGGCGTCGTAGGCGGGGTCGCAGTAGCGGGGCATGTTGTTGCCCTGCCACTGCGTGGCGGGGCGCGGCGCTTGTTTGCACGCCCAGTTCGCCATGTAGGATTCCGGATCCGTGCCGTCGAAGTTGTTGGCGTACATCTGCACGTCGGCCTGGAATTTCTGGAAGGTGTCGCCGCTCGCCGGGTCGCCGCCGAAGAACACCGAGGCGCTGATGTTGCGAAGCTCCGTTTCGACGCCGATTTTGGACCACCACTGCTTGATGAGCGCCTGGAAATCCTGGCGAACGGCGTTGGTGGAAGTCTGGTAGAGAATCGAGAGCTTGACGCCGTTCCTGACGCGCACGCCGCCCGGGCCGCGTTTCCAGCCCGCCTCATCGAGCAGCTTGTTCGCGCCGGGGATGTCCTGTTTCAGGCAGGCATCGTTGGCGGTGGACTTGTAGATGGCGGGGGCGGGAAGGATGTTGCACGTCGGCCGCCCGGCGGGGCCGTAGCCGATCTCGACGAGCAGCTTTCTGTCGATCGCCATCGAGAGCGCCTTTCGAACCTTGGGGTCCGAGAGAAAAGGATGCGGGTGTTTGGCGGTGGAGCGCTCCTTGCCGAGTCCGGGAGCCGGGTTCGTCAGGTTCACGACGATGCGCTCGACGAGCGTGCCGAACGAGGAGATGACCACCCCTTTGCCCGCCTTTTTCATGTTCGCCAGCACGTCGGGGGCCAGCTGCAGGTTCCGGGCGTAGTCGAATTCGCCGGTCTCCAATTCCGCGGGTGCCGCCGCCGCCGCGTCGCCCCCTCCCTTGA
>CAYTSP010000108.1:0-4336 GCA_964440505.1 uncultured Nitrospinaceae bacterium
AACATGCTCTCGGCCTCCAGCATGAAGATGCCCTTGCGCGAGGCGCGCGCGCGCGCGCCTCGCGCAAGGGCATCTTCATGCTGGAGGCCGAGAGCATGTTCTCGAACACCGTCATCTCGCGATAGATGCGCGTAATCTGGAAGGTGCGGCTGATGCCCCTGTTGAAGATTTCATAGGGCCTCAAGCCCACGATGTTCTCTCCGTTGTAGAGCACATCGCCGCTGTCCGCTTCGAGAACGCCCGTAAGCAGGTTGAACGTGGTGGTCTTGCCGGAGCCGTTCGGCCCGATGAGGCCCGAAATCCGACCCTTGGGCACCTGGAAGGTGCACCCGTCCACCGCCTTGATGCCCCCGAAATACTTTTTCAGGTTCTGAATGTCGAGGGCGATTTCCGCTTCTGCCATTTTTTCGCGCTGCTCCGTTTCTTAGTGAACCATTCCCTTGCGCGCCCAGCCCTTGTCGATGGCGAAACCCATCAGCCCGCGCGGCATGAAACGGGCCACGAGGACGATGAAGACGCCGAAGGCGATGAGGTGGGCCGTCGGGAACTTCACCCATGTAATTTCCTGAACGATATACAAGACGAACGTGCCCAAGATGGGTCCGATCACCGTTCCCTTGCCGCCGAACATGGCGAAGAGCTTCATATAGATGGTGACGAGGATGAAGAATTCGGTTTCGGGATCGATGTAGAGCACCTTGTACGCCTGAATGCCGCCGGCCGCCGCCGGGAAGATGGCGGAAAGGGCGAAGGCGGAAAGCTTGTAGAACGTGGTGTTGATGCCCAGACTCTCCGCGGCGATTTCGTCCTCGCGTATGGCGTTCAGGCGGATCCCGAACCTCGAATGCCCCACCCAGTAGGACACGACAATGGTGACCAGCATGACCACCAGCATGGCGAAATACGTTTCAAAGGAGTTTTCGATGTTGGGCAGACCGATTCCCTCGCCGCCGTGGGTGAGATCCTCCCACACCGTGGCGACCACGCGCGTACCCTCCGCCGCGCCGAGCATGGCGATGGCGAAATAAGGGCCCTTGAGCCGCAAAACCGGAAACCCGATTATCAACGAGACCACGAAGGAGACGAACACGCCCACGAAAAGAGTCGCAATCCAGTGCCAGCCATAGTCCACCACCAGAATGCCGGTGGCGTAGGCTCCGATGCCGTAGAACATGACGTGGCCGAAAGACACGTAGCCCGTGTAGCCGCTGATGATGTTCCAGCTCAAGGAGAGAACGACGTACATCATCGTGAACATGATGACGGAGCGCTGGTACAGGTTGATATTCGATGGCAACGCGCACAGGACGATTATGAGTATGGCCAGCATCCCGAAATTGCGGAGGTGTTCTTTTTGGCCCATTCAGAGCTCTCCTAGTTTTCTTTCGGCCCCATCAGGCCGCGAGGCCTGATCAGCAGCACGAAAACCATCATCCCGTAGGACGCAATTTCCACCATGGCGGTGCCGTTGGGAATCATGAAGGATATGAGGCTCTCGATAACCGCGAGCATCACACCCCCGATGAGCGCACCGATATAGTGGCCCCTGCCTCCGAGCACGATGATGGCGAAGGCTTGCAGCGTATACAAAACGCCCGTTTCCGGGTTGAAGCCGAACTGAATCGACACCAGGGCGCCGCCCGCCACCGCAAGCGCCGCGGCGAGACCCGAGGTGATCATGTAGATATGGAAAATATTGATGCCGCAAACCATGGCGACATCCGCGTTTTGCGCCGTCGCGCGGATCGCCTTGCCGATACGGTGGACTTTCAGAAAAATAAAGACGCTGATGGAGATGAAGGCGGCCATCGCGAAGCTGATGATCTTGCTCCTGCTCACCGCGATGGTCTCGGTAAGCTGAAACGCGTCGGGAGCGTAGGGGATGGTGCGGTAATCGGTGGTGAAGATGGCTTCCACGATATGTATGATCGTGAGGCCCATACCGAATGTTATCAGCAAGGGCGTCAGTTCCGGCCCGCCCACCACGGCGTTCAACAACAGCTTCTGGATAAGGAGCCCGATGACGAAAGCGATGGGGAGCGTAATGAACAAGGCGAGGAGAGGGTCGATTCCCACGTAGAAGAAGAACATCCAGGTCAGGTAGGCGCCCAGCATCACCAGCTCGCCATGCGCCACGTTGATGATGCGCATCACGCCGAAGATGAGCGTGAGCCCCACGGCGAACATGGCGTAAACGCCACCCTGCATGATGCCGTTCAGGATGACGGTGGTCAGGTCCGCCAGCCACTGAAGGTCGAAGAATACGTTATCCGTATAAATCCCGATGCCGAAGGGAACGGTGTAAGCCGCTACCAAAAACACAGCCAGCCAGTATTTGCTACGGATTTCCGCTTTTTCCTGCATGAGAAATCATATCCTCAGAAAACTACATAAAAAAACCGGATACCTTCTCCTTCGCGCCGGGGCCGCCTTTGACCGCCCCGGCGCGAAAGTTCAAGTGTTTATTGCATTTTCGCGTTCAATGCAACCCCTAGTTCTTGCCTCTGTCTTTCCAGTTGGGCATCGGCAGCTTGTAGGGAACTTCCGAAATCTTCTTGGGCCATACGATCTTGCGCTGGCCGTCGAGGATCTGGAAGGTCAATCCTTCATGCTGATTCAGGTTGTTCTCGTCCACTTTCCAGGGACCGATGATGGTCGTGGTCTTCATGGTGCGCAAAGTCTTCCACACCTTGTCCCGATCCGCGGAACCGGCTTTCGCCACCGCGTCGCCGAAAATCTGCAAGGACGCGTAAGACTGGCCCGCGTGGTAGTTCGGCTTCACGCCAAAGCGTTTCTCATAGGCCGCGATGAAAGCCTTCATGCCGGGCCGCTTGAGGATCGCCGGCTTGGGCTCCCACTGGCTGAAACCGAGAACGTATTCGGCCGTGTCGCCGAGCTGCTTGGCGAACTTGGGCAGGCCCGGGCCGACGGTTCCGGCGAAAATCTTGAGGTTGATGTTGAGCTCGCGAAGCTGGCGAATCTGAGCCGCGGCGTCCGCGAAGTAGCTGTTCGAGATGAGCGCCTCCGCGCGGCGCGCCTTGATCTTCTGCAGCAACGCGGTGAAGTCGGTCTGCTTGCGCGGATAGTTCTCGTTCAGCACCACCTTGAGGCCGAGCTTCTTCGCCCAGTCCACGGCGCCTTCCGCCGACTGTCTGGGGAAGAGGCTGTCCTCGCCGACGATGGCGATTCTCTTGACGCCGATGTCCCTGGCGATGTGAATCGCGCCCTTCTGGTAGTCCTGGGCGACGGCGATGATGTTGAACAGATATTTGCGGCCTTTCTTCCAGATGATGCCCGAGGAGGCGCCCGGAGCCATCGTGGGGTACTTGTACCTTTCGAGCACGTTGGCCACGGCGTCGGTGATGCCGCTGGAGTAGGGGCCGATGGTCAGGTTCACCTTGTCCTGCGTGATCAGCTTCTCATAGAGCTTGATGCTCGTCTGCTTGTCCGATTTGTCGTCCAGGATGGTGAAGTCGATCTTCTTGCCGTTCCATCCTTTGCCGGCATTCACCTGATCGACATACAGCTTGTAGGAGTTCACCATACGCCCGGCGGGCTCGGCGTAGCGGCCCGTCTGCGAAATGGCGATCCCCAGGGTGACCTTGTCCATCGCGTGGCTTTTCTCCACGAAGGGAGCCGCCGTGAGAGCGAGAACAACGCCGAGAATCAAAACAAAGCTTTTCTTCATTTCTTTACACTCCTTGATTGGAAACAAAAAATACTGCCTTGCCATAAAAAAACAAGATGGAATTACCGATCGTATATCAAAGACAACATTGCGCTAATTCAGGCTATTTCTTCGCGAAAAAATCAATTTCCCGAAGTTTTGGATACGCATTCAAGCCGTCAATAGGTGCGGTATGATACGCATATTGTTTCATATGTCAAAGGGTGTTTTGCAAAGAAGTTGCGAACAACCCCCAAATAGCTTTTGCCCCGGCGAAAATCCCGCCCCGCGCGAAACCGGACGCGGGGCGGGAATCGACTTGCTACACTTTCACGACTGTTGCTTGTCTTCTCTGCCTTTCTAGTTCTTGCCCCTGTCTTTCCACTTGGGCATCGGTAGCTTGTAGGGAACTTCCGATAACTTCTTGGGCCACACGATCTTGCGCTTGCCGTCGAGAATCTGGAATGTCAAGCCCTCGTGATTGTTCATGCCGGTTTCATCCACTTTCCAGGGACCGATGATGGTCATGGTGCTCATGGTGCGCAGCGTCCGCCACACCTTGTCCCTGTCAATGGAGCCGGCTCGTTTCACCGCATCGCCGAAAACCTGCATGGACGCATAGGACTGACCCGCGTGGTAGTTCGGCTTCACGCCGTAGCGCTTCTCATA
>CAYTSP010000109.1:0-8475 GCA_964440505.1 uncultured Nitrospinaceae bacterium
GGGGCCAGTTCTCCATCAGCGGGTTTCCGGGAGGGGCACCCTTTGCGGCTTCCAGGTAGGCTTCCGCCTCCGCATCGGCTTCTTCGAGGGTTTTCCCCGATTCCATGAGTCCCTTGTGGTGTTTCGCGGCCTGGTATTCGAGCCTGTCGTTTCTCGTGCTCCATCCGGGCCGGCCCACGAGGCGCGCGAACACGGGCGGCAGGGCCAGCAGGCGGGTGTCCTCGCGGAAAAATCCCAGAACCATCGCCAGGATAATGGACCAGAGCGCCGCGTCGAACGGCGAGCGCCCGATGATGAGCCGGAAGATGAGAAGCACCACCGGCAGCAGAAGATAGCCCTCTTTCTTGAGAAGGGGCAGCAGTTCTGGCAGCTCTTCTTTCGAGAGGCCGTGAATGCCGTCCAGCCCCGAGCGGAAGTGAACCGACATGTAGACCGAGAAGTAGTACATCAGCGCGGGCACGAGCGATATGAGCGCAATCCACCCGTAATCCGTTTCGGTGAACGCCGCCACGAGAAATGCCGCCGAACCCATGATGGGCGGAAGCAGGTGGCCGCCGATGGAGGAGACCGCTTCGACGGCGCCCGCGTAATGGGCCTTGTAGCCCGCGCGCTTCATGAGCGGGATCGTGAAGGTGCCCGTGATGACGATGTTCGCGGCGCCGCTCCCCACCACCGAGCCCACCATGCCGCTCGATACGACCGAAGCCTTGGCCGCTCCCCCGCGCAGGCGGCCCACCAGGGCGTAGGAGAGGTCGATGAACACGTCGCCGACCTTGGTTTTTTCCAGAAAGACGCCGAAGAGGATGAACAGGAAAACATAGCTCGCATAGACGTTGGCGATGACGCCGAAGATGCCCGACGTTCCGTAAATAAAGTTCACGACCTCGTTGTAGGAAAACCCCTTGTGCAGGAGGCGACCGGGGAAATGATTGCCGTACATGGCGTAGTAGAAGAAAAAAAGACCCAGCAGCGGAAGCACCCAGCCCAGCACCCGGCGGCACATTTCGATCGAGACGATGACGGCGATCGTGCCCATGGCGACGTCCGTCCAGAGGACGAGACCCGCCCGGTCTCCGCGGTCGGCGAAGTTCATGACGTATTCCACCGTGAAGACGACAACGCCCGCGCACAGGAGGAGGTCCACGGCGGAGGGCCTGCTCCTCGGAGCGCCCGCGCGTGCCGGGTAGAAGATAAAAGTGAGGATGGCGGTGAAGATCACGTACAGGGGTAGATAGAAATGAAACGCATAGATGGCCAGCCCCGGGAAGTGGAGCGTCTCCCATATCGCCGAAAGGGATTTCTCCATTCCCTCTGTGAGAAGAGGCGATAGGGCGTAGACGATGACCTCGCCGAAGCCCAGTCCGAAATCCACCGGCGCCTTGTTCGCGGCGCCATAGAGGAAATAGGCGGCGAACGCGAACGAGGAGAGCAGGATCGCCGCCCTCGGCAGAATGCACAGGCCCGACACGTATAGCCAGATCAGGGCGTAGAGCCAGGCATCCAGAGCAGGGAATTCGACCTCCTGCCAGTCCCAGGCGATCTCGTAGGGGAGGTAGAGATTGTACGTTCTTCCGGCGAAGAAAAGGATGTAAGCGAGAAGAAGACAGGAGAGAAAGGCGCAGACCGGCAGGTTTTGCTTCTGGAAACCCGGTTCGATATCCCTTCGGGTGGCCGACTCCGGGGCGAAGATGAACCGCATCCACTCCCAGAGAAAATCAAAGACCTTCCTCATCGCCACCCTTTCTCACCCGAGGCCGATGACAAGCGCATTACCGGAACCCCGGAGGGAACTGTGCCCTCCGGGGTTCCGGGAAACGTCTAGTTTACGTTATAGCCCTTCGCCTTCCAGTAGCGCGCGGCGCCGGGGTGGAGCTTCATGTTGAAGTTGCCCATCTGCTTGATGAACTCGTCCGACTTGGAGGCGAAGTCCAGCCCGATCTTCCAGCCCTTGAAGACGTTGATCAGGAAGTCGCGGTTCGCCTTGTCGTACACCCGCTGCGTCACCTCGTAGATGACGTCGTTGGGAACCTTCTCGTTCGCCACGGCGAAGATGGTGTAGGCGACCGTCTTGAACTTCTTGCCCTTCATCCCCTGGTAGGGGCTGGCGTCCTTGTTGTCCTTGTAGTAGCCAGAGCTCAGGGCGACGAACTTGTCGCGCACCTTGTCGGGAATGCTCAGGATGCGGAGCGGGCCGCTGCGCGAGGCGCGCAGAATCGAGGGCGAGGGCACCGGGTTCGGGATGCCGAAGGCGTCGAGCTTGCCGTCGATCATGTTGGTGGCGGCTTGCGCCCAGCCCATGTAGTCCTTGCGGATCTTGTCGGTGATCCCGAGATTGTCGGTGATGAACTTCATCATGAACAGCGTGGAGCTGCCCCTCGGGCCCATGTTCACCCGCTTGCCGGCGAGATCGTTATAGGTCTTGATGCCGGACTTGTGGAACGTCGTCACCTGGAACCAGGAGGTCGACACGGGGCCGATGCCCCGGATGGTCATCATCGCCTTTCCCTTGTGGAAGGGTTTCTGCTTGCGCTGGATGAAGTCGACGAAGATCCCGTTCGTCATCCCGATCTCGGAGCGGCCGCTGGCGACGAGGCGGGTGTTGGCGACGAATCCTTTGGACTCGCGGTTGGTGACGTTGACGGTCTTGCTCGTCTTGTTCACCGCCTCGGCGAGACCCGCCGCCATGCGGAACGCGCCCGCGCCCTTGCCCGCGCCGACGATGGTGATGTTGGTGGTGGCGGCGCTCGCCAGAGAGGCGGCGAAGCCGGCCACAGCGAAAACGGCAGTTGCTGCGATCAATTTCTTGTGGGTAAGCATAGAATTCCCTCCGTTGAAATGACAGAGAAACAAGTAATTGCTGATGGCATGATTCTATCTCATCAACATACTTTCGCAAGCGGCGCTCGGTCGGTTTGACGATATTTTCGCAAAAGACAAACCCCAAACATTCTAAACTCCGTTTCCTTCACCGATTGCTTGTCGGTGCTTGCGAGGAGGTTTCGGCCCATTCCCGTTGCGGCGACACGTTGAAAGCGCAGCGATAGCGTTCCTTGCCGGACCGAGGCGGGCGAGTGTTCGCCTGAAAACACAAGCCAAACGGTGGTCTGACAGAAGTTTGGTGGCGTGAGCGGGCTCATGGTAAATTCGCGGAACGAATGGAGATGTATGGCGGATCCCCGCAACGTGCGAGTCAAGCGGATCTTTTGCCCGACAGGATATTTGAACACGGTATTCCGAAATGGAGGGAAGGGGCGATGGCGATTACGGGCCGGGGCGTTCGCAAAGACGCCATAGCTGTTCTCGTTCTGGGTTTGGTGGCCATGTGGCTCTACGGGTCAGAGTCGTCGGCCCAGACGATTCAAACGCCCGAATGGGGCAAGCGCGCAGCCCTCATCGAGCCTAATTCGGAAATGGCGGTCGCTTATCTTAACGGGAAAATCTACGTTGTCGGAGGATACCCCTCGACGCGGGTCAGCGTAGACACCGTCCAGGTCTATGACACGAAATCCGACACGTGGAGCCTGACGACCCCCTATCCGACCACGATCAACCATTCCTCGGCAGTCGCGCTCGACGGGATTCTCTATGTGATCGGCGGGCAGACGAATGCCGGCGGCCGGAGGAAGAAGTCCCTGTACACGTCGGCCGTATACGCCTTCAATCCCAGGACGAAGAAGTGGACATCGCGCGCGCCGATGCCGACGGCGCGCAGTGCGATGGCACACGGCGTTATCGGCGGCAAGATTCACGTCGCCGGCGGCCGTCCGCCGCGCGGGCGCGATTTCGCCGTCTACGACCCGAAGGCCAATAAATGGACGGTCCTGCCCGATTTACCGACTCCCCGGAATCACATGGCGGCGGATGCGATCGGCGGCAAACTCTTTGTTGCCGGAGGGCGCTTCGGCGGCGGCTTTCGGAGCGAGATTACTGCGGTGCTCGAGATGTATGATCCGGTTAGCAAAAAGTGGAGCACCAAGCGGCCGATGTCCGAGGCGCGCGGTGGAAACAACGGTATTGCGGTGAATGGCTGTTTCCACACCTTCGGCGGCGAACATCCCACGGCGGGACCGTCTGGCGTGTTCCCCCATCACGAGGTGTATGATCCAAAAGCCGACCGCTGGACTCGACTACCCGACATGCCCATTCCAGTGCACGGCGTCACCGGGCTGGTTTACCTGAATGGATGGATTCACCTGCCCGGCGGAGGCACCCGGATGGGCGGCAGCAGCGGCAGCACGCTTCACCAGGTGGTTCGTCCCGCGATGAAATGCGGCTGAGGCGCTGGAAGCGGAGCGCGCTTTCGATATCCGGCAGAAGGTGATGTCGCGCTTTCCCCGCAAATCTTGACGCCCGAAAGCCCAAGTGCTAGCAAGTGCGCATCTTTCAGGTTATTCGCGAAAACGCGCTGAACGCATTCTGAGTGGAGACCCTCTTGTCCCGCCTTCTTGAAAACGACTCTTTGACGCTTCTGGGCGAAGGCGGCCTCCCCGTTCCTCGCTTCGAGGTCTGCGCAGACGCCAATGGAGCCGCCCGCGCCGCCGAACGCATGGGCGGGCGCGCCGTCATCAAGGCGCTCGTGCCGGTCGGCAAGCGCGGCAAGGCGGGCGCGGTCAAGTTCGCCACACAGGTGGATGAGGCCCGCGCCCACGCCGCAGCCATTCTCGGCATGGAGGTACGGCGCTTTCCCGTCAGGAAACTCATCGTCATGGAAGCGCTTGAGATAAAGCGCGAGATTTTCTGCTCTATCTCCTTCGATGCGCCGAGAAAATGCCCGCTCATTCTCTTCAGCGCGGAGGGCGGCGTGGATATCGAGGAGTTGAGTGAGCATCATCCTGACAAACTGCTCGAATGGCCCGTGAATATCCTGGAAGGGCTTAAGGACAAAGACGCTCTCGAACTGGTGGGGTGCGCGGGTCTCACAGGCGATCTGGCCGATCAGGTCGCTCGCGCGGTGTGCGCGATGTACGCGGTCTTCTGCGCTCATGACTGCGAGATGATAGAAGTGAACCCCCTGGCGGAACTGGCAGACGGCAGCGTAGTGGCGGCCGCGGGCGTGGTGCAGCTCGACGCGCAGGCGCTTTTCCGCCACCCGGAACTCGAGGCCAAGCTAGGCGTGGAAGGCGGAAACGGCTGGCGGCCCTTCACCGAACTCGAGATGCGCATGCGCGATATCGACGCCATCGACCCCCACGTGGGTGCGATCCGCTTCAGCGAACTCGACGGCGACATCGGCTTCATGGTCACCGGCGGGGGCTACGGTCTCTCGAGCCTTGAGGCGCTTCTGGACGAAGGCGGAAAACCCGCCACCACGTTCGACATCACGCCCGGACGCTATGAGGAGAAAATGCGCCGCGCGGTGAAGGCCGTGCTCTCGAAACCCGGCATCAAGGGGCTGCTCCTGGCGGGAAACGTGAGTAATTTCACGCGGGTGGACATCAAGGTGGCGGGCGTGGTTCGCGGGCTCAAGGAAGCGGACCTTGATTTCGAAAAGTTCCCCGTCATCATCCGCTACGCCGGTCCGGGAGTGGAGGAAGCGAGAAAACTCATCGCAGAGGTGCCGGGCGTGGAATGGCACGAGGATGAGGCGTCGATAGAAGATCTGGCCAAGCGAGTCGTGGCGCGCGCCTACGGGAGCGATGAGAGTTGAGCATTCTGCTGGATTCGGATACCCGCGTGCTCGTGCAGGGAGCCACGGGGGCGGAGGCGAGGCGGCTTCTGCCGACCATGACGGACTACGGTACCCGCGTGGTGGCGGGCGTGTCTCCCGGCAAGGGGGGCGAGTATGTAGACGGTGTGCCGGTATACGGAACCGTGGCGGAGGCCCTGAACGAGCACGAGGTGGATCTCTCCGTGCTCTTCGTGCCCGCGCGCTTCGTGCGCGAGGCGGCTCTCGAGGCCATCGAGGCGGGCGTTCCCACCGTGCACATACTCGCAGAGGGCGTGCCGCACCACGACGCCTGCGCGCTCCTGACGCGCGCGGCCGAGATGGGGACCTTCGTCATCGGTCCCAACAGCCAGGGCATGGTGAGTCCGGGAAGAGCCAAGCTCGGCGGTACAGGGGGCGAGGTGCCTGACCTCATGTTCCGCCCTGGCCCTGTGGGCGTGGTGAGCAGGAGCGGCGGCATGGGAGCCGAGATATGCCTTTTCCTGACGAGAGAGGGTATCGGCCAGAGCACCTACGTGGCCCTGGGCGGCGATTTGCTCATCGGCTCCGCTTTCGTCGAGATGCTCGCCCTGTTCGAGCGAGACCCCGAGACCCGCGTCGTCGTCATGTTCGGTGAACCCGGCACGGACAGGGAAGAGGAGGCGGCGCGCTTCATCGCCTCGGGCGGATTCACCAAACCCGTCGTGGCGATGATCCCCGGCGAGTTCTGGGAAACCTCGCCCACGCCCGCGAGCGTGAGCCATACCGGCGCGCTCATCGAGCGGGGCCGAGGTGCGCCCTCGGGCAAGAAAAAACTGCTCAAAGAAGCCGGGGTCTTCGTGGCCGAGCGCTTCTCCCAGGTCGTGCCTCTCGTAAAACAAGCCCTCGAACAGGCATAGAGCAACAACTGACAAACACCACCTAGAGCGAGCGGGGCGTTCTCCCCCGCAATTGGCAGTCGTGGAAAAAGGGGGTGGTTGAGCTTTATGTTATTTCGCTATATATTTGCCCATAAAAGGGAAGCATGGGTACGAAACGACGATACTGATTGGAAAGAGGACTCAAAATGGAAAAGGAAAAAGCAGCGGCGAAAACGAAAACGCTTCATTGGTGGCTGCTTTGGGTTGGTTCTCCGGTGGCGATTTTCGCCATCCTGGGAGGCGGTCTGCTTTATATCGCCCAGGCCGAAGTGAAGCCCGTGATTGCGAAAGTGGACGCGGAAGTCAAAAGACTCGACGGAGTGGACGACCAACTCCAGAAGCAAGTCACCGAAGTGAAAATGAGTCTGGACGAGAGACTGAAGCTACTCCACGCGGACTTGAACGCCTTCAAGGCCCAAATGCATGAAGATTTGAAAAGATTGGCTACCAAGGATGATTTCGGTTACTTGAAGTCTGAAGTCGGCAGTCTTAAAAAGGACGTGGGCAATCTAAAAACTGACATGGGTAGCCTGAAAACCGAAGTGGGCAGCCTGAAGGCTGACGTGAGAATCCTGAAAGCCGACGTGGGAATCCTGAAAGCCGACGTGAGTAGTCTGAAAACTGATGTGGGCAGTCTAAAAGCCGAATTGAATAATTTGAAAGAAAAACTCATCACGCCGCAACAGATTCGAACCATCATGAGAGAAGTGCTGGTGGAGCAGCGCGCCCGGTAAGCCCGAGCAAGTTGGTGTAAACTTTAGCCACCCAGTCGCCCCTGGTCGTAACCGGGGGCGATTTTTTGTGGAAGCCCGGATATCCGACTGTTAAAACCAAACCCCGTTGTAGTGGTGAGAAAGCCTTTGTTCTCACACCATCGTCGCGCCGCCGTTCACGTCGAGCGTGACGCCGGTGATGTAGCCCGCCTCCTTGCTGCAAAGGAAGACGACGGCCTCCGCAATCTCTTGGGGTTCCGAGAGCCGGCGTAAGGGGGTGGTTTTCTGAATATGGGCGATGCGCTCTTGCGTCCGGTTGGCGAGGCCGCGCGGGCTGTTCACGTTCGCGGGAGCAACCGCGTTCACGGTGATGCCGTGGGGGCCGAGTTCGAGGGCTGCCTGGCGGGTCAGGGCGAGGACGCCCCCTTTTGCGGCGGTGTAATGCGGCGGATTCGGGTTCACGCCGCTGCGCGCCGCCATGCTCGAGAGCGTCACGAAGCGCCCGTACTTCGCCGCCACCATGAGGGGGGCGACGGCTTTCAAGAGATAGAACATCGATTTCAGGTTCGAGTTCACGATACCGTCCCAAGTGTCTACGGGACAATCGAGTAGGCTCACGTACCGGGGAAATCCGCCCGCGCTGTGCACGAGAACGTCAATGCTGCCTGCTCGGTTGTGGACCTGATTCACTGAAGCGAGGGTCGCCTCCCAGTCGGTGAGATCGACGACAGCAGGGTGTGCCTTGCCCCCGCTGTCGTTGATGGATGCCGCAACCTCCTTGGCGCCTTCCGCGTTGAAATCCATCACGGTGACTTCCGCACCCTTTTCGGCCAGGATTCTCGCCGTGGATTCGCCGATGCCCGTCGCCGCGCCCGTGACGATGGCGCTTTGCCCCTCGAAGCCGCTCATTGCTCGGTTCCCCTTTGTAGATAGAAAAAAGGCGCGCGGCGGCCCGTGCCGCCGCGCGCCTAGAGGTTGACTAGCCTTCCTGCATCTTCAGGATGCGGTTGATGAGGTCGATGCCGCCCACTTTGTCGGCGAACATCTTGTGTACCGGCTTCACTGCATTACGGAAGGGCTTGAGATCGGGACTGGCGATCGTGAGGCCCTTTTCGGCGAAGCCTTTCATGATGTCCTTCTCGTTCTCTTCCGCGTAGGCGTTCGCCCAGGCGATGGTGTCGCGCGCGGCCATCTGAAC
>CAYTSP010000110.1:0-6217 GCA_964440505.1 uncultured Nitrospinaceae bacterium
GCTTTCGCCGGAATGACGTCAGTGGTCAATTTCGAGCGAGGAGGGGTTTTCAACAACCCCTTTATAAGCAACGCGCGGATAACCGCAGGCGCTCCCCGGTCGCTCGCCTAGCGCGCCGCATCCGAATACGCGGCGCGCTCCTCGTCCTTGTAATCATCCATCAGATTTTGTCCGCCCGCTTTGGCCTCACGAATGGCGAAGATGGGCGGCGGCACGTCGGGACGCCATTTGGTGGCCTCCGGTGGCTCGGGCCACTCATAGGGCAGGTGGCGGTAGGCGTTGGGCGCTTGCGCTTCTTCGAGCAGCGCGGCCATGTCCTCGCAAATCCGGCGCTGGCCCGCATAGTCGCCCACGACGCCCAGTTGCCGCCCGAAGGGGTACTGGACGAAAACGGCCCTGGGCACGCAGACGCGCTCGGTGGTCTCGGGCACGTTTGAGATGATGACGGTGGCGATGCCCGCCTTTTCGATTTCGCGCTGAAGCAGTCCGCCGGACCGGTTGCACAAGGGTCAGACGGGATAGAGAAAAGCGGCGTCCACGCCCTCCGCCTTCATCTTCTCTATCATCAGCGGCGCGGTGCGCTTCACGAGCGGGTTGAAGTTCGGGATGTAGCCCATGATGGAATAGAGCGTATCTGCCAGCGCACCGATTTTCCCCTCTTTTTCGAAATCCATGAAAATGTCGACCGGCCAGGACACGTTTCTGTCCTCGGCCAGGAAAGAGGTGTCGACGTGCAGGTGAGAATACGCCACGTCGTCCTGGCCCGCCGTCCTGGGGATCTCCCGGTGTGTGGGGTCGCCCCAGGTGCCCTCGCGCCGCTCTCTTTCGTAATCGAAAGAAACGTCGCCCTTCATGAAGATGCCGGCCGTGGAAATCAGGGTGACCTTGCAATCCGCGAGCGGTTTATTCATCGGGGTCCAGGGCGTCCTGGACGGGTCCGCATGGCGCTGCGCCAGGACGCGCTCGCGCGAGGTGGGGTGAAAATAGAATCCATCGACTCTTTCGATCGGCATTATAATCCTCGAATTCGTGGTTCCATGATTCAGGCGGGGGATGCCCCCCTCTTATCTTTTTTCGTCCAGCCGAGCAACACGGCAAAGAAGCCGCAGAGAAAAAACATGAGCGCGAAGGCCGAAAGCCCCCAGAGATAGGAGCCGTGCAGGTCGAAGAGGAAACCCGTGGTCCATGGCCCCGCCGAGCCCCAGAGAGCGAACCCCATCATCGCCACCCCGTTCACGCGCCCGAAGCCCGGGCCTTCGAAGTAATCCGCGAGGATGGCCGAGCCGGTGGGCCGTATGAGGCCCAGGGCTGCGCCGTTGGTTATCGTGCCGATGTAGAAGCGGATCTCCGGGTCTCCCTTCTCGTAGGTGGCCAGAACGAGGGCGGAGGCGATTCCGAGCACGTTGCCGATGAGGTACGTCGGCACCCGGCCGAGCCTGTCCGAAACCGGGCTGATGAGGTTCGATCCCACCTGGCAAAGTCCCCATATGGCGAACAGCACGCTCGCGGTCTCGAGCGAGAAGCCCTGGTCCGTTGCGTGGGGCACCAGATGGACGAGCATCCCTGCGAAGGCGTACGCCATGGGCAGGAACGAACCCAGGAAGATAAAAAACGGCAGGTTGTACATGGAGACCGGCGGCTCGTCGGCGGATGAAGGCGGTGGTTTCGGCGCTGCTTCATCCAGCAGGTTCTGAACGAAGGGAGCGTCGGCGATGGTGCCTTTGTCGGATGGGTGGTCCCTGTGGAAAATGATGCAGACGGGGAGCACGATGAGCAGGGTCACGCCCGCAAGCGCCAGATAGCTCATCCGCCAGCCCAGGGCCGCGATGAGGTAGGGAGTCGCGATGTTCAGACAGAATGCGCCTCCCTGGCAGGTGTTGGAAATGCCCAGGGCAAATCCTCTTTTTTTCACGAACCAGTTGGAGAGCGTGGGCACCTGGGCGATCCACGTGCTCGCGGCGAAGCCCGCGCACAGGCCGATGTACATCAGATAAAAGTGCCACAGCGCGTTGATTTGGCTCCCGATGAGCAAGGAGAGGCCGAACACCACAACCCCCGCCGACATCGACGCCCGGATGCTCCAGCGATCGGAGAGGATGCCCGCCAGAGGCGAGATGATCGCCTGGGCCAGCATGCCGATGGAAAAAGCGGCCGCCGTCGCCCCCCGGCTCCAGCCGAACTCGCCCGAGATTTCCTTGAAGAAGGGCCCGATGGTGGCCCGAAAGGCGATGAGGGTAATCATGACCAGAAAGACCACGGCCAGCACCACCCAGCCGTACCAGAGGCGCGATTCGTCCCGCATGACGTTCATGGTCTTAAGCGCGCTCTTCGCGCGGCATGCGCGAGAGACTCACGACGAAAACCGCGCCCACGATGAACATGACGCCCGCGAGTAGAAAGCCCGAGAAGTAGTTTCCGCTCGCGTCGAACAGCACCCCCGTCACCCAGGGACCCAGGGCGCCCACGAGGGAGAAGACCATCATCGCGCAACCGTTCACCAGGCCGAAGCCCGGCCCCGCGAAATGGTCCACCAACAGGGAAGACGCCGTGGGCCGGACGAAACCCAGGGCGAATCCTACTCCCATCGCGCCCGCGTATATCCGCCACTCGGGAGACGCTTGCGTGAAAGCCGCCAGGAGATAACACGCGGCCAGGCCGCACACCACGCCCACCATGTAGGTGGGTAGCCTTCCGATGCGGTCGGATACCGCGCTCAACCCGTTTCCCACGACAAGGGCGGCTCCGTACAGGGCGAACAGCGCGGCGCCCCCCGAGGGGGAGAAGCCCTGGTCCGTCGCGTGGGGGATCAGATGCACCAGGACGGCGGTGAATATATACGCGATGCTGCCGTAAATGCCTCCGAGCAGCATGAACCTGTGGGTGAAGAAAAAAGAGAAAGAAGCGGCTTCTTGTTCTTTGCTTGCAGGCGCGATGACGGCTGCTCTGGCGCGCGCGCGGGAGAACTCCTCGGACGTCAGAAAAGGCGCGTCGGGCGCGGTGCGCTTCTCTCTGGGGTGCTCGCGTAGCAGCGTCACGGCGAAGGGAAATACGAGAAGAAGCACGACCCCCGCCAGCGCCAGGTAGCTCCCCCGCCAGCCGAGGGCCGCGATGAGAAGGGGGGTGAAGATGTTTACGATGGGCGCGAACCCCTGGGCGGCGTGCGAGAAGCCCATCGCCAGTCCGCGCTTCAAGACGAACCAGTTCGAGAGCAGTTGCACCTGCGGCAGGTTGGCCGTGAAGGCGAAGCCGACCGAGAGCAGGAAATACATGGCGTAAAAATGCCAGAGCGCGCCGATGTAGGCGCCGAGTATGAGCGCCGCTCCGTTCACGAGTATGCCCGCCCCGATCACCCAGCGCATGTTGAAGCGCTCGAGCACCCAGCCCGCGAAAGGGGCCACCATCCCCTGCCCGAGCATGCCCATGGTGAAGGCGGCGCCCGTCTGCGCGCGGTTCCAGCCGAACTCGCCGGAAATGTCCTTGAAGAAGACGCCGATAGAATTCCGGATGCCGACGGTCACCGTCAGGATGATGAAGACGGCCAGGAGGATCACCCAGCCGTACCACAGGCGCAGTTCTTTGCTCATCTGGTAGCGCGAGGCGATCAAGACGGTGATTGGTCTTTGAGCGGATGCCCCACCCAAAACGAATAGCCGGAGTAGAATTTCTCGACCCGTTTGATGGCGTGATCGGAGATGCGGACGCCCTCGACCGCGACGTCCGTAACGTCGGGGTGCTGCATGAGCTTCTGGCGGACGCCCAGGGCGTAGGTGACGCTCTTGAGCATGCAGCCCCGGCATGCGCCCTCGAAGCGAAGCGATACTTCGCCGTTCTCGCTCACGCTTTCGAGCGTGATGCCCCCGCCGTGGATCTTGAGAAGTGGGCGAATCTGCGTCTCGATGATGTCCTCGACATCGGCGATGAGGGCTTCGTGGTCGTTCATCGCGTCACCCCGTTCCAGAGTTCCTGCTTCTTGGCCTCCACGTCCACGCCGAAGATGCGCGCCTGGTTGAGGCCCAGGATGTTGCGCTTGTCCTCTTCGGTGATCTGCGGGTAGCCGTAGTCATCCTGCATGGATTCGGGGATTTCCATGTCCCATATCCACTCAATCACGGGCTTCGCGTTCCCCAGAAGCGCCATCTCGGAACCCCAGAGGACTTTTTCGGAGCCGACGTCGCGCAGCAGCCTGCCCATCCACTCGGTGAAGGTTCTGGGCGCGATCATGGGCGTGTGGCCGATGCCCGAGAGCACGAGGAAGACGTTCTCGTACCGGTTCGCCATCCAGATGACTTCCTCGAAATAGGGCACCGCCAGGTGGTGGACGCCGAAGAGGATATCGGGAAAATCGAGCGCCGCGCCCTCGATGTCGAGCGGTGAGAGGTCGCGCAGCTTCGCCCGCGTGATGGGGTTTCCCTTGTGGAACTGGAATACCTTGACCCCGAGCTCGCGCCCTTTTTCATAGAGTGGGTAGGCTATCTCTGGGTCGTCGCACGCCCAGGATTTCCCGTCCACGTGGGCGTTGTAGATTTTGATGGATTTCGCCCCCCACTCCTTCACCTGGCGCTCCATCTCCTCGCACGCTGCGGCCACGCTCGGGTACATGGGGTCCACGGCTCCGCAGAACAGGCAGCGCTCGGGATAGGCCTGCGCGAAGGCGTACTGCGCCTTCACGGGCGCGAAGCCGTCCTTGTAGAGGTCGAACAGGGGCACGGCCTGGGCCATCGCCATGTCGGTGCCCGAGTCCTCGAAGACGAGGCGGCCCATGTCCTCCACGCTCCAGCGGCGCTTGAAGCCCTCCACCGGGTGCCACCCCGCGTAGACGTCCGTGGGCGCCGTCCGCCTTCTGCCAAGCACCTTGCTCACGTGGTAGTGGCGGTCGTATTCGCTTTGCTCCGAGACGAGGTTCTCATCCGAGTAGTCGTACATGTGCACCACGTTGTCGAAGACGAATACGTCGTCGCGAATCATGCGCCAATCTCCTGCCCGGGGATAAGAATCACCATCGCCAGATTATCACACCGCGCGCCGCCGTGTCAGATGCAGGAGGGGACTTCGGCGTCACTTCGGGAGGGCGTCTCGCGCAAGAGCCCGAAAATCCCTTGCCGTTGGACTTGGGCCTGAATTGCGCGTAGAAAAGGCCCTGGTTTTTCAGGTGTCAGGGGCAGAGGAGCATGGAATGGACTGGGTGACGCTCGCCGTCATTGCGGCTCTCGCGCAGGTGCTCAGAAACGCGGCGATGAAATCCATCGGCCACAAGCTCGATGAGTACATCAACGTGCTGGGGCGGTTCGCGTTCCTGCTCCCCTTCGCGGCCGTGGCGGTGTGGATGCGGGGCGTGCCCGAGATACAGCCCGGTTTCTGGTGGTATTGCGTCCTCTTCGGCTTCCTGCAGACCTCGGCCACGCTCGCGCTCTCGAAGGCGCTCCTCTACGGTTCGATGGGCGTGGTGACTTCGCTGTGGAAACTCGCGACCATCTGGCTGGTGGTGCTCGCCTTCATCACGCTGGGCGAGGCGCCCTCGGCCTGGGGGCTCGTGGGCATCATCGTGACCCTCGCGGGTGTCTACGGGTTGAACGTCTCGCGCGCGCGAATCGGCTGGTTCGAGCCCGTCCGCGCCATATTCACCGACAAGGGGATGCGCTACACCGTGCTCGCCTCGCTGCTGTACGCGCCCTCGGTAATCACCTTCAAGCAGGCGGCGGTGCTCTCGGACGCCACCTTCGGCACGTTCATGACCTATGCGGCGGCGTCGCTCGTCGTGCTGCCGCTGACCTTGTGGAAATCCGCCGGGCACTTCAAGGACGCCCCCAGACTCTGGAAGGGTTTCGTATCCCTGGGGCTGTTCGCCTTCGTCACGAGCCTCGCCCAGGCGGAGGCCTTCCGCCTCACGCTCACCTCCTACGTGGAATCGGTGAAGCAGATCGAGATTCTCCTGGCCATCGCCATCGGCTACGTCTTCTTCCAGGAGCGCGAGCGGGTACGCGAAACGCTGCTGGGCGGCGTGGTGATCCTGGCGGGAATCGTTCTTCTGATCCTGGCGGGGTGAATTCCGACTGATGAGGGAGGAATTCACCGACTGAAGAAAGAGGAATTCCGATTGCAGGGGATGTATCGTCTGCCGTAGGGGCAACCCTTTCGGGTTGTCCTGCCCCTTGTGGTTGTCCCTCTTCGGACAGGCACGGAGGCCTGTCCCTACGGGTTCGATTCGAAACGTTGGAGA
>CAYTSP010000111.1:0-3044 GCA_964440505.1 uncultured Nitrospinaceae bacterium
CTCTGGCTCACCGATACGATCTGGATGGGCGTGAACAAGGTGCGCGGCGGCGCGGGGACGATGTTCGTCGGCACGCCGGAGATGGTCGCGGGCGTGATTCGCGAGTATTACGACGCGGGCGTGCGGCACTTCATCATGAACGGGTGGCCGCACAGGGAAGAAGCGGAAATTTTCGGCAGGGAGGTGCTGCCGCTTCTCAAGGATACCGAACCCATCGTACTGACCGAACCGGCCGGTGTCGCAGCGTAAACGCAAAAACACGAAATGACCCCCTACCTTCTCGTCTTCGGCGGCAGCCGCAGGCCGCAAAACAATACCGATAAAGCCCTTGCGCTTGCGCTCGATGAGTTGGGGAAGGGCGAGTTCGGGATCAATCGCGTCCATCTGGGCGATCTGGATCTGCCCCTTCCGGGTGAGCCGAGCGACTCGAAAGACCCCGAAATGCTTAAAGCTCTCGTGACGGGAGCGGCGGGAATCCTCATCGCGACGCCCGAGTATCACGGCAGCATCAGCAGCACGCTCAAGCTGGCGATAGACAACCTGGGCTATCCCTCCACGTTCGAGGGCAAGACCATCGCCATCCTGGGCGTGGCGATGGGGCCGAGCGCGGACAACGCCCTTGCGCACTTAAGACACATTCTCACCCACATCGGCGGAGAGGTTCTGCCCGGCCAGGCCTCGGTCGGGAGCGTCCACAAGGTATTCGACGAGGACGGCCGCTGCATCGACGAGGCGTCGGAAGCAGAGGTTCGCGGCGTCGCCGCCCGTCTGATCGAACATCTCGAAAATTCATCCTGAAGACATGACGGACTCCCCCACGAGTTTTCTTCACCGGCCGGGGAAATCTTCGCTCGCGTACTTTCGGCTGGAGGGCGAATCGCCCGGCCTGATGTTCCTGGGCGGTTTCCGCTCGGACATGAGCGGGACGAAGGCGAGCGCGCTCGAAGCCCATTGCCGAAAAGTGGGCCGCGCCTACGTTCGCTTCGATTACGGCGGACACGGGGAATCTTCGGGCAAGTTCGAGGACGGCACCATCGGGGAATGGGCGGAGGACGCCCTCGCGATACTGGACGGCGTCGCACAGGGTCCCCAGGTACTCGTGGGCTCGAGCATGGGCGGGTGGATGATGCTCCTCGCCGCCCTGGCCCGGCCCGGGCGCGTGAAGGGGCTGGTGGGCGTGGCGTCGGGGCCCGATTTCACGGCGGACTTCAAAAAACACAGGCTCACCGAAGAGATGCAAAAAGAACTCGACGATCGGGGATATGTCCTGCACCCGCCGAATATCTGGGAGGAGCCGTATCCCATCACCAGGAAGCTCCTCGATGAGGGGGAGAACCACCTGCTCCTGCGCGGTGAAATAGATGTGACCTGCCCGGTGCGCCTCATCCACGGAATGCGCGATGAGACCGTGTTGTGGGAGACTTCCCTGAAACTGTCGAGGGTTTTGAAAAGCGACGACGTGCGCCTGACCCTCGTCAAGGACGGCGGCCACCGGTTTTCGCGGGATCAGGACATCGAACTCATCATCCGGGCCGCGGAGGAGTTGGCAGAGGGGTAGGGGGGAGTCCGAAGCATCGCCGCAGCCGCGGGAATGGAATACATCGGCTCTGTCGGCGCATTGCGGGGCTGTTGAAAAACCCCGTAGGGACAGGTCGCGACCTGTCCCTACACAAGGTGGTGCAGTATTGTTCGTCATACCGGCTTCGGAGCCGACCGAGGATGACTTTTTGGTTCAGGACATTACCCGGATATTGTGGCTTTCCCCGTCCGTCGTGGCGGAAGTTTTGCGAATCGCACGGGAGGCGAAGAGATGAAAAAAGAGCGCATGGTGGGCGCGAGGCTTCCCCTGGAACTGGTCCGCGAACTGGAACTCATCGAGAACGTGGAGCAGTCCGACCGTTCGACCACTGTTCGAAGGCTGCTGTCGAGCGCTGTCCGGCAGTGGAAGCTGGAGCACTACGCCCGACTGTACGGGGACGGGAAGGTGACCCTCGCGCGGGCGGCCCGCGATGCGGGAGTTTCCCTGTGGGAGATGATGGACTATGCGCGCATCCGAAAAACGCCGCTCCAATATGACCTCGAAGATCTCGAGCGAGACCTGCAAACCATCCATCAAAGGGATGGATAACCCGCATACAGTTTCAGGGGAAGGGTTGAAGCGGCCCGTCGGAAGGCGGCGCGCAACCGATCGGTGTTTCCTTCGCTTGCCGCCGCCCCGGCGCATCCGGACTCGACCATGCGCGGCTTGACACCAAGTTTTTGTTATCGTTAGTCTTGACCCGTAAGTTTTCTTACCTCCCTTACCGCCCCCTGTGATTTCTCGACATTCGTTTATTCACGCAATGAGGTTCTGACCTCAAAGAGGGCGGCATGAACAACAAGAAGAAATTTTTGAGCTGTATCGCGCGTCGCAAGGATTCCACGCCTGCCAAACCGGATGAGGGGCATGAAATTCCGCCTCCCTCGGCCATCGAACCGGGAGTGCCGTATTCGGCTGAAGATACGGAGGGCAAAGACTATGGCTCTCACATGGAGTTGGAGCTGCTGGCTGCCGATGAGCCGCCGCGCACGGATTCGACGAACGGTATGGATGCCCGGGAAAGCGCTCCTGCACCCGCCCTGGAATCATTGACGGCGCCGGCCTCGGGCGAGCCGCCGGATGCGACTGGAACGCCTCGCGAAGCCGCGCCTTTTGAGGAATATGGTCTCGACCTGGAGCCGCTGACGGAGCCGGAAGCAGACGAATCGCCGGATGAGGCGGAGACGTCCGGGCAAGATGATGAAGCATTCTCAGCCGCAGCGGAAAGCGTAAAGGAAGCGACTGCTGCCGAGCCGGAAATCCCCGAGGAGAGCGAGCCGGAAGCTGTAGCCGAAATCGCTCGGGAGGTGGAGGAACACACGGCGGCGTCGGATGTGGTTGAAACGCGGGATGCGCCCGTGCCGCAAAGTGAAGCAGCGCTGTATGAGGAATACTCCCTCGAACTTGAGTCGCTGAACGAGACGGAATCGGAAGCCACACCGGAAGATGCGGAACCGTCCCTGCA
>CAYTSP010000112.1:0-3483 GCA_964440505.1 uncultured Nitrospinaceae bacterium
CCGCACGAGCGCGCTCTCCGGCCGCCGTGAGGGCTCGATCCGCTACTGGGCGTCCTCGGGAACCGGCAACCTGGGACTCATCCCCGCAGGGGACGCCAAGCCCGCCTTTTTCGTGATGATCTTCGGCGGCCTCGATTATCCCGAGCGCTACTACGCCGAGGGGATGCGCGTGATGACGACGACCTACCCCATCAAGCCGCCGCTCTACGCCGTCACCAAGAGCACGAACTACCTGCCCAACACCCTCATGCAGATGGAGGCGAAAGAAGAGGGCCTCGACAACGGCATCTTCGTGGACGAGGCGGGGAACGTGGGCGAGGGCTCGAACATGAACTGCGCCTTCGTAACGAACGACGGCGTACTGCGGCACCCGAAATTCGAGAACATCCTCTCGGGCTGCACCGTGAAGCGCCTCCTGGAACTCGCGAGCCGCCTGGTGGACCAAGGCGTCATCGCCGACGTGGTGGTGGACGACATCCCCGTGGCCGAGGCCAAGGCGTCCGCGGAGATGATGCTCATCGGAAGCTCGATATACGTCGCCCCCGTGGTGCAGTGGGACGATCAGGTCATCGGGGACGGAAAACCCGGTCCCGTGACCAAGGCGATGCGCGAACTTCTCGAAGAAGACATGCGCTCGGGCGAGGGAATGCTCATCGACGTGCCGTATTAGCCATCACGGGATCCGCAAGGCAGTTTTGATGAGGTCTTTGGGGGCTGTAGAGAAAGTCCTGAATTCGTGATTCGACGAATGGAGCCGACCGGGGAGGAGGATCCGTAGGGACAGGCCTCCGTGCCTGTCCGAGGTCGCGACCTGTAGAATAGCCCCGAGGAAGGGCTGTGACTACAAGAGGCGGTGCGGTTTTGTTCGTCATTCCGGCAAAAGCCGCCGCACCGACCTCACCCTGAGTAGCCGCCGAAGGCGGCGTATCGAAGGGCGCTCCCTCGATACGGCGCGCGAGCGCGCCTACTCGGGATGAGGAAATTGTGTCATCGCGGGTCGGACCCAATTTATGAGGGGCTGTTGAAATACCTCTTTCGGATCGGACCGAACCTCTCCCCCCTAGGCTAGGATGTCAATATGCGTGTATGTCGGACATATATGTCCGACATATATGCGACCCGCATTGTGAAGGCGAAAAGGCAGGGCCGCATATATGCGGCCCCTACAATGCCATCGCGTTTTACGAAGCAGGACAGGCACGGAGGCCTGTCCCTACGGGATCATCACACCGCCTACCGAGGGAATACATGGCCTTTTTCAACAACCCCCTATGAACGTTTCTTCGGCGGCGCGTGGATGGCCTCGCCGTGCACGTCCAATGCCGCCTCCATGACGGCTTCCGAGAGCGTGGGGTGGGAGTGCATGGTGCCGGCCAGGTCCGAGGCGGTGACGCGGTGCTGCATGGCGACGGCGGCCTCGTGCACGATGTCGGCGGCGTGGGCGCCCACGATGTGAACGCCCAGAATGGCGTCATTATCCGCGTCGGCGATGACCTTCACCTCCCCTTCCAGCGCGCGTTCGGCCTGCGCTTTGCCGAGGGTGCGAACGGAGAATTTGCCCACGCGCACCGCGTGCCCCGCCTTCGCCGCCTCGTGCTCGGCCATGCCGACGACGCCGATCTCGGGATGGGTGAAGATGCCCGCCGGAATCGCGCGGTAATCCATCCGAATCTCAGCACCCATGGCGTTTTCCGCAGCGGCGACGCCTTCGGCCGAGGCCACGTGCGCGAGCATGGGCTCGCCCACCACGTCTCCCGCCGCATAGACGCCGGCCACGTTCGTCTCCATCAAATCGTTCACCTTGATCTCGCCGCGGGGCCCGAGTTCGACGCCGATTCGCTCGAGTCCCAGGCCGTCCGTGTTCATCGTCCGGCCCACGGAGACGAGCACGAGGTCCGCGCGTTCCACCTCATCCGAGTCCTCGAAGCCGGCAACCAACTCCTCCCCATCTGAAGAGACGCTCGTTATCTTCTCGCCCAGGCGCACCTTGATTTTCTGCTTCCTGAGCTCGCGCGCCATGAGTTTCGAGACGTCCTCGTCTCCTAACGGCAGGACGCGATCGAGCAACTCGACCATCGTCACCTCCGCTCCCAGTTCTCTGTACAGACACGCGAACTCACAGCCGATGACGCCCGCGCCGACGATGAGCACTCTTTCGGGGAGTTTCTTCAAGTGCACGGCTTGTTCGGATGAGATGATTTTTTTGCCGTCGATGGGAAAGGCGGGAATCTGTGCGGGCCGCGAACCCGTGGCGATGATGATCTTATCGGCGGATATAATCTCGTGCTCCCCGCCTTTTCCGCGCACCGAAATTCTGCCCATCTCCAGAATCTCGGCGTCGCCCGCCATGTGGTCCACCCCGTGGGCCTTGAACAGCCCGCCGACCCCGCGCACGAGGCCTGCGACTATCTTGTCCTTGCGCTCGACCATGGCGGCGAGGTCAGCGCGCACCTCGCCCGTGACCTCGATCCCGTAGGCGTCCGCGTTCTTGATGTTCCGGTAGACCTCGGCTGCGGCGATGAGGCTCTTGCTCGGGATGCAGCCCCAGTTCAGGCAGGTGCCGCCCAGTTCGTCGCGCTCGATGACCACGCAGCTTCCCCCGCTCTGGGCGACGCGCACGCCCGCCACGTAGCCCGCAGGTCCCCCGCCTATCACCGCCACGTCATACGCCGCCATACTTCCTCCTTCGGATAAGGCGCTTAAAGAACCAAAACCGCGCCCATTAGACCAAGGTTCCGCGCCGATGCCAAATGGGGGGAGGGTTCATACCAGAAACCCCACGTAATGAGCCTTGACAAGGGAGACAAAACATTGTAGCTACAATGAGGCTACACAAGAGGAGGACGCCAATATGCCGACAGATACTGTCGTTCGCGCCCGAATCGACAGCGAGACCAAGGCCCGCGCCGCCGAAGCGCTGAACGCCATGGGCCTATCGGTTTCGGATGCGATTCGCCTGCTCATGATGCGCGTAGCGGAAGAGCGAAGGCTGCCCTTCGTCGTCCGCGCGCCGAATCACGCCACCCGCAAGGCGATGAAGGAACTCGACGAGACGTTCAGGAGGATCACGGGCTACACGCCTACGCAGACGGTGCGGCTGGGCGAGTGGTTCCGCAGGGAGTGCGGCGTTCCGTCGGCAAGCACGAAGGAGCTGACGCAGGCGAAGGCATGCGTGAGCGAGTGGTCGGACAACGGCAAGCGTGCATACGAACTGCTTATGGAGCGGAAGGAGAACGAGCTGGTCAAGTTGCGGAAGGTCAAGACGCAGATGACGTCCGACGGCGAGCTGGTCGACACGCTCAATCACGCCAGCACCATCACGAACAGGTGGAGCGGCCGCGGAGCGCACCTGCACAACTTCAGCCGCGACGGACAGGCCCGCTCGATCATCGTTCCGCATGACGGCAAGGGCTTCGTGCGGGCCGACCTCAAGCAGATAGAGGTGCGAGTCGGGCTGTGGATCGCGGGCATGAAGGACGCCCT
>CAYTSP010000113.1:0-5068 GCA_964440505.1 uncultured Nitrospinaceae bacterium
ACATGCTCCGCCGTCCCCCCGCCTTCCTCATCCTGAGTAGGCGCGTAAGCGCCGTATCGAAAGATGTCCCGAGCCTTTCGAAGGGAATACCCTCTCGACCATAAAGGCAACCCCCCCTACCCCCCCTTGACAGGGGGGCAAGAAAAAGCAAAGTTCCCTCTGCCCGGTGGGGGGCATCGCCTTTTTGTACCTCCCTGTCATGGGACTTTTTCAACAGCCCTCGATGAAGGAGCGTTTGTATCGAAGGGCGCTCCTCGTCAGCCGGGAGGATGGCGGCCCCATCCCTCGATACGGCGCTGCGCGCCTGCTCGGGATGAGGGGTGATGCCCCAAGCGGCTCCCCTGTTATTCCCCGTGTCCCGGCGGGCGGCCACGGTTCATTTCGTCGGGTTCTTCGGCGAACTCCATGCGGCTCTTGATGGCGTCTATCGTGAAATCCTCCTTGTCACCGGCCAGCTCCGGGTTCCACATCGGGTAGAACACTTCGAGCGCCATTCCCGGCTCATCGCTCACCAGTTTCAACGTGTGCATCGCGCCCGCCTTGACGTGCACCACGTCGCCCGGCCCGATTCGCCGCACCTCGTCTTCGAGCGTGAACTCCCATTCGCCCGCCTGGATGTAGAAGAACTCCTCGTGATCAGGATGATTGTGCAATTTCGAGGGTGTGCCGCCCGGCTCGGTGATCAGGTGCTGCATCTGGATGTTGTCGCCGAAAATCCGCCTGTGCGCGACGCCGGGGCGATCGTGGCTCAAGGGCAGCATGTCCCAGTTGTAGAAACTCATGGCCTATTCCTTCGCGTGAGAGGGAGAAAATTATCGCTTTTGAGCATGGAGGGCTTCGGTGCGCCCGACTCGCTCATTTTATGCCGACAATGCCGGGCATTCTAGGGGCAGGCAGCAAGGTAAGACAATCCGCGCGCTCATCCTCATGAGCAAAAAGGTGGGAGCCCCCGATCCGCATAGCCGTGCGCGCCGCTCTGGGATACACTTTCGCCCATTCGCTTTCTACTTTGCGTATTATTGGGAGAGGAGATGGCCATGCGGTTCTCCGTTGTCGGCGGTGAGGGCTTCGACCAGGGGACGGACGCCCTGGTTTGCCTCATGGCGAAAGACGAAAAAAACGAGCAACTTGAAAAGATTCTGGGCGATGCCCTGGCCTCCTTGCGCGAGCGCAAGGTGTTCGAGGGGAAGGAGGGGCAGGTCTCCGTTCTGCCGGTTCCCGAAGAAGGTGGAGTGCCCAAGTTCGTGATTCTTGCAGGAATGGGCGATGAGGCGTCGCCCGAATCGGTTCGCTGCGCCGGCGCTCTGGCGGCCAAGCGCGCGCGCTCAGAAGGCCTGAAGAGCGTTGCGATTTCGGCCTCCTCCACGATAGGAGAGGGCTTGGGCGCGCGCGAGGCGGCCCAGGCGATTGTGGAGGGCGTGGGGCTCGGGCTCTACCGGATGGATAAGTACAAGAGCGAGGGTAATGATGAGAAGAGCGAGGTATCGCGAGCCGTTCTCTGCGGTGGGCCGGGCAGGAACCTGAGCGCGATGCGGCGCGGGGTGCGCTATGGCCGCGCTTTGTGCGAGGGAACGAATTACGCGCGCGACCTCATCAACACGCCCAGCAACGAGAAACGCCCGCCCGCGCTGGCCGAAATGGCGCGCGCGATGGCGCGCCGTGAGGGCTTGAAGTGCCGCGTTCTCGATGAGAAGCAGATGGCGAGGCAGAAGATGGGCGCGCTTCTCTCCGTAAGCCGGGGCAGCAGCGAGCCGGCGCGCATGGTTATTCTGGAGTACAGGCCGCAGGGCGTGAGGACGAAACCCATCGCCTTCGTCGGCAAGGGGGTGACCTTCGACACAGGCGGCATATCCATCAAGCCGAGCGGCGGTCTCGAACTCATGACGACCGACATGAGCGGGGCCGCGGCCGTGCTTGGCGCGATGCTCGCCGTCGCGCGCGCAAAGCCCCGCGTGCCCGTGGTGGGCGTGGCCGGCTTGGTGGAGAACATGGTGGACGGCGACGCCACCCGCCCCGGCGACATCGTGCGCTCCATGAAGGGAACGACGGTCGAAATCCACAACACCGACGCCGAGGGCAGGCTCGTACTCGCCGACGCGCTCCATTACACGCGCGAGAAATATGGCCCCCAGTGCATGATCGATCTGGCCACCTTGACGGGCGCGTGCATGGTGGCGCTCGGCCAGAAGGTGACAGGCATGTACGGCACGCACGATGAGTTGCTGGGGCGTGTGCGTGATCTCGGCGAGCGCACCGGCGACCGCGTCTGGCACATGCCGCTCTTCCCGGAATACGGTGAGGCGATGAAGGGCAAGATAGCCGATATGTGCAACATCTCGGGCGCCCGCTGGGGCGGCGCCAACACCGCCGCCGCCTTCCTGCAGCACTTCGCCGACGAGACGCCCTGGGTGCATCTCGACATCGCGGGGCCCTCGCACACCGGAAAAGCCGGGCCCTACCGCCCCGAGGGAGGCACCGGCGTTGGCGTGCGGATACTTGCGGAGCTTGCGATGGCCTGGAAGCGCCTCTCGCCCCAGGAGGGCAAGGCCTACGGGTGTTAGGGGTCCATACGTCGGATGTACAACCCGAAACGCCGAAGGGCGGCAGATTCCGCTTCCTCGCCCCCAAGCGACCGGGCCACTGGAGGCCGCCTCGTATCGGGGCTGTTGAAAAACCCCTCTCCGCCTCATCCTGAGTAGCGGCGGAGCCGCGTATCGAAGGTCAATCGCGACCAATGCGGGGGCGATTGCCGAGCTAAAAGGGGAGCGTTCCTCTCGACAGACTTGGGCAAGCCCTTCGCTACACACGCTCCTTACTCAGTCGCGTTTGCCCTCCGGCGGCTACTCAGGGTGAGGTCGATACGGCGACATGTAAGACGATGGGGTCGCTCCTCACTCCTAAGACTGGCTTTTTCAACAACCCCGTATCAGGTGGTCAGCCCGAGCGGCGCTTGAGCGGCAGCGTCCGCCGAACTTTAGAGGACAGGGGTGAGCGGCGCGAACCACCGGGCATGTTCCCACAGCGCAATGCCGACGCGAGGATGACGCAGCAGTCGACCCGGGCCCGTCGGGACCGATTCAATGGGTACGGAGCACACAGAACTCGTAGCCGTAGAACTCGGAGTAGGCATGCCAGATATCCATTTCTCTCTGGCACTGGTCCGCTATCTCCTGTGCGTCCGGCGCGTCGTGGTGACGCTTGCGGAATGTAGCCACGTTGTCTTGCAGTGGCCGGTAGTAGTCGTCCCACCATGCCGACGCGGGGAGTGGAAAGTGCCCGACCGTCTCGTAGCCGCACGCCTCGATGGCTTCCAGGAGCGCGGAGGTGTCGCGGATAGCCGGGTATTCCCGGTTCCAGAACGCTGCGCATGCGGCGGGCGGTTCGGGCTTCCGCCAGCACACCTCCGTCAGCGCGACGTGCCCGCCTCGCCGCAGTAACCGGCGCCAGTCGCGCAGGCCCGCTTCGACACCCATATTGTAGATGGCGCCTTCGCACCAGATCAGGTCGAAGGAACCGTCGGCGAATTCGAGTCGGCGCATGTCCGCCACGCGGGCTTCCAGGCGATCCGCGATGCCCAGTTCATGTGCCTTGGCGTTCAGCGCGTCGATGAACGGGGGGTGGATGTCGACGGCGACGATGTGCGACGGCGAATTGTCCGCCAGAACCAATGTCTGGGCGCCGGTCCCGCAGCCGACGTCGAGCACGCGGGTCCGCGGTCCGACGTCGGGTACGAGCCCGAGGGCCCGGCGCGTGCTCGCTGCTGTTCCCGGTCCCTGCCGGGGCAGCCCACTGAACAGTTCGTAGAGCAGCGAGGTGGATCGATCCGGCGGCATGACAACTCCTGTCGATGTTCTTCGAGACGGGCCGACGCCCCCGCCGGGAGACGAAATCCTGTAGCGAATTCTCGCGGATCTGGCGACGGCCTGGAAGCGACTCACGCCCCGGGAGGGCAAGGCCTACGGGTGTCAGGGGGGGGGGGTTGAAAAAGCCCTCCTCCCACGGAATTGACCACGCCGTCATTCCGGCGAATGCCGGAATCCAGAGCCGAGGGAAATGGCGACGCTCCGGTTTTTCATCCCCCGCTCCCTGGCGGGAATACGGAAGAAATAAAAAAAACAAAGGCAAAGTCCCTGGATTCCGGCATTCGCCGGAATGACGATCAAAAGCGCACCGCCTCTTGTAGGGACAGGTCGCGACCTGTCCCTACGGATCCTCCTACCCGGTTGGTTCTATTCGCCAATTCACAAAATCAGGACTGTTTCAACAGTCCCCCCAAGGGAGAGTGTTTGTCTCCTCTCTCGTCAATGGAGAATAACCCTTAAGAAAGGAAGCCTCCGCCCTCCAGGAGATCCTCCACGGCGCTGAGGTATTCCCTGGCAGCTATCTCAATGTTGGAGATCGCCTCCGCCTCCGTTTCACCCTGCGAGCAGCAACCCGGCAGGCCGGGGACCCATACGCTGTAACCTTCCTCAGAGTGGTGAAGAACGATTTTGTATTTCATATTGCGCGTCTCCTTACCCCAGGATTTCTGACCATCAGGCATTCTATGTTTCTTGGTCCGGCTTTCCTACGATGGTTTCAAAAAGCCGAAGACCAGATATGACAAAAGCAACAATTTACTATGCGGCTACTCCACAACGAACGCCTTCGAGACGGGCCGGTTCGTGTTGTTCCAACCCGGGATGATGAACGAGGAAGGCCCGGGCAGGCCGCCGGCTACCAAGAGCGTGACGTCCTCCGGCTCCCGGATCATGGGCGCCATGCACGCATCGTCGTCGTGATCCACCCACTCGGGCCACTCGCTCTTTTCTTTCCCCCGGTAGCGACCGCCGCGCTTCAAGAGGCCCACGGGCAATTGGGCGCGCTCTTGCAGTCCCCGCTTGGCGTCGCTCCGGCTGTATCCGTGATCCGCGAGAAGCTGCGCGTGTTCGGGCCCCATGATGACCGTGACGCCCACGCGCGAGTAGGCGTGGCGCGACCCCATGGTGGCGATGGTGCTCGCAATCGTGGTGAGCACGCCGTCTGCGTGATCGCTCGAATCATCGAGCGCGACGCGCGGGCCTTCCCC
>CAYTSP010000114.1:0-6077 GCA_964440505.1 uncultured Nitrospinaceae bacterium
CCGTAGGGACAGGTCGCGACCTGTCCCTACAAGAGAGGGTGCAATTTTGTTCGTCATTCCGGCGCATGCCGGAATCCAGGGATTTTGCTTTTGTATTTGTCTTTTCGCTTTTTCGTTTTTCCTGGTCGTCCTGCGATTCGATATTCCCGTCTGCTCTGGATTCCGGCGTTCGCCGGAATGACGGCGATGGTCAATTCCTCGCTCCTCGCTCGGAATTGACCCCTCACCCCGCCCTTTTCACATACACCGGACTCGACCAGGCCTGGCCGCCGTCGACCTGCAGGACGCGCACCCAGTAGGGGTTGACGGCGTCGGTGGAGGCGTCCTCGTCGGTGAACTGGAAGCGCGCGCTCCAGTCCTTGAGGGTCGCACCGACTTCGGCGACGAGGATCTGGATGTTCACGCCGCCGGCTTCGATGATGGTGGGTTCTGCCGAAATGTCTGAGAGGGGAATATCGAAGCTCTTCACGTCGCTGAAAAAGGAAAGGCGCGCGTCGGCGGGGGCGTCCAGGTCGATGAGCACGCCGTCGGGGTCGCCCGAGGTGGCGGTTTTGAAGCGGAGCAGCTTGTTCGATACGCGGGTGACCGCGTCGTCGTACTGATCGAGCGCGTAGGGCGTGTGCGATAGCATCGCCCCCTTGTCGAGCGCGATTCCGCCGCGCCATTCGACCTTCTTGTCGCGCCCGCTTTTCTGCGTCACCCCGCTCCACTGCACGCGGATACGCCGCGCGCGGGCCGCGCCCTGGACGGCGTTCACCGGATGGCGGTGGATGGTCTCCGCACCCCGCTTGAGCTCCACGTCGAGAAGCGGCGCCGTGCCGTGGACCTCGACTTTTATAGTGGGCGGGCCTTGCGTTTCCACCTCTTCGCCCATCAAGGCTTCGCCGCACCCGGTTTTCAAGTAGATGCGCTCGCCGTTCGTGGCGTAGGTCCTCCGCGAGCGCATCGCCTCCCAGACGGCCTCGCGCGTGAGTTCGCGGGCATAGAGGCCCATCAGGCCGCCCTTCACGTCGAAGGTGACGACGTTGTTCGAGCGGCGGTTGGGGTAGACCAGCCCCTGGCGGCCCGTGTGATCGTCGCTGCCGCCGATAAAGCCGACGCGGAAGCCGCGCGCGAGCACTTCCTCGGCGAACCACTCGAAGGTGCCGTGGTGGGAGTGGATTTCCGCCAGGTGAACGAACTCGGGGTCGAAGAAATCGAGGTTGCACGCGCGTCCGCCCACGTGGGCGACGCTCATCACGTCGCTACGGCCCCGGAAGGTCTCCCAAAGCGCCGAGATGGGGAACCTGTCGTCCGCGACGTCCGACAAATCATCCACGCCCGCGTGCGAGCTTCTGTGGATTACCCCCGCATCGCCCGCGTAGTAGATGTTGTAATCGCCGCCGCCCGATCTCGTGCCCGACCACTCATAGCCCAGGAGGGTGACGAAGCGGCCCGGCTCGTTGAACGCCTTGCACTCGCGCACGACCTCCGCCCAGTCCTCCTTGCGGACCCTGAAATCGTTGCCCTGCCACGCGGCGACATCTACGCCCGCCTTGTCGCGCGCGAAGCGGAAATACTCCTCCACCGTGCCCGTGCCGACCGTCGAGCGCGTCTGTCCGTGGATGTCCCCCCAGAAGAGGGCGTAGGGGTCGTCAGGCGCTTTGGGCAGAACCGGTGGACTGAGCGACACCAGCCCCGCCGGGTCTTCCAAACGCAGGCGATAAGGCCCCTCGCCCGTCAACCGCGCGCCGCCGACCCTTTTTACGCCGCCGTCGTCCGGGGAGAACGCCACCCTCCCGGGGGCCTTGTCCTCCTCGCGCCAGCCCCTCAGGCTCTTGTTGACCGAGACCTCGCCCGTGAATTCCTCCGCCGGGTTGCCCCAGCTGTCCACGCCGCGCACGATGGCGGAGAACGCCTCGCCCCGCACGGGCGTCTGGGGACACGCCAGGTGCCAGGTTTCGGGCGCGCCGCCCACGACGCGGATATCGGGGTCGCTCTCAAGCTCGTAGAAATGCTTGCGGTTGAAGGTGTCCACCACGATCTTGAACGTGTGGCGAGCTTCCGGGAACGTCTGCGCGCGGACCCCCGGCCCGCCGCCTGCGGTGTCGCCCAGGACGAGCGTCACCTCATCGCCTTGGCATAAAAATCCCTTGGCGACCCGAATAGCGACGCCCGAGCGCCAATCGTCGAGATAGCCCTGTTCCTGATAGGAAAGCGCAAGGCCCACATCGGGGTTCGAGCAGGAGACGCTCACGTAGCCCGACGCCGCGGGATCCGTGAACTGGGGGATCTCCATGTCGCTCGAGAGCCGCTTGCACACGAGAATCTGCGCGCCCTCGTCCACCCCGTATTTGCCCGCCGTGAAGATGATCTTCCGGGTGAAGAACGCCCCCGCCACGATGGGGGTTTCGGGCTCCACGCGGGCCGTGCCCACGTCGAAGCGGTAGGGGTCCAGTCGCTTGTCCATCAGGATGGTTCCTCAGGGTTTATGCGAAAAAAACTACACGCTTCCTAGTCCGAGTAGATGCGGGCCTCGTCCACGAAGCGGGAGAAGAGCTGCGCCGCCCCGTCCATATCGGCGTAGCCGTAGGCCGACATGGATTCGGGATGCCACTGCACGCCCACGACGAACTGGTGCGAGGGGCTCTCGATGGCCTCGATGACCCCGTCTTCGGTCCTGGCCGAAACGCGCACGCCCGGCCCCACCTCGCGCGCGCTCTGGTGGTGGTGGCTGTTCACCACCGACGATGCGCCGAGCACCTCGCCCAGGATGGAATCGCCGATCTCTATCTCGTGGAAGGTGTAGGTGTTCTCGTTCGTGTTCTCGGGCCGGTGCGTGAGCGCGTCCGGCACCTGGGAGGGAATGTCCTGATAGAGCGTGCCGCCCGCCGCGATGTTGATGACCTGCATGCCGCCGCAGATGCCGAGCACGGGCATGTCGCGCGACATGGCTCCCCGGCAGGCCGCCATCTCCGCCGTCTCGCGCTTGGGGTTCGTGGGGCTGCATTCGGGAAGCCGCTCCTCGCCGTAGAGCATGGGGTCGATGTCGTGCCCGCCGCCCGAGATGATCAGCCCGTGGATGCCGGTGAGCAGGGACACGCTCGCCTGCTCGTCCTCCACGGCGGGCAGGAGCAGGGGCGCACCGCCCGCCTTGATGACGCACTCCACATAAGCGTCCATGAGCACATGACGCGGGCGCACCTTGGGTTCTTCGGGATAATTTCTTTTACCCACGTCGCAGGTGATTCCGATTCTCGGCCGTTTCATTCGTTGCCGCCTCCCTTGCCAAAACATAATAAGACCAAACGAAAACGCTCAAAAAATGACGCGCGCTGCGCACCACGGGCGGAAAAGGAATATCACCACATTTCGGGCGAAACGAAAACCGCGCGCGCCCATGAGGCGAAAAACGCGCCATCCGGCCCGGACACGGCGGATGACGGGTTGTTGTAAAACCCCTTCCCGCTCAGTCGATTCCTCCCTCATCGGTCGGAATCGATCACTGCCGTCACTCCCGGTTGAGGGGAGCGTGACCATCCCATTTGGGGGCTTTTTCAACAACCCCTTAAGGGGTGGATTCGCGCGCCCCGTCCCTTTATAGTCCGAACAGGAGGTTTCATGAGACTTCGCTTCGTCCACATCGCACGCTCCCGGCGCAGGCCGCACGCATTGCGCCGGTAGTGGAGGTCCGGAAAAACGTGTTTCGCCTGTACTTCACGCGCCTGATACTGCCCATCCTCTTCGTGGCGGGGATGGTGGCGATTCCCTTCGTCTGGCTGCCCGACGTCGCGCCGCCTGAGCAACCTCCCGCGGCGCAAAAATCCCCGGACGCCACGGATAACAAAACCAGGCGCGCCACGCCGTTCCAGCGGGCGATGACGATAGGCTTCGCGCTCATCCTCGTGTCGGTGACGGCGGGAGGGTTCATGCTCTACCGCATCACGCGCTCGCAGACGGCAAGCTGGCAGCGGCGCTTCGCACCGCCCAAGCGCAAGGAGCGCTGAGGCGGGAGCTTCGAGGTCGCGTAGGGGCGGTTCGCGAACCGCCCCTACAGGTGAAGAACGCGTTTTGTAAGGGCGAACCCATGAGTTCGCTCTCGCTCGTATGATTGCGGACGAAGGCCGATCGGATATACTGTAAATCAACCATAACCAACAGGGGACCCGACTCAAAGGAGAAAGCACATGACGACCTTTGAACGTTGGAGTCTCCTCGCCGCCTATCTCAACCTCATCGCCGCCTACGGCGGCCTGGGACTCATCTACCACGGGATACGCACAATGGCGCGCGGCGCGGAAATGCGCGCGGTGGATTCCGAGCGCAAGCACAACGAGAGGATGACCGACTCCGAGCGCAGGCACAATGAAAGGATGGCGGAGTCCCGTCGCAGGGACGAAGAATCGAAGCGAAGGCATGAAGAGGCGATGCGCAAGCATGACGAGTGGATGCGCAAACATGACGAAGAGACGAAGCGCAGGGACGAAGAGTCGAAACGAAGAGACGAAGAGTTGAAGCGAAGGCATGAAGAATGGGTGCTTAAGCAAGATGAAGAATCCGCGAATTCCCGGCGCAGGCATGAGGAGAGAATGACGGCCCATGCCGAAAGCCGCGACACCTTGCGCGCACTCATGGAAGGACAGGCGGAGAGCCGCATAGCCCTGCGCGAACTCATCGAGCGAACCAGATAGCCCGCAGGGACAGGTCGGGACCTGTGGGGCAACCCCGGGGAGGGGTTGCCGCTACGAAACCCGCATCCTGAGCGACGCGCCGCTCAATACCGACGCCCCCGCCGCGTACGCCAGGCACATGAGCGCGAGGGCCTCCACGCTCACGCCGTAGTCGATCATCCAGCCGAAGACGACGGGCGAGAGCGCCGTCGACACCACCATGAACGAGGTGGCGAGGGAGCGGATGGCGCCGAGGTTCTCCACCCCGTAGATCTCCGCCCAGATGGCCCCGCCGATGGTGATGCGCACGCCGACGGTGACGCCCGTCAGGCCCATGTAGAGGATTGCGGCGGACCAGTGGTCGGAACTCGCCAGCGCCGCAAGCCCGGCGCATAGAGGCGCGAGATGCCAGGGGAGAATCCGGACCGCGCCCACGCGGTCCACGACGGGGCCGGTGAGCAGCGTCAACGAGATGGAGAAAAGGGTGTAGAGCGTGTACGCGCCCGTGAAGAAGGCGAGGCTCCACCCCTTGGCCTCCACCAGGTGCGCCATGTGGAAGAAAAAGCCCGTGGCGATGAACGAGGGGGCCAGAGCAACGGGCATGATCAAGTAAAACCGCAGGTCCTTGAGCACCTCCCTTCTCCCCCACACCCCTTGGGGGCCGGAGGCGGACGCCTCCGGCGCGCGCGTCTTGCGACCTAAATGCTCGTCCCGATGATCCGCAAGCAGCCAGGCGACGGCGGGAATCAGCACGAGGGCGGAGAGGGCCGCCATCACCAGCCAGACCTGCCGCCAGGAGAGCCACGCGGCGAGCGCCACCGCCGCGAGCGCCATGACGGCCTGGCCCGACGGCCCGCCCATCGAGATGATGCTGACGGCGCGTCCGCGCTCGGCGGTGAAATGCCGCCCGATGCTCGTCACCGAGGTGTGCACCATCAGCCCCTGGCCCGTCAGGCGCAGGGCGAACAGCGCGAAGAGAAGCGCCGGAAAAACGGGCGCCGCCGCCATCAGGACGCAGGAGGCGACGAGGCCCCCACAGACGCACAGGGCGAAAGTCTTGAGCCTCGTCCTGTCGATCATCCGGCCTATCCATATCAGGCACATCGCGCTCGAGACGGTCGCGACGGCGTAGGCCAGGCCGAACTCCCCGTGGGAGAGGGAGAAGGCGCTGCGGATGTCCTTGTTGAACACGGCGATGAAATAGGACTGCCCGAAGCACGAAAAGAACGTGAGGAGGAGGCCAAAGGCCAGGAATCGGCGGTTTTTCCACGCGAGGGAGAGATATTCCAATGGCGGCCTTCATGAACGGGAGCGGGGGTGTTCGTTCGGGAGGCAGTATAGCATGGGGGGAGTATGGAGGAGCAGGGCGTAACCCCATTCGCTCCCCCCTTGAGGGGGTAGAGGGGACGCCCCACTCGACTGGAAAAC
>CAYTSP010000115.1:0-10042 GCA_964440505.1 uncultured Nitrospinaceae bacterium
CCGATACGTCGATGACGTAGATCGACGCGTCCACGAGTTCGGGGCTGAAGGTGGCGGCGAGGTTGTCTCCCCCGCTTTCCACGAAAATGATGTCCAGCGGGTGGAAATCGCGGGCGAGTATCTCCATGGCTTCCCGGTTCAGGGATATGTCCTCGCGGATCGCCGTATGCGGGCACCCGCCCGTCTCCACGCCGGAGATCCGCTCGGGCGAGAGCGCGCCGCTCCTGGTCAGGAACTCCGCGTCCTCTTTCGTGTAGATGTCGTTCGTCACCACGGCGATGGCGTACTTATCGCGCATCCGCTTGCACAGCCTGTCCACCAGGGCGGTCTTGCCCGAGCCGACCGGCCCGCCCACGCCTATCTTTACGGGCGCCTTATCCATCATCGTCCTCCTCATCAAGAAACGAACAATCGCGTGTGAAGCCTCCGGTGCGTCATGGCCCTTATCTCGTGCCCCGGCCCCCAGGAGTGCGCGTCCTCCAAAGAGAGCGCCATCGCGGTCTCGACCGCCTCGCGCACCGCGCCTTGGAGATTCGAGATGACGCGCTGGCCCTCGGTCTGGCCGAGCGGAACCAGCCGCACGGCGGCGGAGACCAGTCCGGAGACGACGCCGTAACAAAGCGATTCGAGGCCCTCTTCACAAGCCAGGCTCAAGGATTCGGCGACGCAGCCGAGGGCTACCGGGTAGTGGCCGGAAGTCCGCTCCTGCTTCACCTCCTCCTCCAGTTCATCCAGAAAAGAATCCTCGATGAAGCCCCGCGCAGATCGTAAGAACTGACGGCCCACGCTCCGGCTCGCATCCCGCAGCGATTTCACGGGCCGCGCGGCGTCGCAGGCGGCGTCGAGCGCCATGACTTTGGGAAGATCGTCCACTTGTTTCGCCAGAAACGACTCGCGCAGATAGACGCCGTCCAGCGTGGCTACGCCGTGGCGCAGGACGGAGGCGATGAACTCCTCGAGCTCTCCGGCGGAGACGATGCGTCCTTCTTCCACGTAGGTTTCCAGACCGTAGGAATGGGCGAAGGCGCCACGCGGAAACGCGGAATCGGAAATCTGGAGGAGCCGGTAGGCGCTCATCTTCTAGTGGTGGTGTGAGTGAAACGCGCCGAAATCGTGCGTGAAGGGTTCTTTCGCCTTCTCGCACCTGACGCCCATCTTGACGAAATACGCCTCCAGCACGGAGTCATAGGGCGTGAGGACGCGGCCGTCCTGCACGCAGATCGGCGCGTGGCGGTTTCCCACCTGGTAGCAGAGACGGCCCATCTCCCTCTCCGACTCGGCATGGAGGACGAGCACGTCTTCCGGGACCGCGGCGACGACTACCACGCGCTCCTCATCCTCGAAGAGAATGTCATCTTCGCGAAGAGGCTGTCCGGTCGGCAGTTTAACGCCGAGTTCGGTGCCGGAATCAGAACGCACCCGCTGGCGGCTCCTGAGCCTGTCCTCCCAGCCCAGGGCCACGCGCTCGACGCGTCTCGTCTCATCGGCGCAGAGCCTCCCCCGTATTTCTTCGATGAGGATCATCGCCGCCTCCTAGAAAAGAAAATACCGCTGCGCCATGGGAAGCACTTCGGCGGGCTCGCAGGCGAGCGTCTCCCCGTCCGCCTTCACCACGTAGGTCTCGGGATCGACCTCGATATCTGGCAAGGCGTCGTTCAGCCGCATGTCCTTCTTGCCGATCCCCCGGCAGTTCGAGACGGGCGCTACGATCTTGGTGAGGCCGAGCGCTTCGCCAATCCTGTCTTCCGCCGCCGCCTGGGAGACGAAGGCGCAGGAGGTGGGGCCCACCGCTTTCCCCATCGAGCCGAACATGGGCCGTCCCAGAACGGGCTGCGGGGTGGGGATGGAGGCGTTGGGGTCGCCCATCGCCGCATGGGCGATGAAGCCGCCCTTCACGACGACTTCCGGCTTCACGCCGAAAAAGGCGGGCTTCCAGAGCACCAGGTCCGCCATCTTGCCCACCTCGACCGAGCCCACATGATCGGAAATCCCGTGCGCGACCGCGGGGTTGATGGTGTATTTCGCCACGTAGCGCCTGGCGCGGAAGTTGTCGTTAGCACCTTTTTCCTCGGCCAGGGCGCCGCGCTGGCGCTTCATCTTGTCCGCCGTCTGCCAGGTGCGGATGACCACCTCGCCCACGCGGCCCATGGCCTGCGAGTCCGAGCCCATCATGCTGAACGCGCCCATGTCGTGGAGAATGTCCTCCGCCGCGATGGTCTCCGCCCGGATTCTCGACTCGGCGAAGGCCACGTCTTCGGGGATCTTGCTGTCCAGGTGGTGGCACACCATGAGCATGTCGAGATGCTCGTCCACCGTGTTCACCGTGAAGGGGCGCGTGGGGTTCGTCGAGGAGGGCAGCACGCTCGCCTCCCCGCACACGCGGATGATGTCGGGCGCATGGCCGCCGCCCGCCCCCTCGGTGTGATAGGTGTGGATGGTGCGGCCCTTGAGGGCGGCGATGGAGGTCTCGACGAAGCCCGATTCGTTGAGCGTGTCGGTGTGGATGCACACCTGCACGTCCATCTCGTCCGCCACGCCGAGGCAGCAGTCGATCGCCGCGGGCGTGGTTCCCCAGTCCTCATGGAGTTTCAGCCCCACCGCGCCCGCGCGGATCTGCTCGACCAGGGGCCCGGGGCGCGAGGTGTTGCCCTTGCCCAGAAAGCCCAGGTTCATGGGGTAGGCTTCCGCCGCCTGGAGCATCCGGGCGATGTTCCACGCCCCCGGCGTACAGGTGGTGGCATTGGTGCCCGTGGCGGGGCCGGTGCCCCCGCCGAACATGGTGGTGACGCCCGAGGAGAGCGCCTCGTCTATCTGCTGGGGACAGATGAAGTGGATGTGGGTGTCGATGCCGCCCGCGGTGAGTATCATCCCCTCGCCCGCGAGGACTTCGGTGGCGGCGCCGATAGTCATGTCCACCCCCTGCATCAGGTGGGGATTGCCCGACTTGCCGATTCCGGCGATCTTCCCGTCCCTGACGCCTACATCCGCCTTCACCACGCCCCAGTAGTCGAGGATCAGCGCGTTCGTGATGAGCAGGTCGAGCGCGCCGTCTTCGCGCGTCTCGGTGGGGGATTGCCCCATGCCGTCCCGGATGACCTTACCGCCGCCGAATTTCGACTCGTCCCCGTATACGGTGCGGTCTTCTTCGACCTCGATGAAAAGTTCGGTATCCGCGAGGCGCACCTTGTCCCCCACCGTGGGACCGAACATGTCGGCGTAGGCGCGCCTGTCCATTCGAAAAGCCATCAGTCCGTCCCCCCGTAGCCCTCGGCGCGGGCTTTCCCGAGTGCGCCCTCGCGCACGGCGGCCGAGTCGAGCGCGCCCTCCGTCAGCGCGTTCAGGCCCATGACGGTGCGCGCGCCCGCGAAGGCGACGAGCGTCACCTCTTTCTCATCGCCGGGTTCGAAGCGCACCGCCGTTCCCGCCGGAATATCGAGCCGCATGCCGAAAGCCGCCTTCCTGTCGAAATCGAGCAGGCGGTTCACCTCGAAAAAATGAAAGTGCGAGCCCACCTGGATGGGCCTGTCCCCTCGGTTCGCCACGAGGAGCGAGGCGGTTTCGCGCCCCTCGTTCAGGACGATTTCGCCATCCGCCAGAATGTATTCGCCGGGTATCATGCCCTCTCCTTCAGCCGCGTATCGGGTCGTGCACCGTCACGAGCTTGGTGCCGTCGGGGAACGTGCCCTCGACCTGCACCTCGTGAATCATCTCGGGCACGCCCTCCATCACGTCGTCCCGCGTGAGAATCGTCGCGCCGTAACGCATCAGTTCGGCGACGGATTTGCCGTCGCGCGCGCCTTCGAGCACCTCGGCCGTGATGATGCTGACGGCTTCCGGGTAATTGAGCCTGAGGCCGCGCGCGCGGCGCTTTTGCGCCAACTCCGCCGCAACGAAAACGAGGAGCTTCTCCTGCTCCCTCGGGGTGAGATGCATCTTTCGCCTCCTGTCGGAAAACTGCTGCGAGCGGCTACGCGGTCAGGCGGTCGAGAAGCGCTGTGTCGCACTCGCCCTGCGCTTGTCCGGTGGCCGTGAATTCCCCTTTTTCCATCACATAGTATCGATCCGAAAGACGCCAGGCGAACTCCAGGTACTGCTCCACCAGGATGATGCCCACGTCGCCGCGCTGCTTGATCTTCCACAAAACGCTCTCGATGTCCATGATGATGGAGGGCTGAATGCCCTCGGTCGGCTCATCGAGCAGCAGGAGCCTGGGTTCGCTCACCAGGGCGCGGGCGATGGCGAGTTGCTGCTGCTGGCCGCCGCTCAGCACGCCTCCCTTGCGCCCGAGCATCTCCTTGAGCACCGGGAAAAGCTCGAAGACGCCCTCGTCATATCTCCTGGGGCGGTCGGGATGGGCCTCCAGCCCCAGCAGGAGATTCTCGTGCACGCTGAGCTGCGGGAAAATCTCCCGCCCCTGGGGAACGTAGGCGATTCCCAGCCTCGCGCGCGCCTCGGGTCTCGACGACGTGATGTCGCGCTCCAGAAACCCGATTCGCCCGAACTTGGGCCTGAGCAGACCGACGATGGATTTCAGGAACGTGGTCTTGCCCATGCCGTTTCTGCCGATGATGCCCGCGATCTCGCCGGGACCCACCTCGATGTCGAGACCCCGCAGAATGTGGCTCTCCCCGTAGTAGGCGTGAAGCCCGTCCACCTTAAGCATGTTCCTCGCTTCCCCTGCCCAGATAGAGTTCGACCACCCGCTCGTCGTTGTGCACGTGGTCGATGGAACCCTCGCATATCACCGCGCCCTCGTGCAGCACGGTGACGCGCTTGGCGATCTCGCGCACGAATTTCATGTCGTGCTCGATGACGAGGACCGAGCGATGCTCGGCGATCCGCCTCAAAAGCGCCGCCGTCTTCTCCGTCTCCCCCTCGGTCATTCCGGCCACGGGCTCGTCGACGAGCAGAAGATCGGGATCCTGCACCACCACCATGCCGATCTCGAGCCATTGCTTCTCGCCGTGGGCCAGCAGGCCGGCCCGCCAGTTGCTCTTGGACGTGAGTCCGATGACGTCGAGCGTCTCCTCGACGCGCTCGCGCGCCTCGGGCGTGGCGCCTCCGAAAAGAAGCGAGGTCAGCTTCTTGTCCTGCTTCACGGAGAGTTCCAGATTGTCACGCACCGTCAGGTTCTCGTAAATCGTCGGTGTCTGGAATTTTCTGCCGATCCCTGCGTTCGATATCTCCTCCTGGCGCATCCGCGCGAGGTTGGTTTTCTCCTTGAATACCACACGTCCCGAATCGGGCTTCACCTTGCCGGTCACGACGTCCAGGAGCGTGGTTTTTCCCGCTCCGTTCGGGCCGATGACGCAGCGCAACTCCCCCCTGTCCATGCTGAAATTGAGCGCGTTCAGCGCCTTGAAGCCGTCGAAGACGACAAACACGTCTTCCATGAAGAGTATGCTTTTCGATGTCAGCGCCATGCCTTTCCCCTAGCCTTCGCTGCGCAGGGCCGCGAACGTCTCATCCCCCGCCGCCGCGCGCTCCCCCCGGCGGATCCACTTTTCCAGCTTCCGGGGCGCATCGCGCACCACGCCGAGGATTCCGTCCGGGAAGAACTGGACCACGAGGACGAATATGCCGCCCAAGAAATAGAGCCAGTAATCCGGATAACTCGAAGTGAGGTAGCTCCGCGCCCAGTTCACCCCGACAGCGCCGATGACGGCGCCGATGAGCGACCCCCGCCCGCCGACCGCCACCCAGATAACCATCTCGATGGAGGGCAGCACGCCGATTCGCCCGGGGGTGATGATGCCCACCTGGGGCACGTACAACGCGCCGGCGACCCCCGCCAGCATGGCGGAAACGGTGAAGACGAACACCTTGTAGTTCGCGGGCGTGTAGCCCGAGTAGAGCACGCGGTTCTCCGCGTCACGAATCGCCAGAAGAATCTTCCCGGCGCGCGATTTCACTATCCAGCGGCAGAGCAGGTACGCGCCGCACAGCGCGAGCGCGGTGACGACGTAAAGCCCCCGCTGCGTGGACACCTCCGTGAGCGTGAAGCCGAGGATTTTCTTGAAGTTGGTGAGGCCGTTCGTTCCGCCGAGGTTCACCTCGTTGCGGTTGAAGACGAGCCAGGCGGAGAGCGCCAGCGCCTGCGTGATGATGGCGAAGTACACCCCGCGAACCCGCGTCCTGAAGGCGAGGAAACCGAAAACGGCCGCAAGCATACCCGGCACCAGCGCCACCGCGAACGTGGTGAAGAAAAACGAGTGGAACGGCTTCCAGAAAAGGGGCAGCTCCTTCACGCGGTTCCAGACCATGAAATCGGGCAGCTTGCTCTGGTAGACCCCCTCGCCGCCGATCTCGAGCGTGAGGTACATGCCCATGCAATAGGCGCCCAGGCCGAAGAACACGCCGTGGCCCATGCTCAGGATGCCGGTGTAGCCCCAAATCAAGTCGAGGCCGAGCGCCAGGATGGCGTACGCCAGGAATTTTCCGAACAGGTTGAGCGTGAAATCCGAAATATGGAAAAACGACCCCGGCGTCCCGAAGGCGTTCAGCGAGGGCATCGCGACGATGAACCAGAGCGCCGCGAGCACGAGAACGACGCCGCCGACTTTCTTCTCCATCCTGTCCACCAAAGTTTCACCCGGCATCGCGTATCAAGCCCCTCTCGTGCGGATGGCGAACAGCCCCTCCGGCCTTCTTTGCAGGAACAGGATCACCAGAACCAGAATCACCACCTTGCCGAACACCGCGCCCATCGCCGGCTCGAGCATCTTGTTCATGCCGCCGATGCCGAAGCCCGCCACGATGGTTCCCAGAATCTTGCCCACGCCGCCCGTCACCACCACCATGAACGAATCCACGATGTAGTTCTGCCCCAGATCGGGTCCCACGTTCCCGACCTGGCTCAAGGCCGCGCCCGCCATGCCCGCCAGCCCCGCGCCGAAGGCGAACGTGCCCGCGTCCACGCGGCGGGAAGGAACGCCCAGGCAGGTGCTCATGCCCCGGTTCTGGGTGACGGCGCGAATCCGCAAGCCGGCTCTCGTGCGGAAGAGGAACAGGTAGGTGCCCGCCACGCAGAAAACGGCCAGCGCGATGATGAACATGCGGTTGTAGGGAAACTGGACGCCGACCATCAGGTGATACCCCCCGCTCAGCCATTCGGGGGATTTCACGTCCACGTTCTGCGCGCCGAACACCTGTCGGACGGCTTGCTGGAGAATCAGGCTGATCCCCCAGGTGGTCAACAGCGTCTCCAGAGGCCGTCCGTACAGATAGCGGATGATGGAAATCTCCATCAGAAAGCCCATCAGGGCCGAGGCCGCGAATGCGACGGGTAGCGCCAGCATGAAATACCAGCCGAAGTAGTTTTGCGGCAGATACGAGATGAAAACGCCCTGGATGATGAAGGTGGCGTAAGCGCCCAGCATCATCAATTCCCCGTGCGCCATGTTGATCACGCCCATGAGGCCGAAGACGATGGCCAGCCCCAGCGCCATCAGCAACAGGATGGATCCCAGGCTCAAGCCCCGGAACAAGGTGTCGATGGTCGCCGTCCAGCTCAGGTAGCCCTCTATCTCCTGGATGGCGCCGCTGGATGCCGCCCGCACTTCAGCGTCCGCGTCCTTATCCGCCAGGCGCTTGAGCTGGGAGACGGCGTTCAGTCCGTGAATCTCGCCGAGAACGGCGGCGGCCGAGCGCCTCTCCTCGGAATTCGTGGATTTCAGCCGGATCAGCGCCTTCGCCTCGATGAGCGCATGGCGGCCCAGCCAGTGGGTCTCGCTCTTCAGGACCTTGTCGAGCAGCGGAATGAGGTTCTTATCCCCCACCCTCGCCATCCGCGTCGCCGCGGCGCGGCGCACGTTCGGATCGGCGGAGTAGAGCTGCGCCGAGCTTTGAAGCTGGTTCAGATAGGGTTTGATGGCTCGGCGGATTCTTCTGCCGGCTCGGATTTTACCGAGTTGCTCATCAGGAACGAAAAGGGGCTTTCCGTCCGGGGATGTGAGAGGTTTTTTTCCGTGAATCGAGAAGAGGGGAACGTACTCCTTGTCATCCCCGCGCGTCACGGCGTCTCCGCCGATGACGAACCGGGCCTCGCCCGATTCGGGCTTCCAGCGATAAAGGCTGCCCTCGCGAAGCGCCAAAAGAAGGGGTAGCAGCTTTGGCTCGAGGCGCTTCGCGAGACCGAGGGCAGCGCTTCTTCTTTTCTTTCTGTTCTTCGATCCTAACTGCGCGATCTCCGCCTGGATTGCCGGTGAAAATGTTTCGGTTTGCGCTTCACCGCTTGCCGCCAGGCCAAAGCAAAGCGCGAAAACCAGAATAAGGACGCGAGAAATGAATGATCTCGCCGACACTCCACGCGGAATCGCCCTGACGCCGGCTTGCTGCATACCCCCTCCTTCGCCGTATTTGGCACATCGCCGGTATTTGCGATTCACATGTTTTTCTTTTGGGCCGCCCATGGGGGAGCCGAAACAGGCTCCCCCCGGGCGGTTCTTGCGACTAGGCCGTCGTCTTCTTGTATGTACCCTGGTGATTTACCCAGTCACAGCTCTTGTCCGGACTCGTGTACTTGCTCCAAGGTTCGGGCGCCACGAGGCCCTTCGTCTGCGAGACGATTTCGAATTGCCCGTTCTTGAGAATTTCGCCGATGAGGACCGGCTTGTGCAGGTGGTGGTTTCTCTCGTCAATCTTCTTGAACCCGCCCGGCGCCTCGAAGCCCATGCCGTATGCCGCTTTGCGTACGTCGTCCACCTTCGTGGTCCCCGCTTTCTCCACCGCCTGCTTCCAGATGTAGACGCCGAGGTAGGCCGCCTCGATGGGGTCGTCCGTCACGCGGCTCGCGCCGCCCGGCAGGCCCATCTTCTTGCAGTACATCTTGAAGTTCTTCACGAACTTCTTGTTCTGCGGGGTGCTGATCGACTGGTAGTAGTTCCAGGCCGCCAGGTGCCCGACGAGCGATTTCGAGTCCATGCCGCGAAGCTCGTCCTCGGCCACGCTGAACGCCATGATGGGCACGTCTTCCGAGCGCAGCCCCTGGTTCGCGAACTCCTTGTAGAAGGGCACGTTGCTGTCGCCGTTGATGGTGCTGAGCACGGCGGCGTCGCCGCCCGAGGCGAACGATTTCACCTTGCCCACGATGGTCTGGTAATCCTGGTGGTGGAAGGGCGTGTACTCTTCCATGATGTTCGAGGCCGGCACGCCCTTCGCCAGCAGGAAGGCCCGGAGTATCTTGTTCGCCGTGCGCGGGAACACGTAGTCGGTGCCGAGCAGGTAGAACTTCTTGAATCCGCCGCCGTCCTCGCCCATCATGTATTCGGCCGCCGGAATCAACTGCTGGTTCGGCGTCGCGCCCGTGTAGAAGACGTTCTTCGAGCATTCCTCGCCCTCGTACTGCACCGGGTAGAAGAGAAGACCGTTGTTCTTCTCATAGACGGGAAGGACGGATTTTCTGCTCACCGACGTCCAGCAGCCGAAGGTTACGTCTACCTTGTCCTGCAGGAGAAGCTGCTTCGCCTTCTCTGCGAACAAATCCCAGTCCGAAGCCGGGTCGACGACCACGGGCTTGATGGGCCGCTTCATCACGCCGCCCGCCGCGTTGATCTCCTCCACGGCCATCAGAACCACGTCGCGCAGCGAAACCTCGCTGATCGCCATGGTCCCGCTCAAGGAATGCAGAATACCGATCTTGATGGGCTCTGCCGCCCGAATCACGTTCGGGAACGGAAGCGTGCTCATCGCCGCGGCGCCGAGGCCCATCGCCCCCGCTTTCTTGAGGAACTTTCTGCGGGACAGCTTTTCCGTACCAACCAACTTCTTGCTCTTCATTTTATCAATCTCCCCTTCTCTTACTGTTATCCGATGAAGCGGCCGACTCGTGCGGCCTGAAAACGAAAAAGAACACGGAAAATCTTCGATGACAGAATGAAAATATAGAGAGGTTTCTTTACGGGAATCTTGCGGTTCGGTTAAATTGTCGTTTCTGTTTTGTTTCACCCATGTTTCGAGGATTCGCGGTTTCATGACCATTATCCCCACCACCCACCCCCCGCAAGCGAGGTTGTTGAAAAACCCGCACCGCTCGTCATTCCTC
>CAYTSP010000116.1:0-12640 GCA_964440505.1 uncultured Nitrospinaceae bacterium
ATTATCCCCTGCGCGAGCATGAAGCCGGCAGACAGATCGGCGAGCGGAATGCCCACCCGCATGGGGCCGTCCCCCGGCTTTCCCGTGACGGACATGAGGCCGCTCAATCCCTGGGCTGTCATGTCCAGCCCCGGTCGTTTGCTGTAGGGCCCCTCCTGCCCGAAACCGGAGATGCTCCCGTAGACGATGCGCGGGTTCACCGCGCGGCACGCCTCATAGTCCACGCCCAGGCGGTGCTTCACGTCGGGCCGGTAGTTCTCGATCACCACATCGGCGTCCTTCACCATGCGGAAGAATATCTCGCGGCCCCTCTCCTCGCGCAGGTTGAGGGTCATGCCTCTCTTGTTGCGGTGCAGGTTCTGCGCCTCATACCCGTCCCGGGGCTGCGCCATGTTGTCCGAATAGCCGCTCGCGGGGGGCGCTTCTATCTTGATGACGTCCGCCCCCCAGTCCGCGAACTGGCGAACCGCCGTGGGGCCGGCACGCGCGCGGGTGAGATCGAGAACCTTGAAGCGGGACAGGGGTAGTGAATGATTCTGCACGGACGCGCTCCTGTGAAAAAAATGCAACGATTCAGGAATAAGGGAGATCCATCCGGCCATAAGGTAGCAGAATCGAGCGCGTTTGCGCAGTGCGGGAGGGGGTGAATTTCACGATATCAGAACGCAGTCCCTCTTCGGCTTGAGAGGGACGTCTCTGAGGGGGTTTCTCTGGTCGGGGCGAGAGGATTTGAACCTCCGACTTCCTGCTCCCAAAGCAGGCGCGCTACCAGGCTGCGCCACGCCCCGATGAGGCGGCCCAGCGTACCACAACCCGTTCTCGCACTGGAACCTGGGGGAGAAGCAGAAATCAAGCCGGGCCGGGCGGCCCGCGCGGGTCAGGCGGGCGCCGGCTGAGGCGTTTGCCCTTTTCGCCTGTTGTGCTGATACCAGTACAAGGCGGCGAAAATCGCCACCGCGATGAGCTGCACGACAGGGCGCGGCCCGCTCGTGAAATCCGTGATGAGCGAGGGCCTGAACGCCGCGATGCACACCACCATCAAGACCGCCCGCTCGCCCCAGTTGCAGTTATCGGCGAAATAACCCTGAAGCGCGGACGCGAAGGCGAACATCGCCACAAGGGAGACAAAGCACACCCAGGCGATTTTCAGAATATCGTTGATCCAGATGATCTCGCCCTTGGGGCCGACGCCCTGCATCATCAACAACTCCAGGTTATAGATGAAGACGAACGGCAGCACGGCGGTCCGCAAGTCGTAGACGAAGCCCTGCACGCCCGTCTGGATGGGGTCCGACTTGGCTATCGCCGAGGCGGCGAACGCGGCGAGACCCACGGGCGGCGTGTCGTCGGCCAGGATGCCGAAATAAAAGACGAACAGATGGGCCGCGAGCAGCGGCACCACGAGGCCCGCCTTGCCGCCCAGGCTCACGATGACGGGCGCGGTAAGCGTCGCCATGACGATGTAGTTCGCCGTCGTGGGCAGTCCCATCCCCAGGATGAGGGAGCATATCGCGGTGAGCACGAGCATGAGCACCACGTTGCCCAGGGAGACGATTTCAATGAGTTCGATGAAGCGGCCGCTGAGACCGGTAAGCGTGACGGTGCCCACGATGATGCCCGCCGCCGCGGTCGCGACGCCGATGCCCATCATGTTCTTGGCCCCGGCCATCAACCCCTGCCAGACGTCGCCGAAGCTCTGGCCGAAGCCGGAAAGCACCCCGTCCCACAAGCGCTCTTCGAGTTCCTTGAAATGCGCCTCGCCGAACAACTCCCGCAGGTGGGCGACGTCCTTCTCCCGCTTCATGTCGCCCAGGACGGCGATGGTGTTCTGCATGGGACGCTGGACGACGATGATCGCCATCGTCAGCAGGATCGCGTTGAACGCCGAAGCCACGGCCGACATGCGCAGGATGACGAGCGTGTAGATCAGCGCCAGGATGGGAACGACGTAGTGGATGCCGCTGATGAGCGTGTGCCAGAACGAGGGCAGTTCATCCTCTCTGAGCGGCCTCAGGTTGAGCTTGAGCGCTTCTAGGTGAACGACGTAGAACAGGGCGATATAAGACAGCAGGGCCGGCAATATGGCGGCGCGCACCACGTCGAGATAAGCCAGTCCCAGGAATTCCGCCATGATGAACGCGGCGGCGCCCATGACCGGCGGCATGAGCTGTCCGTTCGTGCTCGCGCCCACTTCCACGGCGCCCGCCTTGTAGGCGGGCAGGCCGACTTTTTTCATCAGCGGAATCGTGAAGGTTCCCGTCGTCGCCACGTTCGCGATGGAGGAGCCCGAGACAAGACCCGTCATGCCCGAGGCGACCACGGCCGCCTTGGCGGGTCCGCCCCGGAAGCGGCCCAGCGCCGCGAAGGCCACCTGCACGAAGTAGTTCGCCGCCCCCGCCTTGTCGAGCAGGGAGCCGAACAGCACGAAGAGGAACACGAAGCTCGTCGACACCCCGATGGGCACGCCCCAGATGCCGCTGTCGCTCAGGTACATGTGGTCCACCACGAATTCGAGCGGGACGCCCGGGTGCGCGATGAACGAGGGCATGTAGGGACCCACGAAGCAATAGAGCAGGAACAGGATGGCGAGAATCGGGAGCGCGGGCCCGAGCGCGCGCCGCGCGGCTTCTAAAAGAAGAACGACGAGAATCGCCCCGATGATGACGTCGCGCTGGATGGGGAGACCCGAGCGCTGGATGATGTTCGCGTAGTCCCAGGCCATATAGAACGCGCCCATCCCCGCGAGGATCGCGAGCGCGTAGTCGTACCAGGGGATGACCTCCCGCGTGGAGCGCTGGGGCCGCATGAAGCCGGGGAAAAGCTGGAGCGACATGCGCTGAACCCAGCTCTCTCCCGGCGTTTTCGTCCCCGGGAAGGCCAGATAGACCATCGTGATGGCGAAGGTGAGGTGGATGCTTCTGGCGATGATGGAATTCAGGGGGGTGTAGGCGATGTATAGCTGAAAACAGGACCAGGAGATCGCGAGGACAGAGACCAGCCAGGCCGTGAGGTTTTTGGGCTGCCGCCCGCCGGATTCCGCTTCGGCGGCGATTTCCTCCGCCGCCCGCTTCGATTCTTCGTCTATCCCGGCGCTCAAGGCGTCTGCGGAATCACCCGGCTCGCTCATTCAATCGCCCCTCAAACGATTACCCCACTTCATGAAAGAATGAAACCCGAATCACCACACGAAGCCGGGGGCGTGCGGCCCCCGGCCCATGCGGTGGACGTTCGTCCGAACTACTTTTTCATCATCTTCTTCATCAGGCCCGTTTCCTGGTAATAACGCGTGGCGCCCGGATGGAAGGGAGCCGACAGGCCCCCGAGCATGTCTTTCTTCGTCAGGTACTTGAACGCCGCGTGCGTGGCGCGGAACTGGTCGAGATTATCGAAGATGGTCTTCACGACGTTGTAGACCACGTCGTTGGGCTGATTGGAGCCCGTCACGAAGGTGGCCTTCACCGCGTAGGTCGGCACGTCCTTGTTGACGCCCTTGTAGATGCCGCCCGGGATGTTCGTCATCACGTAGTAGGGCTTGCCGGACACGAGTTTCTGGATGCCCATGGCGTTGATGGGGATCATGCGGATCGCCGTGCTGTTGGAGATCTCGAGACCGCCGCCCCAGGGGTTGCCGACGGTGTAGAAGAACGCGTCGATCTTCTTGTCCACCAGCGCGCGGCTCGCCCCGCCCTGCTGCAGACCCTCGGCCTTGATGTCCTTGTTCATGTCAATGCCGTAGATTTTCAGGATGTCCGTCGCATTTCCGCGCTGGCCGGAGCCGGGGTTGCCGATGTTGACCCGGCGTCCCTTGATGTCCGACACCTTCATGATGCCCGAATCCGCGCGGGCGACGAGCATGACGGTTTCGGGATGAACGCTGAAGACGCTCCTGAGACCCTTGAAGGCTTTGCCCTTCCAGTCGGCCGTGCCGTTATACGCCTGAAAGTTCCTGTCGGACTGGGCGACGCCGAAGTTCAGGAGGCCGCGTTTGATGGCGTTGATGTTGAACACCGAACCCAGCGCGGGACGGCCGATGCAGTTATAACCCTTGCTTTTCAATGTCTTGTTCACCAGCTTGCAGACGTTGAGAGCGACCTGGTAGTACACGCCCGTGGTGGAGCCGCCGCCGACCACGAGGAATTTCGCGGCGCTCGCTGGGACCGCCGCTCCCGCCAGTGAAATCGCCACGACGGAAGCGAGTAGGAATTTCATTGTCCTTTTCATCGCGTATTCTCCTTGAGTGAAGTGAGGGGGATAATAGTCTTGCCGAACATGGCTGATAAGCGTTTCCTCCATTGAAAAAGACACCTAAACGGGTTCCTCGTGGATGGCGAATTCCAGGGAAAACCTCTAAATATCAGTACTTGCCGATTCTTTGATTTCGGTATGATTGCCCGATTCAAGGATAATGAGCGAAAAACCCGATGTCAACATGAAACTTCGCGCTAGCAAGCCATTTCCACCGAATTGAGGTATTCTCATCGCCTGAAAAATCTCTCGTTTTTTCTTATTGCTATTTTTTCGAGGTTGGGGGATGAGCCGGACAACGTGGGACGTCATCGTCATCGGAGGCGGCATACTCGGGCTTTCCACCGCCATGGAGATCACCCGCCGCCACCCCGAAAAACGCGTCCTCGTCCTCGAGAAGGAAACCGGCGTCGGCCGCCACCAGTCGCTCCACAACAGCGGCGTGATCCATGCGGGGCTCTACTACCGTCCCGGCTCGCTCAAGGCCAGGACCTGCGTGGAGGGCGCGGCCGCCATGGTGCGCTTCGCACGGGAACACGGGGTCGACCACGAAATCTGCGGCAAGGTGGTCGTCGCCACGGAGGAGGCGGAAATCCCCCGCCTGGAGGAACTGCACCGCCGGGGCGAGGCGAACGGCATCAAGAACATCGCCGTTATGGGACCCGAGGAACTCAGGGAAGTCGAACCCCACGCCCGGGGCGTCAAGGCCCTGCGGGTGCCCTCCACGGGCATCATCGACTATGGCGCCGTCGTGCGCGCCTACGCCCGCATCGTGGCCGGGGCGGGGCAGAGAATCCAGACGTCCGCCGAAGTCACCGGCATCGCCGTCTCGGGAAGAGAAAGGCGCGTCGAAACAACGGCGGGGGATTTCGGGGGAAAGCTCATCGTCAACTGCGCGGGGCTTTACGCCGACAGAATCGCCAAACTCGCAGGCGGGGCGCCGCCGATGAAGATCGTGCCCTTCCGGGGCGAGTATTACGAACTCACGCCCGAGCGCCGCTCGCTCGTGAAGAGCCTGATCTACCCGGTGCCCGACCCGGCGTTTCCCTTCCTGGGGGTTCACTTCACCCGCCGCGTGGACGGGAGCGTCGAGGCGGGGCCGAACGCCGTTCTGGCCTACATGAGAGAGGGTTATACGAAAACGCGGGCCGACCCCTACGATCTCTTCGAAACGCTCACCTACCCCGGCTTCCTGAGGCTGGCCCTCAAATACTGGAAGACGGGACTCGGCGAGATGGTCCGCTCCGTCAGCAAGTCCGCCTTCACGCGCGCGCTGCAAAAGCTCATGCCCGAAATCCGGGAATCAGACCTCGTCCCCGCAGGCGCGGGCGTCCGCGCGCAGGCGGTGGACCGCGAAGGCGGCCTGCTGGATGATTTTTCCATCATCCGGACCGAGGGCACAGTCCACGTTTGCAACGCCCCCTCGCCGGGCGCGACGGCCTCGCTGATGATAGGCCGCGCCATCGCCGACATGGCCGAGGAGATGGAAGGCTGAGCGCCGGCGCGAGGCGTCAACCCTGACCGGCGATCCCTGCACATCCCCTATCGAATGGCGACCGTAGGGGCGGACCTGTGTGTCCGCCCGATTTTATATCTCCGGCATATAAGGGGATGATGAGGCAGATGACCCCAAAGGGCGGACACACAGGTCCGCCCCTACAAAACCATCGTATCCCCACTGTCTCATCGGGACTTTCTCAACAACCCCGTCAAGGGGGCATTCATCCGTGATCCCACACCGGAAGCCATCACTCCCCGGGCCGGTACGCGCTCTCCGGAGGGTCGGACCTGCTCCACCGGCGGAGGAGCTTTCCGCCCCGGCAAGCGGCCTCGTAGGGGCCATCCGGCGTCAAGACCACGAGGGGCCTTTTTGTTCGGCTCATCTTCCGGCGGTAACGCCTGCTTTGCGCGATATAAAGCTCGCGCTCTCCGGGCAGCAATTCGAAAAGCCGGTCGAAAAAGCGCAGGAACTCACCAATAAATTTCTTCGTCGCCACGCGGTGGCGATCCACGAGGTAGCATTTGCCCTCCAGCACCCGGTTGTAGACCAGGCCCAGGAGATTCTCGTCGCCATCGAAATAGGGTTCATAGGGAAACGTGCGGCACGAGACGGAGCGGTTTTCCCGCTCGCAATGCGCGACGCCGCGGCACTCGATGAAAACGCTCTGCTCCGCGTCGACTTCCTCGACCATCGCGAGTTCAGAGGGCGAGCGCGGCCTGAACTCGTGCCAGAGCCGGGTGCGCGATTCGAGAAACTTCCATTCCGCGCAATAGGCGACGGGAACCACCCAGCCCGAATCGCAGCAAAAAGGAACCCCCTCGTTGAAGGGCGCGCACTTCTTCCCGCAGTCGAACCGCGCCGGCGGACTCGCAAAGCCCGAGTAGAGCGCCTCGAAATCTTCCGGCCGCAGCCTCACTGCGCTCATCTTTTCTCGCTACGCCTCATCTTCGCCCGCCTCTTCCGGCGAATGCGCCGGGCGCGTTCCCGGAGCGGCGGCCAGGGGCCGCGATATGGCCACGGCGGCCTGGTGGAAGAGAGCGGCGCAATAATCGACTTCGTCATCTGACATCTCCCGGGGGGCGTCGAAATAAACAGAAGCCAACCCCACCACTTTTCCCAGCGCAACCAGCGGAAAAACCACGACTCCGCCCACCTTTTCGGCCTTGAGCACCTCGGGCGCGCCGTACCATTCATCGGTATAGGGCACCTCGACGATCTCTTTTTCTCTCAGGGCGATTCTCTCCGGCAGGCCGGAATCGGGAGAAGTGATGGCGCGCCGGTAGGCCTGGCCCAGGCGCGAGGAGCAAATCTCGAGGAACCGCTCCGTCGCCTCGTCGTACAACGCGGCGTAATACCTCTCGGTCGAGAAAAAGCGAGAGGCCTCCCGCGCGACGGTGAGAATGACGTCGCGGAAGTGCGCGCCCGCCGCCACCGATTCGCTTACCCTGCAGATAGTCGCGAGTTGTTCCGAATCGAGCCGACGACCGGATGTTTCCTCCTCCGCCCCGACTCCTCTCGTCCGGGGAACAGTGGTTTCGCTCCCCTCCCGGGGCTTCAGAAAAGAAAACAAGGCGAGCGACGCGAGCCACCCCGCCATCATCACGCCGGCCAATATCGTCAGCGCCGAGCCCGAGTCCGCGCCCGATCGCTCCGCCAGATGGACGAGGCGCACTCGCCTCACCCCGAGGTAGAATATGGATTGCGCCATCGAGCGTTTGTTCTCGTTCGCGGCGTTGAACGCGGCGGGTTCGCAGCAAACCGGAACGTCGAGGGTCGAGGCGAGTTCCCTTTTGAAACTCCCGTCGACGCTCTCGGAGAGGAACTTCTCCCCCCGCCTGGCGAAGAGAACCTTCTGCTCGGGCTCCGCCAGCAGAAAAACGCTCTCGCCCGGCGCCAGATCGCCCCGGCGCAAAGGCAACAAGGATTCCGCGGAAACGATGACGCCCCAAAAACCCTTGGTCGACGACGAGGGCGCCAGCACCAGCAGGGCCGGCGCACCGTTCAGTGTGCTCGATTGAACGTCGAACTTCCGCCTCGGCGGTACCGCCTCCCTTTCTCGCCTCAACAAGGAGAGAAGCGAACGCCTCGCTCCCGACCAGAGACCCTTCTCCTCGGCTCCCGGCGGCGGCATGCTCCCCACCCTGCGCGAGTCCAGTATCCCGCCCCGCTCACCGAGCAGCACCGAGGCGGCAAAGGATTCTCTCGATTCTCCGCCCAGGAGGAACGAAAGCGCTTTTCCTTCCCGGTTCGCGACGCCCGGAACCGCCGCCATCAGAAGCTCGGCTCCCTGAATCTTCCCGAGCAGTGAATCGACGCGGCCCCGCATCCTGGTTTTCAGGTCCTGGAGGCGCCTCGCATCGCGCTCGGCGTGCCGGCTCAGGAGCACGCCCCGGACGGCTCGATGGGCGAAATAGGTCGCACCCGCTGCAAACAGAGCCGTGATGAGCGCAAACAGCAGTAAGGGGGAAATTGATTTTTTGGAATTCTCATCCATCACACGTCGGCCGATGCCCCAGCCGGGCGATACGCCCCGCTCGAAGAAAAACGATACGCCCTCATATCGCCGGGCAACGCGAAGAACCGTCTAGCCCGCGGGCGCCCCGTTCGTTTTCGGCCCCACGCCATAGAGTTTTTCCGAGAAGTGACACGCCGCGAAATGACCCGTGCTGATCTCGCGCATCGCCGGCTCCTCCGCGACGCACCTGTCTTCCTTGTAGGGACATCTCGTATGGAATCGACACCCCGAGGGAGGATTCACGGGACTGGGCACGTCGCCGGTCAGGATCATGCGTTTTTTCTTGAGCGTCGGATCCGGAATCGGCACGGCGGAGAGCAGGGCCTCGGTATAGGGATGCTTCGGCTCCATCACCACCTTGTCGGCCGAGGCCATCTCCACAATCTTGCCCAGATACATGACGGCGATCCGATCGCTCACGTGCTGGACGACCGCCAGGTCGTGCGCGATGAGCACGAACGCGATGCCAAACTCTTTCTGCAGGTCCTCGAGCAGATTGATCACCTGCGCCTGAATCGACACGTCGAGCGCGCTGACGGGCTCGTCCGCGATGATGAGCTTCGGGTTGAGCGCCAGGGCGCGGGCGATCCCGATGCGCTGGCGCTGGCCGCCCGAGAACTCATGCGGATAGCGCCGTATATGCTCAGGCCTCAAACCCACCCGGTGGAGAAGCGAGGCGACTTGCTCTTCTTTTTCCTTTCCTTTCGCGATGCCGTGGATGGTCAGCGGCTCGCCGACGATGCTGCCCACCGTCATGCGCGGGTTCAGGGAGGCATACGGGTCCTGGAAGATGATCTGCATCTCGCGTCTCAGCCTGCGCATCGACTCCCTGTTCAGGGAGCAGACGTCGGTGCCCTGGAAGTTCACCTCGCCCGAGGTCGGCTCGATAAGGCGCAGGACGGCCCGGCCGGTCGTGGACTTCCCGCATCCGCTCTCCCCGACGAGCCCGAGCGTTTCGCTCGGCTCCAGATCGAAGCTTATCCCGTCCACGGCGCGCACATAGTTGCGAACCCGGGAGAATACGCCCCCACGCACCGGGAAGTGCTTCACCATATCTTTTACTTCGAGTAGTTTTTCGGCCACGGCTACGCCTCTCTAGTCCAATGAAAATTCGCGCTATGAAATAACGTATATCAAACTTCTATCATTGCCGCCGCCGCCGGGCAAGTCGAAAAGAGCTACCGGCACACTGGCGGAACATATATTCCCCCAGGCCCGCGAGGCGGCTCCGCCCACCAGGGGCGGCCACGTCTTTCCGTTCTTTTCCCCTGCGTCTTTTTCCTGCAGGCCGCACTCGCGCGAGGCCGTTGATCATCGAACCCCGTTTTGCTAGGTTTGGCGGTCAGCCCGTTTCAGCGGGAGCATCCCCATGAAAGCGCATGGTTGCGCATCCGGGTAAAATCGTTCTTCACTGGAGAGGAAAATGGCGGAAGAAGAAAAAAACGAAGCTGAAGCGCCTGAACAAGACGAGGCGCCTGAACCTGAACAAGCGGGCCCCGTTCTGACGGCGAAAGAGATTGACAAGATGAACGTGCCCAAGCTCAAGGAAGCCGCCCTGGCCTACGGCGGAAAAATCTCGGGCGTCCACGGGATGGACAAAACCCAGTTGATCCGGGCGCTCAAGGAGATAAACGACATTCCGCTGGTCGAGGCGAAGCGCACCTCGAAAATCGACAGGAGCGCCGTCAAGCAACGGATCAAGGCTCTCAAGAACATGCGGGATCAGCATATCGAGGCGAATGACGGCGTTCAGCTCAAGCGCGTGAGAAGACGCATGAAATCGCTTCGCAGAAAACTGGTGCGAACCGCTTGAGCCGTTGAGCGATTCCATTTCCTCGGGAGAAACGATGCCCGCACACATATCCCTGCCTCTCTCCTCGAACGGGGCATTAAAATTCCAAGACCGCATCCGGGAGGACGCTTCTCGCCTGGATCGCACCGAACTCTCCACGCTGCAGATCAACGTGGGCAAATACTGCAACCAGACATGCGCGCACTGCCACGTGGGCGCGGGCCCGCATCGCAAGGAGATCATGACCGAGGAGACGGCGAGCCGCATCATCGAATGGCTCGAGGACACGCAGATACCCAACGTCGACATCACGGGAGGCGCGCCCGAACTCAACGCCCATTTCCGGCGCATCGTCACCCGCGCCCGCCGCAAGGACCGCCACGTGATGGTCCGCTGTAATCTCACGGTCGTCTACGAGCCGGGCCAGGAGGATTTGATCGACTTCTACCGCGAGAACCGCGTGGAGCTCATCTGCTCGCTGCCTTGTTATCTCGAGGAAAACGTGAACGCCCAGCGCGGAGACGGCGTCTTTGAAAGATCCATCCGCGCGCTCCGGGATTTGAACGAGGCGGGGTTCGGCCCTCCGGGAGATCTGGCCTTGAACCTCGTCTACAATCCCGTGGACGATAATCTCCCGCCGCCCCAGGAAGCGCTCGAGGCGGACTACAAGCGCGAACTCCTCAAGCGCTACGGCATCCGCTTTCACCATCTCTACACCATCACCAACATGCCCATCACCCGCTTCGCCAGCTATCTGAAGGTGCACGGCAAGCTGGATTCCTATATGACCACCTTGCGCGAAGCCTACAACCCCGGGACGCTCCCCGGCCTGATGTGCCGAAACCTCATCAGCGTGGGATGGGACGGCGTCCTGTATGATTGCGACTTCAACCAGATGCTCGACATGTCCCTCGGTAACGGGACGCCCCTGAAACTCTGGGACGTCGCACCCGCCGAACTGCTGGGCCGGGAAATTTTGCTGGGCGATCATTGCTACGGCTGCACGGCGGGGGCCGGTTCCTCCTGCGGAGGTTCTCTGGCGTAGCGAGCGGATTTGCCGGGAAAATTTTCTACCCTCTCTCCAGCCGCCAAGCTATGATGCCATCCACGCAATTGCCTCGATAATCTCGAATACGCTATGTTTCGGGACTGCGACACGGCGCGAAAACGGAGTGAATTACATTGTCTCGCCCGACGAGAGGAAACAGACAGCGATCCCTGTGGCTGCGCGCACTGCTCGCCTTCACCTTGAGCCTCGCGCTTTTGAACGCTCCGGCTTCTGTCGCCTGGGGTTCGAACCACGATCTTGGCGAAGAGGAACAAGCGACTGAATCCATAGACCCGTTCGAGGACTTCAACCGCGCGGTCTTCGATTTCAACGAGGCGCTCGACGCCGCCATTTTCCTGCCGCTCGCGAAGATATACCGGGCCATTTTTCCAAAACCCATCCGCGATACGTTCCACAACTTCATGCGCAACCTGAACGCTCCCTTCGTATTGGCGAACGACATCCTCCAGGGGGAAGGAGATCGCGCCGGCATGACCCTGAGCCGGTTTCTGATCAATACCACCCTGGGAGTGGGGGGATTGTTCGACGTGGCGACAGGCTTGGGCGTACCGCATCACGACGAGGATTTCGGCCAGACTCTCGGCGTGTGGGGCGTAGAAGAGAGTGTATACCTCGTGCTGCCCATTCTGGGGCCATCGACGGTCCGGGACGGCCTGGGCAAGGTGGGCGACGCCTTCATCAACCCCCTCAACTACGCGGGCGCCGCCGGTAAAGACGTGGAGAAAATCTTCTTCGGTCACCCCCGCTACCTGGCGGATTTCCTTTTCGGAGTAAGGCTCCTGGAGGGCGTCGACACCCGGGAGCGCCTCATCGAACCCATCGAAATGCTCAGGAAAGACCCCCTGGCCCTGGACTACTACACCCTGATTCGCAGCGTCTTCCTCCAGCGCCGCAAGAAAGAGATCCTGAACAAATAGCCGGACCCGCCGCCATCTCCCCCGCCATGCGCGGCGTGAAGGGGTTGTTGAAAAAGCCTGTTTCACAAGCGGGCGGACACACAGGCCCGCCCCTACAACCCCATCTCGTTTTGCGCAGGGGCGGACCTGTGTGTCCGCCCTGCCCCCCTGCGGTCGTCCCTCCCCAGGACAGGCGCGGAGGCCTGCAAGAGGCGGTGCGGTTTTGCCCGTCATACCGGCGCATGTAATCGACAGACGGAGAGAAGATTCACTCCTCCCTTGAGGGGGTTGGGGGGTTGGTTTTCAGGCCGGGATTGTTTTCCGGCGTCCCTCGATACGGCCCTGGCGGGCCTACTCGGGATGAAGAGTTTTTTTGTTTTCCCCACCCTGCATAGCCACCACATCACCCTCACCCTGAGTAGCCGCCGAAGGCGGCGTATCGAAGGGGCCTGTGCCGAGCCCCTCGAAGGGGGCAATCCTGAGCGGGTCGCATGCATGCGTGGGATGCTCCCGAGGAGTAGGTTCCGACCGAAGAGGGAGGAACCGCCACCTACGAACCCCCAACCCCCCTTGTCAGGGGGGCTTTTTCAACAACCCCTCGTCGAGGGGACATCGCCTTTAG
>CAYTSP010000117.1:0-4316 GCA_964440505.1 uncultured Nitrospinaceae bacterium
TTCCGGCCCCCCTGACAAGGGGGGTAGGGGGGGTTGGTTTCAAGGCAGGAGGAGGACGAGCGGAGCGGGGTTTTGTTCGTCATTCCGGCGAAAACCGGAATTCATTTGTTCTGTCTTTGTTTTTGATTTTCAGATTGGTTCCCGCCAATGACGGCTTGCAACGGAATATGGGCGGGTACAGGCAATCCCTCCCTCCTCGGTAGGGATTGAACAACACGGGAACTGATTGCAAGGAGATATCTCATGCTGGCGCGGGTCGCCGCCGATTTCTACTGGATGGGCCGCTACGTCGAGCGCGTCGAGCAGACGGCGCGCCTTCTCGAATATCAGCTCAACCGGCTCGTCGACCGCTCCGTCGACGAACTGGCCGTCGGGTGGGCGGCGATATACCGGGCGCTGGGCCAGCCCCCGCCCGGCGCGACGTCGGGCGTCGAGGAGGCCGAGGCCTACCTCATTCCCGACGCCTACACGCTCGCGGGCAACCTCGTGGAGGAGGGCGCGCACCCCGACTCCATCCTCTCGTGCTGGCGTCAGGCGCGCGAGAACGGCCAGCGCGTGCGGGCGCAGCTTCCGCTCGCGATATGGACGCGCCTGAACCAGGGCTATCTCTGGATGCGGGAGGTGGATTTCGCCAGGGAGTGGGAGCAGGCGCCGGCGCGGCTCGCGCTCGATATCATCGACCGTATGCGGCTGTTCGCGGGCGTGGTGCACTCGACGATGCCGCGCGACGACGCCTGGCGCTTTCTCGAACTGGGCCGCTTCATCGAGCGGGCGCAGCACCAGGCCGCGCTCCTTGAGGCATGGGTCGAGTTCACGGGCGCGAGGTGGGGCGTCGCGGCGCTCTCGTGGGCGGATCTGCTTCAGGTGTGCCGCGCGTACGAAATCTACTGCCGCCGCCACTCGATGAAGGTCCGGCGGGAGGACGTGCTCGGCTTTCTCGCCCGCAACCCCGAACTTCCCCGCTCGCTTCGCTTCTCGGCGCAGCGGATCGAGGAGGCGCTCGCCGGCATCGACCCGCTCGGCGCGCGCTATCCCCTCGCGCCGCCGCACCGGATGGCGCTTCGCCTCACGGCGGCCATCGAGATGGATGCGGCGGACTCGGCGGAGGTGGATTCGGGCGCGTTCTGCCGCGCGATAGGAAACGACACCCGGGCGCTCCACGACCTGGTGATGGCTGCCTACGTCAACCGCTCCCTGGCCGAGGAGATCACGGCGTGATAGTGAACTACACGGTCGAGCACGCCATGCGCTTCGATTACGCAGAGCCCGTGGAGGCTTCGGTGATGACGCTCTACCTGTGTCCGCTCCGCGACCGCGCCCAGGCCCTGTGTGAGTTCTCGCTGCGCACCGATCCCGAAGGCCGGCTCTTCGAGTTCACCGACCCGTTCGGCAACACCGCGCACTTTCTCGATCGTCCCCGCCCGCACCCGCGCTTCGAGGTGCGGGCGCAATCGCGCGTGGAGGTGGGTCCCCTGGCATCCGCTCCCGAGGGGCTCGAACCCGGCGCGTCGGAGGCGCTTCTGAGCGCCGTCCGCACGCCCGAGCTTTACCCTATGGCGCACCCGAGCCGCTTCGTCCGCCCGAGTCCGGCGCTGGAGGGGTTCGTGGCGAAGCACGGCATCGCTCCGGGGGACGACCCCCTCGTGAGCGCGCGCGAGCTTTGCGCCAAACTCCACGATGTCTTCGAATACATTCCGGGCCACACCCGGGTGGATTCCCCCATCGAGGACATCCTCGAGACCGGGCAGGGCGTCTGCCAGGACTACGCGCACGTGATGGCCTCCATCGTGCGCGGCTGGGGGGTTCCGTGCCGCTACGTGTCGGGATATCTGGGGCCCGAAGCCGAAGGAGAGGCCACGGGCGAGAGCCACGCCTGGGTGGAATGCTGGTTTCCGGGCGTGGGGTGGGTCGGCTTCGACCCGACGAACAACACCGAGGGAGACGAGCGCCACGTCCGCGTGGCTGTGGGCCGGGATTACGCGGACGTCCCCCCGAGCCGGGGCGTGTTCCGGGGAAACGGTTGTTCGGAACTCACCACCGAAGTAAAGATAGAGCGGCATCATGGCGATCCGGACTGACGCATCTCGAATCCCCGGCGCTTTTTGACGCCCGCGACGCCGGGCTTTGCAGTCGTTCATCACGAGGTTGCGCACGAATCATCCCATAACGGGCAGGAGAGGACGAAATGCGATTTTTATCGAAGAAACAGTGTGTCATCACGGCTGCGCTGGCGGTATGCGCATTGTTGAGCGCGGCGGGAGCGGGCTACGCCCAGGAGGCGAAGCCTTCGGGCTGGTACGTGGGAGCGGGGTTGGGGATCAACAAGGCTTCCACCGCCGAGCAGGCGGGCTGGAACCGCGACGACATCTGCTACCCCGAAGACGACTGCAGCCACCTCCCGGGCGGCGCGCCCGAGGGCTACCGGTGGTATTACGACCTCGAGGCGGACGACGGCGCCGCGTTCGAGATTTCACTCGGCCGCACCCTGGGCGCATTCCGCCTGGAACTGGCGCTGGCCCAGCGGAAAAACGACTTTGAGCAGAAATTCACCGGCATCACCTATCTGGACGGCTCCCGCAGCGTGCCCGCCCGGGACAGCAACTATCAAAGCGCCCTCAACCCCGATAACGGCGTCGACGATCTGACGACGCGCACCCTCTCGCTGAACGCTTATTACGACTTCTCCATCGCGGGCAGCCGCTTCACGCCCTACGTGGGCGCGGGCGTGGGCGTTTCTTTTGTCGAGCTGTCGGGCGTGTTTTTTGATATTCGTTACTCGTGCAAGAACCCTTCGACGGACTGCGACATGCCGGAGCAGTACGACAGCCGCCAGTACGAGGACCTCTCCGACACCGTCTTATCGACGCACCTCCACGCCGGCCTCGACTACCGCATGAGCGATAAGATGCAGCTCGGCCTCAAGCTCACCTACTCGATGGTGGGCGACATGGAGGACGTCAAGGGCACGTACGTCAAGCACCCGGAGTTCGCGGAGCATCCGGCTGCCCGTCTCCCCAACTTCACCACGATCAGCGGCATGAACCACTTCTCCGTGATGTTCGGCGTGAAGTACTTCTTCGGCGAGTGATGGGGGGAGTGGGTTGTCCGGAGTGCGGGAAGGAGCACGGCGAAAGCGGGGAAGAGGTATGACTTATGACGGGAATCTGGACGAACGGCGGCGAAGTCGCCGGGAGTGGGGGAGAGCCTTGCGCGATTGAGGGCGAAGCCGCTCTGAACGAGTTTATCAAGGAGAACCCGCAATTCCCGCCGCCTTCCGCTCTCGACCTGCGAAAGCCGCCGGGTTGAAGAGTCACTCACCACCGGGTTCTGCGCGAATTATCCAACGTCGAAGGGAGAGAACCAAATGCGGACATCACCCGGGAAATTGCATGTCATCGCGGCTGCGCTGGCGATATGCGCGCTCCTCGGCGCGGCGGGAGCGGGCTTCGCCCAGGAGGCGAAGCTCTCCGGCTGGTACGTGGGCGCCGGTGTCGGGATCAACAAGACTTCCGGCATGAAGCAGGCGGGCTGGAACCGTGAAAACACCTGCTACCCCGTGGACGACTGCTCAAACGTCGGCGGCGCGCCCGACGGCTACCGGTGGTACTACGATCTGGATGCGGACGACGGCGCCGCCTTCGAGATTTCCATTGGCCGCGCCTTCGAGGCGCTGCGCCTGGAGTTGTCCTTCGCCCAGAGAAAGAACGACACCGAGCAGAAATTCACCGACATCACTTTTTTTGACGGCTCCCGCAGGATGCGCGCCCAGGACGGCAACTACGAGAGCAGATCCGCATCCGGCATCGATTCTCTGACGACGCGGACCCTCTCGCTGGACGCCTATTACGACTTCTCCATTGCGGGCAGCCGGTTCACGCCCTATGTGGGCGCGGGCGTGGGCGTTTCTTTCCTCAAGCTGGCGGGGTTGTATTTTCAGTCGTGGTACTCGTGCAAGAACCCCGCATCGGACTGCGATATGCCGGAGCGGTACAACGGCCACCAGGATACGGATCTCTCCGATACCGTTTTCTCGACGCATCTCCACGCCGGCCTCGACTACCGCGCGAGCGAGCGGGTGCTGGTGGGCGCGAAGCTCTCCTACGCCATGGTGGGCGACATGAAGGACGCGAAAGGCGAATACTTGAGGCATCCGGCCTCCGGCATTTCCAACTTCACCACGATCAGCGGGATGAACCACTGGTCGGTGATGTTCGGCGTGAAGTATTTCTTCGGGGAGTGATGGGGGGGAGGGATAGAATATCGAGTTTCCTGAGAGGGAGGCTGTTGAAAAAGCCTTGACTTCGTGATTCGGCAGC
>CAYTSP010000118.1:0-4120 GCA_964440505.1 uncultured Nitrospinaceae bacterium
GAATACGACCAGGCGATGGTGGACCAGGGCGCGGTCGCCGTACTGGTCACGCCCGAGCGCGTCTACGGCCGCTTGCCGGCTTGATTCTCCAGCGATTCCAGGAAGGCGGCGATTCCTTCTTCCAGCGAGAAGCTGTGCCGCCAGCCCGTGTCTCTTTGAAAAGCTCCCGCGTCGAGGCCGATTCTGAACACCTCGCCCGGGCGCAGGGGGGCGCGCTCCACGCTTACGGGGTCTTTTCCCATCAGGCGGCAAAGGATTTCCAGCAGCGCCTCCACGTCGGTGACGACGCCTGTGCCGATGTTGTAGGCCCCGCCGTCCACGCCTCCTTTCGCCGCCGTGAGGAACGCCTCGGCGACGTCCTTGACGTAGACGTAGTCCCGCCCCGCGCGCCCGTGCCCGTAGAGGGTGAGTGCCTCGCCCTCCCTCAGTTTTTCCGAAAAGATCGATATCACGCTCGCGTCGAGCGTCGCGCGCTGCCTCGGCCCGTAGACGTTTGCGAGGCGCAGCGATACGACGGGAAACCCGAAATGATCCCCGTAGAAGAAGAGATAGCGTTCGCCCGTCACCTTGCTCATCCCGTAGTGGGAGGCGGGGGCAAGCGGACAGCTCTCATCCACGATCTCCTCTTCTGGATCCCCGTAGCAAGCCCCGCCCGTGGCGGCGTAGACGACCCGGGGCGGCGGCTTGACGCTCCTGGCCGCCTCCAGAACGCCGAGCGTGCCCAGGACGTTCGCCCGCGCGTCTAATACGGGGTCGGCCAGGCTGTGCGTCACGCTCGACTGGGCCGCCAGATGGTGGATGACGGCGGGGCGCGCCTCTTCCACCACGCGCCGCATGAATTCCGCATCGGCCACGTCGCCCTCACGGAAAACCGCTCCCTGCGGGATATCCTCCGCAAGGCCCGAGGCGAGATTATCCACCACCCAGACGGAATCGCCCGCTTCCAGGCAGGCTTCCGCTACATGGGAGCCGACGAAGCCTGCGCCTCCCGTCACCAACACGTTCGCCATCTGAAGTCTCAACCCATGTGATATCAAAATTAGGTGCTGCAGCATCAAACCAACCATTGCGGATCAAAACGTGAATTTCAACCGCGGGCCGCGTTTAGCGTGTCAGGACAGGCACAACGGCCTGTCCCTACACAGGACGTGATACCTCTGCTTTGAAAAAGTCGCCCCATGAGAGGGTTGTTGAAAAAGCCCTTCTTTCTCGGAATTCACCCTATCGGCGCGGCATCGGGCTTCGCAGAACACTTGACGCCCTCATCCCAGGCACGCGCCCCGAACCCTCATCCTGAGTAGGCGCGTAAGCGCCGTATCGAAGGATGGGGGTGCATCTCTACGGCGAACGTGAATTTCACCCTTCGATACGCCGCCTCCGGCGGCTACTCAGGGTGAGGCGGAGCGGCGGGCTGGGCAGGACGAGGAGGGAAACTGCGCCACATCGGGCTTTTTCAACAGCCCCCTATATGCGTCCCGGCCTTTTTTCGCCGCCCGTCATGGGCCGCATGTATGCGGCCCCTACACTCGGCCCTCTTTCTTTCGGGCCGTAGGGGCGAATACATCGATCCGCCCCTACGGAATGCCGCGTCCGATGCAAGGTATTTGCCTCCGCCGTAATTCCGAGCTAGGAGGGCTTTTTCAACAACCCCTTGAGGATCGGGTTTTCCTCCTCGGAGAACCCGAAGTTGCCCCGCTCGTTTTGCCCGAACCACCGGCTCCTGATAGCCTTGGTCTCGGTTCCGTCGCAAAAGGGTTTGTCAGGAGGAGAAATCGGGTTTGGGTAAATATCTCGTCACGGGCGCTTCGGGCTTCATCGCCTCAAGAGTATGTGAATTCCTGTTGGATGAGGGCCACGCCGTCGTCGGTGTCGACGACATGAACGACGCCTACGACACGCGGCTGAAAGACTACCGGCTCTCGCGCCTGGAGGCGAGGCCCGGCTTCGTATTTCATAAAATGGACATCACTCGTACCGACCCCTTGCGCGCGATGTTCGCAGAAAACGCCGGGGGCGGCGCGCCGCCTTTTGACGCCGCCCTGAACCTGGCCGCGCGCGCCGGGGTGCGGCAGTCGATCGAGAATCCCTGGGGCTATTTCGAGACCAACGTCACCGGCGCGCTGAACCTGCTCGAACTCTGCAAGGATTTCGGCGTGATGAAGTTCGTGCTCGCCTCCACCTCGAGCGCCTACGGGGCGGATACGCCCGCACCCTTTCGGGAAGACGCCCCGAGCGACAGGCCGCTATCGCCCTACGCGGCTTCCAAGAAAGCGGCCGAGGCGCTCTGCCACACCTATCACCATCTATACGGGATCGACGTTACGGTGCTGCGCTATTTCACCGTCTACGGCCCCGCGGGGCGGCCCGACATGAGCCTTTTCCGCTTCACGCAGTGGATAGCGGAGGGAATGCCCGTGCTCGTGTATGGAGACGGAACGCAGTCGCGCGATTTCACCTACGTGGACGACATCGCCCGGGGCACCATCGCGGCCATCAAGCCGGTAACGTATGAAATCATCAATCTGGGCTCGGACGAACCCGTCGTCCTGAACGACGCCATCGCCCGCATCGAAGCCCTCACGGAGAAAAAAGCCCGGATACGCCACGAGGAAAGCAACACCGCCGACGTCAAGGCCACGTGGGCGAACATCGAGAAGGCGGAGAAGCTCCTGGGCTGGCGGCCGCAGGTGAGGCTCGCAGAGGGCCTCGCGCATCTGGTCGAGTGGTACGCCGCCAACCGCGATTGGGCGAAAGATATTCGAACCGACTAGCAAAGCCCGTGCGCTCCGGCGAATTCCTTTTACTGCGCGTTACCCCTTGGGAGTGCGATGCTCTACACTATCCAGAAATTGTTTACCCTATGGCGGGAGACGACATGAAGGCAATGGTACTGGCGGAACCGGGCGCGCCCTTCGTTCTGGAGGAGCGGCCCATCCCCGTAGCGGGACCTGGCGAGGCCGTGGCGCGCGTGCTGGCCTGCGGCTCGGGCCTTACGATCGAACACACCCGGGCGGGGCGCATGGGCGGGAATTTCCCGCTCGTGATAGGCCATGAGATCACCGCGGAGATCACGCAGGTGGGCGCGGGCGTGGAGGAGCTGCGGGAAGGCATGCCCGTTACGGCGTATTACTATTTCACCTGTGGGCGCTGCCGCTGGTGCCGCGTGAACCGCGAGACCTTGTGCGAGAATCTCGCAGGCCAGGTCGGCCGACAGATGGACGGCGGCTACGCCGAATACATCAGGCTCCCCGCCCGGAACTTCATCCCCCTGCCCGAGGGGCTGGACTACAAGGCGCACCCCGCCGAGGTCGGCGTCATCTCGGACGCCGTGGCCACGCCGTACAAGGTGCTCCGCCACGCAGGCGTCCGCCCGATGGAGAACGTGGCCGTGGTGGGCGCCGGCGGCGGCGTGGGCATCCACATGGTGATGATGGCCCGCTGGGCGGGCGCTCGCGTCATCGCCGTCGACATCGCAGCCGACAAGCTGGGCAAATGCCGCGACATGGGCGCGCACGATACGGTGGATGCGTCCCAGGAAAACTTAGAAGCAGCGCTTAGGGATTTGACCGGTGGCGCGGGCGTCGACGTCGTCGTCGATTTCGTCTGCACCGCCGAGGGGGTCGAGGGCGGCCTGCGCGGGCTGGGCAAAGGGGGGCGCTTCATGGCCATGGGGGCGAACCGGATAGAGCGGTTCCCCTTCTCTCCGCGTGAGCTGCTCCGCGAGGAGCAGCAGATCATGGGCAGCCGCTACGCCACCAAACAGGAAATTATTGACTCGCTCGAACTCGCGGCGCGCGGAGACGTCTGGCCGCTGGTAAGCGAAACCTACCCGCTGGAAGATGCCAACCTCGTGCACGAGCGGCTCAGAGAGGGCCAGGTCACCGGGCGCGCCGCCCTGGTGATGCCTCAGGAATAGAAGACGGTTTCAAGCATTTCAGCGAGAGGCCGTTCAACACGAACCCAGCGCCTCCCTGCCAAAGCGCTCAATCGCCCCGAGCGTCTCGCGCACGTCGTCCCAGGCCGTGGTGTGGTTGATGATGCAGAACCTGAGCGCGAATTTCCCCTTGAGGAGCGTCGAGGATACGAACGCCTTATCGTCCCAGAAGATGCGGGCGAGAAC
>CAYTSP010000119.1:0-6030 GCA_964440505.1 uncultured Nitrospinaceae bacterium
AGCGGGGAGGGAGCGTTCGCTCCTTTGGGAAAGGTTTTTCAACGACCTCATATAGAGGAGGATTGCCATGAAAGTCGAATCCATCGAGGTGTTCCGCGTCGACATGCCGATGCGGGATTTTTTCAAGAACGCGAACCACAACCACAACGTCCAGCCCGCGGTCGTCGTTCGGGTGACCTCGGACGACGGCTTCTCGGGCATAGGAGACGTCGAGCCCGTGGCGGGATATTCGGGCTTGAGCCGCGATGAGATTGCAGATGCGGTGGAGCAGAAGCTCGCGCCCGCGCTCATCGGCGCGAACCCCAGGGCGTCGCGCGAGATTACGCGGAAGATGGATGAGGCCTGCGACGGCTTCGACGGCGGAAAGGGCGCCTTGTCGCTCGCCATCGCGGACCTCCATGCGAAATACTTAAGCGTCCCGCTTTATGAACTGCTCGGCGGCGCCGTGAAGAAGGAGGTGCGCTTCAACGCCTGGATCGGCATAAAGTCGCCCGAGGAAGCGGGGCGCGAGGCGCGGGGTTTTTATGAGCGCGGCTGGCGGGCGTGCAAGGTGAAGACGGGGGGAGACGTGGCGTCCGACGCGGCGCGGGTGCTGGCCGTGCGGGAATCGACGGGGGATGATTTCGAGATACGGATCGACGCGAACGAGTCCTACGGGAACGTGGAAGACGCCATCGCGCTCGCGCGCGAGGTGGAAGAGGCGGATATCCATCACTTCGAGCAGCCCGTCCCGAGAGCCGACATCGAGGGTCTCGCTCGGGTGCGCCGCTCCATCAACATCCCCGTCATGGCGGATGAGTGCGTGTTCGGGCCGGAGAGTCTGCTCGAGATCATCCGGGCCGAAGCCGCCGATATCGTCAAGGTCAAGATCATGAAGCAAGGCGGCCCCCTGCGCGTCAGGGACATGGTCGGCACGGCGGAGGCCGCCGGCATGAAGCTGGTCATCGGACACGGATTCGGGTTGTCGCCCTACACGCTGGGAGAAATTCACGTGGCGGCGACTTCGAATGCGTTCCTGGCGGCGATAGAGTCCGTCGGCCCCGAGAAGATGCTGGACGACGTCGTGGACTCCCCGGTCGACATGAGCACGGGGCGGCATACGGTTTCCGACGCACCCGGGCTGGGCGTCGCCCTGAATGAAGATAAAATGGAGAAATATCTGACCCGCGAAGTCGTCAGGGTGTAAACATCGGCGGGATCGGCTTCTCCGGTTTCGATTCTGAGGCGTCTTTCATATTTTGAACAGGTAACCCCGGTGCCATTTCCATTTCAGGAAGCGTTGTCATTTTCCGACCATCTCCTGGCGGCGGTGGTTTCTTTCTTCTTCGCCCTGGCGGGCGCGTGCGTCTGCGGCGGTTCGGTTTTCGCCCTGCACGCGAAGTCTCGCGCTTCGCAAAGCATGGACCCCAGATGGGACGGCCTCGCCCTGCGGTGCGCGAAGACGACGCGCGACCTGGCGGCGTGGGCGGCGAGTCCTCTTGGTCTTGGCCTTTGGGTCGTCATGATGGCCCAGCGTCCACGCATGATGGAACAACTCCATTCGATTTTTCTGGGTCCCGCCTTGGCGGGTTTATTGCTATTTGGGTTGGGCCTTTGTTTTTCGCAGAAATACATCTCCTCATGGGGAAGAGATGGCCATGAAAGCCGGCTTCATTTTTCGTGGGGTCTCTTCTCCGCAATCGGCTTTTGGTGCGCGGCCGCCGTCCTCGTTTCGACCTGGGCTTTTACGGCGCACACGGGCGGGTGGGTAGAGAAACCCGATCTTTCGAATGCTCTCTGGAATCCGACCTTTCCCGCCGCCTTCTTGACGTGGGCGGCGCTTTCGATATCGGCCTTCGGCGCTTTCGGCCTGCTCTACGCCGCGACCCGAAAGGACATCGCATGGCGCGTCGCCCTGGTGCATGAACTGGGCAAGTGGATGTCGGCGGCGTCCGCCGCCGGCGCGATCGGATGGATATGGTGGGGAATCAGCCTGCCCGAAAACTCGAATCAGAAGTTGGTGTTCTGGTTGGTGGCGGCCGCGGTGGCGGCGACGGCGGCCCTGGGGGGCATCTCGTACAGATGGGGTGTTCACGAACCCCGAAGCCGGCATAGATTGTATGCGGGCGCGGCTTCGGCGCTGGTTGTTCTCCTGATGGCGGCATGCGGGTGGGTCTACGTGGAAGCGAAGGGAAATTTCCAGATACACCGGTATATGTATCGCAACGGAATCGTCATCGAAGAAGCGGGAGACTCGAATCGAACGGGCTTGTGGAATGTCGTGAACTTGGACGAGCCCATCCCCGCGCAGGAGGAACTCGGGGCGTTCAGCTTCCGCGCGCAGTGTATGGCCTGCCATGCGGATTGGGTGAAGTCGAAAGACCCGGCCAGAAGCCCCCGATTCAGGTTCGAAGGTGACGCGATTCGGTTCCTTGGAGAGATGCGCTCCAAACACCCCCCGTACCCTCTTTTTGCGGGCGCCCCCGAGGAGCGCCGCGCCCTGGCGGTATACCTGGAGACGTTGATCGCGAAATCAGGCCGAACACTCGCATCACGCCCCGAGCCGCCGTCCGATGGGAAAAAACCAGTGGCGCGTCCGGCGATGGTCTCGAAAACCTCTCCCGAGGGTGCGGAAAAGCGCTCTGAAAGCCCGGAGGCGAGCAAGCCGGAAACGGTGGAGAAGAGCGCCGCCGCTCCTGTTCTGCCGTCCCCCCCCGCCTCGCAAGGCCCAGAGGGAACACAAGAGGCCAAAGCGCCGGAGAAGGAAGATACTCCCGTCGATTCTCCCGCTCCGCCCGCCGCCGCGCCAGGCGCCAGGACACCCGAAGAGGCGGGGGACGTTTCCCCTGCTTCTTCCAGTCCGCGGGGTGATGGGCAGGATGCTAAAAGCGCACCGAAAGCCGAAATGCCGCCGGAAAAAGAGAGCGCCGCCGCATCTACCACTCTCTTGAACGACGCGCAAAACAATAACCCGGAATACGGAGGAAGCGTTTCCGCCGCTCCTTCCAGTCCGCCGGACGACTCGCAGGACGTAAAGCAACCGGAAGAGAAGAATTCGCCATGAACGTAATGACTGCCGAATGGAGTGAATGGTTCATTATCCTTCTGGGCTCCGTCCTGTGGCTGTGCGCGGGCGCGAGCGTTTCGCTGCCGTGGTTTTCCGCGCATCTCGCGTTCTGGGGCCGGCGGGAGAACAACGCCGACGACATCGAATTCGCACGCCGCCTATCGGGCATGTGCCTGGCTTCTCTCGTTCCCGTGGTCCTCATCGGGGCGGCTCTCTCCTTGCTTGCGTCCACGACGCAGCCGGCCGTTTTTTTCTCATCCGTAATAGCGTTGGTTCGACCGTTAGGCGCCTCGTTGCTTTTGTTGCTCCTTTTTATGGCTCTCGCCTCCGCGCATTCGAGGAATTGGGGATGGGGCCTGAAGTTCGGTTTTGCGCATCTGGTGATGGTTCCGGCAGGCGTCTTGATGGCGCTGAGCGCCGGATTGGTGTGGGTATTCGCACTTTCCTGTATGAACCCACACCTCCTCGATTCGGAAGAGGGGTGGAACCTGCGCTTTTGGGCGTATTCCTCTTTTTGGTGGCCCATCGCGCATTTCTATCTTTCGGCGTTTTCGGTCGGCGGCCTCTTCCTCATGTTGCTGGGGGGGAAGGCTTTCAGGTGGGAGAGTTCCGTTTCCGTGTCGAACGGCGCGCGGTGGGTTCGGCTCGGCGCCAGGTTCTCCTTGAGTTTTCTGATGATCCAGGCGGGATTGGCGGGAGGCTGGTTCTTCTTCCGGGGGTCTGATTTCATGGCGGGCATGCTGGCGTCCGGCGGTTCGCCTTTCGTGACGTTGCTCGTCATCGGCGCCGTCTGCGCCGTATTGTTGTTCGAGTTGCTGCTCGTCTCGCTCAGGCGGGGCGGGAGTGTGCGAATCGCCGGTTCTTTGGCCATCTTTCTCGTTTTCATCCTGGCGGTGTCCGTGAATTCGGCGCGATTGACCTTGAATCAAAATGATTTCTCTCTTTCAGGTCCGGGTGTTTCTCTTGGGCGGACCCAGGGGCGATCGCGTTGATCATCGATATTTGCAGCTTCCTGCCCGTCGCGGAGTCCTACCGCGCCCGCCTGTCGGGCTGGGCCTCGATTCCCGGTTACCTGAAGATGTTCGCGAAGGGCTTGAGCGCATTTTGCGGCGTGCCCGAAGAGGAGTTTCGCCGCCGGGCGGTGGGGGCGACGCGAGAGGAAATCCACGGCTTCATCGAGGAAGTATCTGCAAAGCTCGGGCGGCCCATGGATGAGTTCATCACGCTTCTGGATGCGGCAGGCTATGACAAGGCGGTCGTTTTCAGCATCGACCAGGAGAGCACCACCGGCGTCACGCCGCTCGACCCGGACGTTCTCGCCCGCGCGGTGGATTCGTATCCGGAGCGGATTCTGGCCTTTCAGGGCGTCGACCCCAACAAGGACGATGCGGCGGTTACGCTGGAAGAGGGCGTACGCGAACTCGGTCTGCACGGGGCGTTTCTCGTTCCTTTTCTTCATCGCCTGCCCGCCGACGCGACGGCGTATCGCCCCATCTACCATAAGTGCGTCGAACTGGACGTTCCCGTGTGGATTCACACGTCGGTGAACTGGGCGCCCGCTCATCCGATGGAACTCGGCAGGCCCCTGGCTCTGGATCGCCTGTGCGGCGAGATGCCGGAGTTGAAGGTAATCGCGGGCCACGGCGGCTGGCCCTGGGTGCCGGAGATGGTCGCCGCCGCCTGGCGGCACCCGAATCTCTACATCGACCCCTCGGGCCACAGGTGGAAGTATTTCGCTACGCCGCATTCGGGCTGGGAGATGCTCCTTCATTTCGGGAATTCCACGATACAGGATAAAATTCTGTTTGGAACCGATTGGCCGCTTCTGCCGATATCCCTGGGCGAGATTCTCGAAGAAGCGAGGAATCTTCCCTTGAAGCCGGCCGTGATGGACAAGTGGCTGGGGGGGAATGCGGCGCGCTTGCTGGGGCTGGATGAATGAGCGAAGAAAACCCGCAATGGCGCTCCATCCTGGGGTCTGCCTGTTTCATCATTTTCGCCGTTTTCGGCTCCCTGGTGTCGACGAGCGGACTCATCGGCTTCATCCGGAATGATTTGAACCTGTCCTTCGGCGCGGGCGGTTTTCTGCTCTCCGCGCCGTTTCCGTTGATAGCGTTTTTCGCGATCGCGGGGGGCCGGCTGGTCGACAGGCTGGGCGTGAAGAAGATGGTCTTGAGCGGTGTTTTCCTCATCTTGCTGGGCGGCGCCGTCCGCCTCTCGAGCGGAGATTTCTGGTCGCTCGCCTCAGGCATTGCGCTCGTGGGCGCGGGCACGGGTCTGGTGTTTCCCGTCATGCCGAAAGTGGTGGGCACGATAGTGCCTTCTGATCGCAACGAGTTCGGCTCCGCCGTTTACACGGCTTCCATCATCGCAGGCGCGGGTCTGGGCGTCGCGGCTTCGCACTATATGGCGCCTGCAGCGGCGATTTTGCCCGCCGGGTGGGGAGGGGGCGTCTGGCGCGGCGGCTATCTGGGCTGGGCGCTTGTTCTGGTCCTGGCGTTTATCGTCTGGCGAAAAAATTCCGCATCGATCGCGGTAGATTTGGAATCAGAGTCCGCCCCGGCCAAAAGCGGGGTGGTGTACCGGCTGGTCGGCGTATGGGGGGTCGCCGCCTCCTTGTTCTTCAACAACATCGTATTCTATACGAGCCTGGGCTGGCTGGCCACGATTCTGATGACGAAAGGCTGGCCGCAGGCGAGCGCCGCGCTTATCGTGTCGAGTTTGCCTTTGCTCGGAATTTTTGCTTCCCTGACGGCGCACAAAATGGCGCTGGCCGTAGGCGGCGAGCGGGTCATGATGGTTTTATGCGGGTTGTTCACGGCAGCGGCGCTCGCCGTGATGCCGGCGGGAAACGCGTGGGTTGCGGCGTTGGGGACCGCCGTTTTGGGCTTGACCACGAATTGCTGGTTTTTGTTCTGCCTGGCCTATCCCGCACAATACGTGGAGAAAAGCCAGGTGGGCCGGGCGGGCGGGCTGATCATCGG
>CAYTSP010000120.1:0-22762 GCA_964440505.1 uncultured Nitrospinaceae bacterium
AGCGCCTCCCGCCCCCCCTTGCGATCATTTGAATACACTAGCTAAAACATGGCGGATTTTTTGTGTTGTTTGTCGAATGGGGCCGTGCGACACCCCGTTCGTGAGACCGCGGCGCCGTGGGGCGCCCGTTTTCATGGCATACATCACGAGGCCCACACCGGTGGAGTACATGGGTCCGTTGACCATATCCACCAGCCCGCTGATGCCGCCGGGAACGCCCAGCCTCACCGGAAGCTGTAGCACGTTCTCGGCCAGTTCGTCGGCGCCCTCGATGATGCTCGCCCCGCCCGTGAGCACCACGCCGGCGGGCAGGAGATCCTCCATGCCGCTTTTTTGTATTTCGCGGCGGATGAGCGTCAAAATCTCCTCCATGCGGGGCTCTATGATCTCGGCGAGCATCTGCCGGCTCAATACGCGCGGCGGGCGGCCTCCCACGCTGGGTACTTCGATCTCCTCATCGTTCGATACGCGGGCGGCGAGCGCGCAGCCGTGTTCCTGTTTGATTCTCTCGGCCTGGTAGTCCGGCGTCCGCAATCCTATCGCCATATCCCTCGTGATGTGGCTCCCGCCCACGGGGATGACGGCCGAATAGTGCAGCGCGCCCCCGCTGATGACGGCGACGTCCGCCGTGCCGCTCCCGATGTCCACGATGGCTACGCCCAGGTCGCGCTCGTCTTCACTCAGCGCGGCCAGGGAGGAGGCGAAAGGCTGAAGCACGAGACGCTCGACGCTCAAGCCCGCCCTCTCGACGCTGCGGGTGATGTTCTGAATCGCAGGAATCGCGCCCGTCACGACGTGCACCTTGCACTCCAGGCGAACGCCCGCCATTCCCGCGGGTTCGGTGACGCCCTCCTGATCGTCGACGATATATTCTTGCGGCAACACATGAATGATTTCGTGATCCGTCGGCATCGTGACCGCGCGCGCCTGCTCGACGACGCGATCGATATCCTCTTGCGTCACAATCTTGTTCTTGATGGCCACGATACCGTTGGTGTTGAAGCTGCGGATGTGTCCCCCCGCCACGCCGACGAATGCGGACCGGATGGGCGAGCCGCTGATGAACTCCGCTTCTCCCACCGCCGTTTGAACCGACTCCACCGTCTGATCGATGTTCACCACCGAGCCCCGGTTGAGCCCTTTCGAGGCGGTTTTGCCCAAACCTACGATTTCAAGGGAACCGTCTTCGCTCACCTCGGCCACGACCACGCAGATTTTCGAGGTGCCGATGTCCAGACCCACCAGCACGTCGCCATGTTTGCTCATCCTATCCTCCCTCCATCCTTTGTGAGCGGCCGAACGATAACCCTCCCGGGAAATCTCAGATCGAACTGGAGACCGTCCGCTCCGAATTTCTTCTTGCGGAGAACGTCATCCGCAACGGCCCGGAGCCGACCGGCCTGACGCTCCATCCTCTCTTCACTGACCATAAGTTCCACCTTTCCCCCCAGGGCGCGAAGCCGGAGTTGACCCGACCCGGTGTTCTGGACGGAAATGCACTCGCCGCGAATCACCGGTGAATCCTGGAATAAAAAGACCGCCTCCATGGAGCGCGCCAGGCGCGGGTCGCGCACAACGTCGCCGGCCCTCAGACGCCGTGATTCGAATCCCTCGACCATGGGCAGGCATCCCGCAAGCGGCGTCACGGATTTGCCGAGCACGACGCCGTCTTCATCCACCGCGAGTGCTTCAGCGCCCAAGATGAGTGCTGCGGGTTTGCGCTCGAGAACCTCGACCTGAAGAAAATGGGGCGGACGCATGTGTATGCTGGCACGCTTGATCCACGGATGAGAGGCCACGCGCGCGCGTACGGCAGCCAGATCGGCGTCGAATATGTTCGTTCCCGGCTCGACTCCCACGAGTTTTCTGATATCTCCGGCCCGAAGCGTCCGGTGTCCCATCACCACCACCTCCCTCAACTCGAAATGGCTGCTGCTCTTCGCCCACCGGACCGCGTGCCCGCCCAGGAGAAGCACTTCCGCGAAGACCAAAAAACCGATTGCCGGCCATATCCAGCTTGCGCCGGCTCTCTCTTTGCCGTTTCGCTTGACGCTTTTCTTGCCATCCCGCTTGACGCTTCTCCTGACGACCCTGGGATATTCGGCCGTCTGGGCGAGGTTCAGGAAAACCTCCCGGCTCTTGACCTTCCCCCTCCATTCGAAAGACAAACGCCTCACGCCGGGTCCTCCCCGATGACGTTCAACTCCAGGGTCAACTCGATACCCTTTTGCTCCAGGATCGTTCTTTTCACCTCGCCGATGAGCGCCAGAACATCCGCCGCCGTGGCCCCGCCGAGATTCACCATGAAATTCCCGTGCACCTCGCTCACCTGCGCGCCGCCGACGCGCATCCCCTTGAGACCCGCCGATTCGATGAGCACGCCCGCGCGCTCGCCGGGCGGATTCTTGAATATGGAACCCGCGCAGGGCACCCCCCAGGGCTGACGCTCCCGTCTTTGAACGGCGCTTCGCCTCAATTGCTCCCGCAACTCACCGGCGTCCGCCGGCCGGAGCAAGAAGCGAACGGCCAACACCACGCCCGGGGCGGGCAACTCGGCGCGCCGGTATGAGAAACGCAAGTCCTTCGCGGGGAGCCGCCCGGGAGCGCCCCCGTCCAGAGGTACCCAGCGAACGCTCTCCACGGCGTCTTCGATGTATGATTCGGCGGTTCCCGCGTTCATGGCCAAGGCGCCTCCCACGGTGCCGGGAACCCCCGCCAGGCATTCGGTTCCCGCCCAGCCGCGCTCGGCGGCGAAGCGCACCAGCGCGGGAATCTTCTCCCCCGCCCGCGCTTCGAGCAGCACGCGCTCCGCGCTCTGCTCAACCACTTCGATTCCCCTGAAAGCCCTGGGAAAAGCGACCACCACTCCGCGAACGCCTCCGTCGCGCACCAGGGTGTTGGCGCCGCCGCCCAGAACCGTGACCGCCAGCGCCTCGCTCCGGCATCTCTCGATCAACTCCACGAGTTCGTCTTCCGTCCCGGGCAGCGCGAGGGCGTCCGCCGGGCCGCCCACCTGAAACGTGGTGTATGCGGCCAGCATTTCATCGAAAAGAATCTCGCAATCGAGATCTCTCAGCTTTTCCGCCATCTCCGGCACCATGACTTCCTCCACGGACCCGATGCTCATACCGCTTCCTCTGATTCGCCTTCTCCGGGCTCGAGTCTTCCGAGCAGCTCCCGGCCCGCCTTCCAGACATCGCCCGCGCCCAGCGTGAGAACGATGTCGCCGCTCCTCGCCTCCTCGAAGAGGCGTTTCGAAGCATCCTCCAGGCCGTCCACCGCATCGCAACTCCTGTGGCCATGCGCCCTGATCCCCTCGGCGAGTTTTTCCGCGCTCACGCCTTCGATTGGCGCCTCGCCCGCGGCGTATATGGGCGCGACGAGCGCCCTGTCGGCATCGTAAAAAGAGGTGAAGAAGGCTTCTTCGAGATGATGCGTTCTCGTGTAGCGGTGCGGCTGGAACAAGACCACCAGACGGTTCTCCGGCCAGGCTTCCCGCACGGCCCGGAGCGTGACCTTGATCTCCTGTGGATGATGTCCGTAGTCGTCGAAAACCGTGACGCCCGACGCCTCGCCGACCCGCTCGAGGCGGCGCCCGATGCCGTCGAACTCGTGGAGTCCTCTTTGAATGTCCGCGAACGAGACGTCGAGTTCCATCGAGACGGCGGCGGCGGCCAGGGCGTTGTCCGCGTTGTGGCGGCCGGGCATGAGGAGGCGAATGTCGCCGAGGCGCTCTCCACCCCGCTTGACGCCGAAGACCGTCTCGCCGTTTTCGTAGCGAAACTCCTCGCCCACGTAATCCGCCTGCGTGCCGAACCCATAGGTGAAATACTGCTTCTCCACGTGGGGAATAATCTCCTGAACCGCGGGATGATCCAGGCACAAGACCGAAAAACCGTAGAAGGGCACCTTGTTCACGAACTCCAGGAACGCGGTCTTGATGGCGTCGTAATTCTCATAGAAATCCAGATGCTCCTCGTCGATGTTCGTGACGATCGCTATGGTGGGGGTGAGCCTCAAGAACGTGCCGTCGCTCTCATCGGCCTCCGCCACCAGATATTCGCCCCCGCCCATTCGCGCATTCGAACCCAGGGCGTTGATGCGTCCGCCCACGACGACCGTGGGGTCGAGGCCGCCTGCCGCCATGGCGGCCGCGATAAACGACGTGGTGGTCGTCTTGCCGTGCGTCCCGGCGACGCCGATGCTGTATTTCATCCGCATGAGTTCGGACAGCATCTCCGCGCGCTTGATGACGGGGATTTTCCGCCGCCGCGCTTCCGCGACTTCCACGTTGTCGCCCGTAACCGCCGAGCTGTAGACCAGAACGTCCACGCCCGCCACGTTTTCTTTCCTGTGTCCGAGAACCACCTTCGCGCCCAGGCCGCGAAGCCTGAATACCGCCTCGTTGCTCGCGATGTCCGAGCCGCTGATCTCATAGCCCAGATTCAGCAAGACCTCGGCGATGCCGCACATGCCCGTCCCGCCGATGCCCACGAAATGAACGCGGCTCGAGTGCCTGAACATGGCGTGCGTGGCGTATGGTCGCGCTATCACTCCCGGGCTCCTTTCCTCATCACGCCGCCATCGCCTGCTGACGGCACAAGGCGGCCACGGCTTCGGAAGCGTTCGTGCGGGCCAGGGATTTCGTGCGCTCCGACATGGAGACGAGCTTTTCCCGCTCCGCCTCGTATTCGAGCCAGATATCCGCCAGGACCCGGCCGCTCAAGTCTTCCTGGAGTATCATCCGCGCCGCCTCGCGCTCCGCGAGATAGCGGGCATTCGCCTCCTGATGTCCGTGGGTGGCGCTTGGAAACGGGATCAATACGGCGGGAAGCGACATCGCGGACAATTCCGCCACGCTCATCGCTCCGGCGCGCGAGAAGCACACCTGCGCCCAGCGATAGCGCTCCGCCATGTCGTACAGATAAGGCGCCACGTCCGCTTGCGCGCCGGCTTCCTGATATGCCGCCTGCACGCGGGGGAAATCCGCCTCTCCCGTCTGATGGACGAACCGCATTCTCTCGAGCGCATCGCCCATCAGGGGCAGCGCCTCCATCACCGCCTCGTTGATGGCCCGCGCCCCCTGGCTCCCGCCGAATATGAGCACCTTCAAAGGCCCGCTCCAGGAATCCTCTCCTCGCTTGAAACTTTCTGAAAACTCGCTCCTGAGCGGCAGGCCCGTCTCGACGATTTTCCCTCGAGCGAAGCCGGCGTCGCGCACGGGCAAGCCCACGGCGACCTTCGAAGCAAAGCGGGACAGCAGGCGGTTCGCCACGCCGGGAACGACGTTCTGCTCGATCAGGACAATCGGCTTTCTCCAACACCCCGCCGCAGCGACCGAGGGAACGCTCGAATAGCCGCCCACCCCCAAAACGACGTGGGGGCGAAAGCGCCTCAGAATTCCCATCGCCTGGCAGAAACCATAACTCACCATGGCCATCGCCCTGGCCCTCTGGCCCACCGAACGCCCCAGAACGCCTGCGGAGGAAATCGCCTGAAACGGCAGGTCCTCACGCGGCAGCACCCTGGCCTCGATCCCGCGGGCGGTGCCCACGAACAAGACCTCGTTCGCCTCCCCGTCCGCCAGCCAGGCCCTGGCCACCGCAATACCCGGGTAGAGGTGTCCGCCCGTGCCGCCGCCCGCAACGAGGAGCCTCATGAGCTCGCCCTCCTGCGAACGACCGGCTTGCGCCCGCGCGAAATCCACCCGATTGCCGCGTCGAGCGGACTCCCCGGCCCGGACTGCCTCTGTGGGTGATTCGAGGATTCGATGGAAATCAAAACGCCCAGAGCGATGAGCGTGAACACCAGAGACGATCCGCCCACGCTGATCAGGGGCAGCGGTATGCCGGTCGTGGGCAGAAGACCCGTCGCCACCGCCATGTTCAGGAACCCTTGGGCTGTGACCAGAAACGTCACGCCCGCCGCCAGGAGGGCGCTGAAGTTGTCTTCGCAGCGTGCGGCTATCTGAAAACCGCGCCAAAGCAAGACCACGAACGCCGCCGCGACGCACAAGGCGCCGATGAGCCCCAACTCCTCGCCAACGACCGCGTAGATGAAATCCGTGTGGGGTTCGGGCAAATAGAAGAGTTTTTGTTTTCCCTCGCCCAGCCCGAGCCCCGGGAGGCCGCCTCGCGCGATGGCCAGCAGCGACTGAATGAGCTGATAGCCTGCGCCCTTCGCCGCGGCGAAGGGATCCCAAAAGGCGAGTATCCGCTTCATGCGCCATGGCGCGAATACCACCATGCCCACCAGGACGAACCCCGTCGTGAGCGCGCAAACGCCCAGGTGGGACAGCCGCGCGCCCGCCAGATACAACAAAACGCCGACGACCGCGGCGGTCATGGTGGCCGTACCCAAATCGGGTTGAATCAGCATGAGAGCCAGAATGATTCCCGCGAACCCGACCGGCGGGAGAAAACCGTAAAACCAATGATTCAAGCGCTCGCCCTTGAGCGCCAGGAAATGCGCGAGAAAAATCACCAACCCCACCTTTGCGGCTTCGGCCGGCTGAAAGGAGACGGGGCCCAGCATCAGCCACCTGCGCGCGCCGCCCGCTTCTTTTCCGATGCCCGGCGCAAACACCATCAAAAGCGCCAAGACGGAAGCGAACATCAATGGATATGCGATTTTGCGGAGGAGGCGGGGGTCCGTCTGGGAAATGACCAGCATGCAGGCGAAGCCGAGGGCAGCCCATACAACATGGCGTTTCACGAAGTAGAACGCATCGCCGTACCTGTCCAGCGCCAGAATGTGGCTCGCGCTGAACACCATGACGACGCCGAAAGCCACCAGCCCCAGCGAGACGAAAAAGATGACGGGGTCGATACGTTTATGGATCAAGTTTCCTCCCTCCCCGTCAATCCCTGCGCCATCTCGCGGAACTCGTCGCCCCGGTGGGCGTAATCGCGAAACTGATCGAAGCTCGAACAAGCGGGCGAGAGAAGAACCGTATCGCCCTCCCGCGCTTCCTCGTGCGCGATGCGCACGGCTTCGTCCAGCGTATTCGCGTGGACGATCGGCGCGCATCCATCGAAAAAACGGCCAAAGCGCTCCGCCGCCTCGCCGATCAGAATCATGCGCCGGACCTTCTTCTCCACCCAGGCGCGCAAGGGCGCCAAGTCGCTACCCTTGTCCACGCCACCGGCGATGAGGAGCACGTCTCCCGCCACACTCTCCAGGCTCATCGCCGTGGCGCCCACGTTCGTCCCCTTCGAATCGTTCACCCAGCGAACGCCTCCCCTCTCGCCGACAACCTCCATCCGGTGAGGCAGCCCCTCGAAGCTGCGCGCCACGCGCGCCATCGCCTCCGCGTCCGCGCCCAGAAAATGCGCCGCCGCGCATGCGGCCAGAAAATTCTCCAGGTTGTGGAGGCCGGGAACCAGAAGCTCGTCCGCGCCGCAAACGGGGGCGGACCCGGCCTCACCGGCCAGAAACACGTCACCGCTCTCGAGATAAGCGCCGCGGCGCACCCGCCCTTTCCGGCTGAACGCCAGGACGCTCTGCGGGCCGGGGGTCATGTAGCGCGCCGTCAGCGGATCGTCTGCGTTCAGGATTTTCGCGTCTCCCTCCCCCTGGTTGGCGAACAGCCTCGCTTTCAAGTCCGCGTACGCATCGATATCGGGATGCCTGTCCAGATGGTCGGGCGTCACGTTGGTCATCACGCCCGCTTTCGGCTTGATCGTGGGCGCCCATTCGAGTTGAAAGCTGCTCACCTCGCCGACGATGAAATCGGCCTCATCGCCCTCGGCTTCGACCACCTCGACGAGCGCTCTTCCGATGTTTCCGCCCACAGGCGCGCGAAAACCGCTTTCCTCCAGAATCCGCCCCAGCATCGTGGTAACCGTCGTCTTCCCGTTCGTTCCGGTGACGGCGGCGATGGGCGCGGAACAAAGCCGGCAGGCGAGTTCCACCTCGCCGATCACTTCGGCGCCCGACGCCCTCGCCAGCGCGATGTAGCGATTCGTCGCCGGAATCCCGGGACTCACCACCAGCAGGTCGCACTCCTCGAAACGCGCCTCCCGGTGGCCGCCGAGTTCCAGAACCACGCCCGGGGGCAGGCGCTCGCCCAGACCGGGAACCTCTTCCAGATCCGTGGCCACCACTTCCGCGCCCAAGCGCGCCAACGCCCCCGCGGCGGCAATCCCGCTCCTCGCCATTCCCATGACGAGCGCTCGCCGCTCAGGCAGCGCTTCCATCCACGCCGTGGCCTTGTTGTCCAAAGCAAGAGTCCTCATCTCAGCTTCAACGTCGCCAAACTCATCAGGGCCAGCACGACCGCCACAATCCAGAAGCGGACCGTCACCTTCGGTTCGGACCAACCCTCCTCCTCGAAGTGGTGATGCAGCGGCGCCATTCGGAACACGCGCCGGCCGGTAAGCTTGAAGGAGACCACCTGCACGATGACCGAGAGCGTCTCCAGCACGAACAAGCCGCCCACCAGGAACAGGAGGAGTTCCTGCTTGATCGACAGCGCCACCGTAGCAAGCAAAGCGCCCAGCGAAAGGGCGCCCACGTCGCCCATGAAGACCTGCGCCGGATACGCGTTGAACCACAGGAATCCAAGCCCCGCGCCGAACATGGCGCCGCAGACGATGGCCAGTTCTCCCGCGCCCCGAACGTGGAGGATAAGCAGATACTTCGAGATGCCCGCATGGCCCGAAACATAGCTGAAAACGAGATAGGCGCCCGCCGCAATCAGCAGCGGGCCGATGGCGAGGCCATCGAGACCATCCGTGAGATTCACGGCGTTGCTCGTCGACACGATAACGAGGGCGGCATAGGGCACGAACCAAATCCCGATGTCGGGCTGCACGTTCTTGAAAAAGGGAAGCATGACGACGGGCTTGAAATCCATTGCCACCAAACCGCCATAAAGGGCGTACCCCACGGCGAGGCCGATGATTCCCTGGGCCAGGAATTTCATGGCGGGCCGCACGCCGTTCTTATCCTTGAGCATCACTTTCCTGTAGTCATCCCAGAAGCCCAGCAGGCCGTAGGCGAGCAGCACGAAGAGAGCGAGCCAGATGTAGCCGTTCGCGAGGTCGTTCCACAGCAGAACCGGCAAAGTGACACACAAGAGGATGAGCAGCCCCCCCATCGTCGGCGTTCCTTTTTTCGCCATGTGGCTCCGGGGGCCATCGTCGCGGATGACTTCGCCGATTTGACGATCTTGGAGATAACGAATGAGGCGAGGCCCCAGCAGCAGCGACATGACGAGGGCGGTGAGCACCGCCATCGCCGTTCTGAACGTGATGAAGCGAAACACGTTGAACGCCGAAACCGTCTGGCTCAAGGAAATGAAAGCGGAATAAAGCATCAGATTTCGAGTCCCTCAATGACGCGCTCCATCATCATCGAACGCGACCCCTTCACCAATAGCCAATCGCCGGAAAGCAACCTGTCGGACAGTGAGGACGCTGCCTGCTCCGGCGTGTCGAAATTCAATATCCGGGCGCCATCCATGCCTGCGCGGCGCGCCTCATCGGATGCGAGCCTCATCAGAGGCCCCACGCCCACGAACAGGTCCACACCACCAGCCGCTATCTTTCGGCCCACTTCTCTGTGCGCGCTCTCGGCAACCGGCCCCAGTTCCGCCATATCGCCGAGAACAGATATGAGCCGCCCACCGCCGCTGAGAGCGCTTGCCGTCTCCAGCGCCTGGGCGACGGACTCGGGATTCGCGTTATAGGAATCATCCAGCAGGCGGATGTCCCCGCGTCCGGGCATCTCACGCGCCTGCAATCGCATTTTCGGAAGAACAGCCCGCGACAGGCCGTCGGCCATCTCACCCAAACCGACGCCCAGCGCAGACGCGCAAGCCGCGGCGGCCAGCGCGTTCTGGACGTTATGACGCCCGAGCGCCTCGATTCGAACCTCGCTCTCACCGTCGGGGCAATGGAGCGTAAAACGCGTCCCGTCGGCGGCGACCTGAATCTCATCCGCCCGGAAGTCGCTTTCCTGCGAAAAACCGAAGCGAATCACGCGCCCGCCCTTCGACTCGTACCTCTCGGCCAGGAAGCGGCTGTGCTCATCCTCGTTCGAGAGCACGGCCACGCCGCCTGGGGGTATCGCTTCCAGTATCTCGCCCTTCGCATCACGCACCGCTTCCACGCTCCCCAGCCCCTCGATGTGCGCGGGCCCGACGTTCGTGATGACGGCGATCCGGGGCCGGGCGATTTCGGCGAGCCTGCTGATTTCACCGGCCTCGCTCATCCCCATTTCGAATACGGCGCTCGCATGCTCCTCATTTAGCTGGAAAACCTGGTGCGGCAGACCCACCAGGTTGTTCAGGTTCCCTTCGCTCTTGCACGTCCCGCCTCTTTTGGAGAGCAGCGCCGCTATCATTTCCTTGGTCGTCGTCTTCCCGTTGCTGCCGGTCACTCCCACTACGGGAATCTCGAAACGGTTGCGGTATGCGCACGCCAGATCGCCCAACGCCCGCAGCGTGTCCGCGACCTCGACGACGAAAGCCGCATCCCCATCCGGCACATCCGCGCCTTGCGCCACGACGACGCCCGCCGCTTTTTTTCCCGTCGCCTGGGGCAGGAACTGCGCCCCGTCGAAGTTGGGACCCTTGAGCGCGACGAACAGCTCGCCCGCTTCCAGCGTGCGCGTATCCGTGCTCACGCCCGCGGCGTGAGCCGAGCCGTCCCCGCGGATGAGCCTCCCGTCCACGGCCGCCACGATTTCATTTGCGCTGAAAACAGCCGCCATCGATTCCGCCCCTATCATTTCCCGTATCCCGCGAGGCGCAGCGCCGCGCGGGCCTCTTCGCGATCGTCGAACGCGGTACGCTCGGCGCCCAGAATCTGGTACGTCTCGTGCCCCTTGCCCGCGATGATCACGGCGTCTCCCTCGCGCGCTTCGGCGACGATGGCCCGAATCGCCTCGCGCCTGTCCAGGATGCTGCGCCAGCGCCCATCGCTCGCGGGCACGAGAGCGGCGCCGGATTCGACTTCTCTCAGGATCGACGCCGGGTCTTCGGTTCGCGGATTGTCCGACGTCATCACCACGTAATCGCTCGCCCGCAAGGCGGCGGCGGCCATGAGGGGACGCTTTTTTCTGTCCCTGTCGCCCCCGCAGCCCATGAGGGTGAGAATCCGCCTTTCCGTGACGGGCCGGGCGAACTCCAGGACGCGGGCGAGGGCGTCCTCGGTGTGCGCGTAATCCACCACCACGAGAAAGGGCTGGCCCAAGTCGACCTTCTCGAAGCGTCCAGGTATGTTCTTCAAAGACCCGACCCCCGCCGCCACTTCTTCGGGCGTCAGGCCTTGGGAGAGGCACGCCGCCGATGCGGCCAGTATGTTGCTCAGGTTGTGGCGGCCGATGAGCGCCGTTTCGACCCTCACCCCTCCGGCGGGCGTGAACATCCGGAATTCCATTCCCGCGGATGAGTTCGAAAGGTTCTCCACGCCGAGGTCCGCCCTGGCATCCAGAGCATACGTCCAGACTTGCCCCCTCGCTTCCGCAGCGATTCTCCGCCCGTAGGCGTCATCGGCGTTCACAATGGCGTATGCGGGCGAAAACTCTCTGAACAGCTTCCGTTTCGCCTGAAAATAAGATTCCATGTCGCCATGAAAATCGAGATGGTCCTGCGTGAGATTGCTGAAAACCGCCGCCTGGAACTCACAGCCGCACAATCTGTCCAGGGCCAGTCCGTGGCTCGACACTTCCATCACCGCATGAGAGGCGCCGGCGTCCGCCATCCGGCGCAGATACCGCTGAAGGTCGGGGCCTTCCGAGGTGGTGCGCGGCTCCTCGAAAACCTCATCGCCCACGCGGTAATGGATCGTCCCCATCAGGCCGGTGCGCCTGCCTGCAGAGCGGAGAATCGCGTCGATGAGAAACGCGGTGGTCGTCTTCCCGTTCGTGCCCGTGACGCCGATGAGCGCCAACTCTCCGGAGGGATGCCCGTAAAACGCATCGCCGAGGCGGGATAAAGCCTCGCGGCCGGAAGGCGCGACGAACTGCGGCACCTCGGGGGAGACCCCCTCTATTTTTCTCTCCACGACGAGTGCGGCCGCGCCCCCATCTACCGCGTCCCTGGCGAAATCGTGCCCATCCGCCTGGAAACCCGCGACCGCGACGAAGACGTCGCCCGGCTGGACGAGGCGCGAATCGTATGCCACGCCGGTGATTTGCGCGGAAAAATCTCCCGCGGCTCTCTCGCCGGGCACGGCCTGTGTCAATTCCCCGAATGAGGCGCTTATCTCGCTCACAACCATCACCCCGCTCAACGCGTCGCATCCCATGAAGCCGCCTGCGCCCGATCGCCATGCAGATAGCGGCGCACCTCTCTTGCGGCGTCCAGAATCTTCTCGCCAATCGTTCGATCCCCGTTCTCCGGATCAGCCCCGACGCGAACCCGGGGGCGCGAATCCGCCACCTGCAGGACCCTGGCTCCTTGCGGAGGTACGCGCATGTAGCGCAGCGCCTGCCAGGCGATTCGCCGCCAAACCGGCGCCGCGACCGTCCCCCCCCACGCGCCTCCGGGCGCCTTGCCCTCATCGAAGATGACGATCAGGGCGAAGCGGGGGTTCTCGTATGGAGCGAAACCCACGAACGACATGATGAATTTCGATCGGCTGTACCCCCGCCGGCCCGGCAGAACCTTCTGCGCCGTGCCCGTTTTCCCAGCGGCTCCATAGCCTGGAATTTCAGCCTTCCTCCCCGTACCCTCGGCCACGACTTTTCTCATCAGGGCGCCGAGACGCTTCGCCACGGGGCGGGAGAGAACGCGCCTGAACCCGGGCCTTTGGGCCGGGAACGTCATTTTGCCGTCGCGTTCGATGGAATCGTGCAGAACGGGCCCGGGCATCAGGCCGCCGTTCGCCACCGCTGCCACGGCCATCACCATCTGAAGCGGGGTGGCGCCCACTTCCTGGCCGATAGCCACCGCCGCCAATGAGGTTTTCGACCATTTCTCAGGCGCGCGGAGCACGCCCCGGGCTTCTCCGGGGAACCTGATTCCCGTCTTGCGTCCAAAGCCGAAACGGTGCGCCATGAAGTAGAGTTGGTGCTCGCCGATATCGCTCGCCATCTTGAAGGCGCCGATGTTCGATGATTTCACAATCACCTCCTCGGCGGTGAGCCAGCCGTATCCCTTATGATCCCGGAGGGTGTAGCGCCCTCCTCCAAACTTGTAGGCGCCGTTTTCGGCGAAATACTTTTTCGAGAGCGACTCGCCCGCGTCCAGATAGGCCGCCGCCGTCACGATCTTGAACGTCGAGCCGGGCTCGTAAAATTCCTGGATGGCGGGCTCTTTCCAAAGGGATGCGCCGTAGAGTTCATACGTGTTGGGGTTGAACCCCGGCACGGACGCCAGGGCCAGAATTCTTCCGCTGTCGGGCTCGACCATCACCCCGATGGCGCGCCGCGCGCCCACCCGGCGGACCTGGGCGCTCAACTCTTTTTCGACGATGTGCTGAAGCACCTCATCGATGGTGAGGCGAACGTCCGCGCCCGGACGCGCCGGCACGAGCACCCGTGATTCAGGATGCACCGACCTCCCCTTCGCGTCGCGCTGTATACGGATGCGGCCTTCACGCCCCCCCATGTGCTCCTGGTAGGATTGCTCCACGCCGTACATGCCCGCATCATCCACGCCGACGAAACCGACCAGCGATGATGCGAGTTCACGCTTGGGATAAAACCGCCTGCTTTCGGTAACGAAGCCCAGGCCGTCGATCCCCAGTTTTTCGATTTTACCTTGCTGATCGGGACTGATCTTCCGCTTGAGCCATACATACCTTCGGCGGCCGTTTAATTTCTCGAAATAATCTTCCGCCGAGCCGCCCAGAATTTCCTTGAGCGCCAGCGAGGTTTTCCCGGGGTCGGCCACTACCCTGGCGTTGGCGAAAAGAGAGGGCGCGTCGATGCTCACCGCCAGAGGCCGGTCCCTCGCGTCCACGACGTCTCCGCGCCTGGCGCGCACCACGAGCGTCTGGCGCAACTGGCGCTCCGCGTAGGCTACGAGGTGGTCCCGGTCACGGATCTGGATGATGAAGAGCTTGACGCCCAACATGCAGAATCCAAAAATCACCAAGGAGCCGCAAACCATCAAACGACGAGAGAAGCCCTGTTTCATGGGCCAACCTGCTATGGGCGGTGGGAGGAAGGTAGGGTTACTCTACCCTTCCGGGCCCTACTACTACATACACTATTTGCCCGGGTTCCGGAAAAACCATTTCCATTTTTTTTCGCGCAATCGATTCGACGCGATCCAATTGCCGAAGCGCGGCCACTTCGATTCGCAAGACGCGCCTGTCCTGCAAGAGCTTTGCCCTCTGCCGCTCCAGATGCGCCAGGCGATATCCGATCTTCACCATTTCCAGGTGCGGCCATACCAAAGCGGCGGCGCTGCACGCGATGAAAGTGATGCAAAGGCCGGCCTTGAACAACGAAACGCCCGAGCCGACAGACGACGCCGCGCCGGAAAACCGCGCGCCGAACCTCTCCCGCCAGCCACTCCGGGCTTTCGAGCGCTTCATCCTCCAGGCCCCCCGAGGCGCTCGGCGGCGCGCAGTTTCGCGCTACGGCTGCGCGGATTTTCTTGCACCTCCGACTCATCGGGCCGAACGACCCTGCGGGTCAGGATTTCGAGGGCCGGCTCCTCGCCGCTCGCGAGTTCGCGAAAGAGATTCTTGACGATCCTGTCTTCGAGCGAGTGAAAACTGATGACGACGATTCGCCCGCCCGGGCGCAGGAGGTCCACCGCATCGCGCAAGGAATTCTCAAGGGTCTCCAACTCACGATTCACGGCAATCCGCAGCGCCTGGAACGTCCGCGTTGCGGGGTGAATGCGCCAGCTCCTCCCGCGTCGGCCGCTCCTTCTGGCGGCGACCGAGGCGATGAGCGCCGCGAGTTCATCGCAACGCTTCACGCCTCTGCCCGCACCCGCGCGCGCCCGTCCGATGGCGCGCGCGATGGCGCGGGAGTGGCGTTCTTCCCCATATCGATAGATGAGATCGGCGAGTTCTTCTTCCGGCAATTGCTCGATCAAATCGGCCGCGGTCGGCCCCTGCGTCTGGTCCATTCGCATGTCCAGAGGCTCGGGCGCGCTTATGCGGAATCCGCGGCCGGGCGTGTCGAGCTGCATCGAGGAAAGGCCGAGGTCGAACAAAACGCCGTCGACCGACTCATACCCCTCGACCCGCACGATGCGCTTCATTTCGCCATGATGCGCATGATGAATCCTGGCGGCGTCGCCATACTTCGCCAGCCGCCTCCTGCAGATTTCCACGGCATCCCGGTCCCGGTCACAGCCGATCAGCACACCCGATGGCTGAACCGCATCCAAAACCGCGCCGCTGTGTTCCCCTCCGCCCAAGGTAGTATCTAAGAACACAGCGCCCGGAGATGGCGCCAGGAAGCGCAAGACCTCCTGAACCATGACCGGGACGTGAGATGCCGTCATGTCCTCGTTCTCACCGCGAAAATGTTCCCCTGCGGCGCATTCGCTTGAAATGGATTTTTCCAGTGCGGCAAACACCTCCGCTCCCCCCTTGAGCCCGCATCAGAATTCGAATTCGATCAAGTCTTCAGCAGACTCCTCTTCGGCGGTTCCGGATTCTCCACCCTCCACATCACCCATTTCCTCATTCCATTTCGCCTTGTCCCAGATCTCCAGCCTGTTTTCGATGCCAGCGATAACGGCGTCCTTCTCGATGGAAGAATTCGAGCGCAATTTTGCGGGCAAGAGGATCCTGCCCTGCCGATCGAACTCGCACGATTCGGCGCGGCCATAGAGCCTTCGGAGCGTGCGGCGAACCTCCTTGGACGAGGTCGAGAGTTCCTCGAGTTTCTCGCTGAACTTGCGTTTCCATTCCTGTACGGGATAGACGAATATGCAGCCATCCTTGCCGATGAGAACGACCTGGTCGCCGTAAGTGGCGCTCAGATGCTCCCTGAACCGCGCCGGAATACTGACGCGGCCTTTTGCATCCACCGATGCCGGATGGGCGCTGATGAGCATCTTTCCTGCACCTCCCACTTTATCCCATATTTTCCCACTTAGGTTTGCATTTATACCTCCGGATGAAATGTCTGTCAAGGCGATAATTTCAGAAAGTTAGAAAAAACAATGATTTCTACAAATAAAAACCAAGAGAAACCTCATATTTTTTTCGTTTATTTCAGGCAGATAATATAATGTAAAACTTTAATAAATTTGTTTAATTTATTGAAGTTAAACTTAAACTAAAAATTGAGTGGGTGAAAGTGGGGGAAATATACAAGCAGAACGGAAAAAACCGAAAAAAACTTTTTCTACGCAGAAAAAAGAACGAGCGTCATGGTCTCGACGATTTCACTCGCGGCGCCGGGCGCATCTCTCACCTCTTTGTCCGAATTGCCGAGAAAGCGCTTCAGGCACCATGTGACGCATAAGGTCACGATGGCCAGGAAGAGCCCCCAGAACCATCCCAGGAGGAAGCAGAGCAGAAATGCCCAGCCCAGCGCGATGTATCCTTCTCGCGGGCTGGATGGCCGAGCGAATTCCCGGCTGCCGCCCGCCGCTTCCTGGACGGATGGCGGCGAGGCGATGAGGCAGGCCATCGCCGCTCGGGCGAGAACGGGCGACAACAAGAGCGCAATGTAGCGATCATATCCGTGGAGTTCACTCAAGGCGACGAATTTGAGCAGGAGCGCGCCGATGACAAGAGCAACCCCCATGGGACCCGCTGACCCTTCCCTTGCATGGTTTCCTGGCCCCAGCGCGTCCGCGAAATCCGAAAAGCCACGCAGGGAACTGCCGCGTGTCAAGGCGATGAGCGCGACGATGAGCACGGCGCTGCGCACCGGAACGGAAAAAGCGCTCGCAAGCGCCCAGTCCAGGGCGATGAGGATCGCCCCGATAAGCAGGCCGACGAAGGGAAATCGCGCGAGGGCGCGCGCCATGTCTTCCGCTTCAGGCTCCCGAGACGCGCCCGGCCAGGGCAAAACCGTCAGGAACCTTACGGCCTGCGCCAGCGCCTTCATGGGCATACCTCCCCGCCGTGCGTCTTCTCAGGGTCCCGGGGTTTTATTCCGCCCCTGTGTGTTCAGGAAACGCGTTTTCCCCACGGTTCGCAACCCGCCTCGCCCGAAAACTTCAAGGCGCGCCTGCGAATCGCATGGGAGAAACTTCGGTTGGTGAAAAACAAAAAAGAAGGCGGCACGCCCATTCCGGGAGTCCGCCCTCTAGTTAAAGCATCGTATCTACTCGCCGGGAAAAATCAGAAACAATGCTCTTCCGCGGGAAACGCGCCCTCTCGCACCTCCCGGCAGTAGCTGTCTATCGCCTCGGTGGTCATATGCCCGACATCGGCATACCTCTTCACGAATTTCGGCGTGAAGTCGCGGAACAGGCCCAGCATGTCGTGGGTGACGAGCACCTGGCCGTCGCAATCGGGACCCGCGCCGATGCCGATGGTGGGAATGTCGATCTCCCGCGTCACGCGCGCGCCCAGGGCCGCCGGTATGCCTTCGAGCACGAGGGAGAACGCGCCGCCCTCCTGCACGGCCACCGCGTCGCGCAGCACCTGATCCGCCCCTTCATCGGTTTTCCCCTGCACCTTGAAGCCGCCGAACGCATGGACGCTCTGGGGGGTGAGGCCCACGTGACCCATGACGGGAATCTGGCCCTCCACCACCGCGCGTATCTCGTCCTTGACGCGGACGCCGCCTTCGAGCTTCACCGCCTCGGCGCAGCCCTCCTGAATGAGACGGCCCGCGTTCAGGATGGTATCGCGCGCGCTGACCCCGAAGGTCAGGAACGGCATATCGGCCACGAGCAGCGCCTTGGGCTTGGCGCGGCTCACCGCCCGGGTGTGGTGCACCATGTCGTCGAGCGTCACCTTCGTCGTGTCGGGATAACCCAGAACCACCATCCCCAGGCTGTCGCCGACCAGGATGACGTCCACGCCGGCGCCATCCACGAGCTTCGCCGTGGGGTAGTCATACGCGGTGACGGAGGTGATCTTCTTCCCGCCCTTGCGCGCCAGGATGATGGAGGTGGTGATTTTCTTGCGCGCTTTCCCGGGTGCGCCGTTTCCGTTGATGGAATTCTTACCGTTTGAATGCTGCTTGGCGAGGTTTTTTGTGCTCATGGTCGCTCCCTCTCTGGGTGAACGCCTGCTGCAAGGCCAGTTTTGAGATGCTTCCGTTTTCCCCACAATGTGTCCAGGGCCAGCGGCTCCCGGCACGGACTGAAAAGATTATGAATTCCCTCACTCGATGTCAAGGCGCGCATCGCCATGCGCACCGCGGGAGGAGGAACTTTTTTCTAAAGACAATACCCGATAATACAACGATTTATGGGCGGAAAACAAGATGCCGCGTGAATCCGCGCGCTCGATGAAGCGTCCCGTGACTTCGCGAATCTCGCTTCGGCGGCCCCGCATCAAATCCTGCCACATGGAATTTCTGTTGCCCGCCGTGGCGCGGGCGGTTTCGCGAACGATCTCCAGAGCGTCGAGCGCCAGGCCTTCCGAGTCGATGAGCGCCTGCAATTCCTTCGCCAGGGCGTCCACGAGCACCGCGGCGGACGGGGTTTCCAGCAATTCGCCGTTTCTGAGCTCGAGAGCGGCGCCAAGGGGGTTGATGACGGCGTTGGCCACCGCCTTCCTCCATTCCGCTTCTTTGCCGTCGCGTTTTTGGCGGACGCGAATCCCCAGGGGTTCCAGGAATGCCGCCAAGCGCCCGACAAGAGGGGAGTCCCCGACCGCTCCCGGCTCGGGGGCCAGGGTGACGTCCAGCGCGCCGAACTGCTTCACGCGCCCCGGCTTCGTGATCTCCGCGCCCGTGCCCACGAGGCCCCGCACGACACCGCCTTCCCGGTAAGAGCGCGGGAGATCCTTGCAAACGTCCAGGCCGTTCGAGAAAACGGCCGCGATGGTTCCCTCCCCCGCCATTTTTGAGAACTCCGCCGCCGCCGCTTCGATTCGCCCCGCCTTCACGGTGAAAAAAAGGTGTGAGGCCGTGAGGCCCAAGGCTCCCCTGCATGCCAGGGGCCGAGCCGTACAGGCCGCCTCGCCGTGGACACTGACGCCGCCTCTCTCTATTTCATCGAGATGCGCGGACGTCTCGGGGCTCGGGGCAGCCGATCCCGCCAGATAAACGCTTCGCTCCGGGAGGTTTCTCTGCAGCTGCGCCGCCAGCATGGTTCCCACGGCGCCGGGGCCTACGACGACGACGGGTCGGGTGCCCTCAGTCAAGTGATCGCGCCTAGCCGCCCAGGGAGCGCCAGAGAAGCAATACGCCCACGAAGATGAAGACGAAGGAGAGAAACACCTTCATCTTCTCGCCGTCGACGCGGTTGTTGATGAAGGGCGATATCTGCCCCCCGCAGGCGACCGCGGGTATCGTCATGAACAGGATGTTCCAGTGCACGTTCACCTCGCCGGATGAAAACACGTAGGCATGCACCAGGGTGGCGGGCAGCACCGTCGCGAACACGATCAGGATCCCCGTGCCCACCGCCACCCGGACGGGCAGCTTGTCCTTCACGATCAGGGCGGTGGTCGTGAGCTCACCGATGCCGATGCCCGTAAAACCCACGAGAATTCCCCCCAGGGCCGACCAGCCATGGCCGAAAGCCCCGTGTTCGTAGCGGTACCAGTACCTCCTGCCCGCCGCATCCACGCGGGTGGGTTTCCCGGCTCCCCGCGCCTGTTCCGCTTCCTGGATTCCGCCCTGGAAGTATGCGAAGAGCATGGCGGCCGAGAGAAGCACCATCATCCCGCCCAGCAGGCCCAGGATGAGCCTGGCGGGCACCGAGTGGGCCAGGAACCCGAACGCCATGCCCACGGGGATGGACACGACGAGCACCTTCTTCGCGATGTCGTAATCCACCAGCCTTCTCCTCATGTAGCCGGTGAGCGCGCTGCCGAACCCGAAAATCTCGATGGAAAGCGCCAGAAAAACGGCCTCCAGGGGGACGATGGTCACGCCCGCCGCCCAGGGGAAGAGGAGGATGAATATGGGTGCGAAGAAAACCGCGCCTTCCACGCTCGTGCTCGTCGCCGTGAGACACACGCAAAACGCGACAGGCAGCATCCACCAGAACTCGAAAATGTATTCCATCAAGACGCCGGTCTTCCTTTATGACGAACTTACAAGAACCAGGATTCGGGCGAATCTTAAAAATCAGCTTGTTCAAACCTGGGACAGGATAGCGGCATGAAACTCCCTCAAGGGTCAACGCTCCCTCTGCGAACCGCCTCGCCCAAACGCACCGCCTCGACGGCCGCCCCCACGTCGTGTGTGCGAATCATGTCCGCCCCGCCGACCACGGCGAAAGCCTCGGCGACTTTCGAGCCGATCAGCCGCTCCCACGCCGCTTCGACGCCCGTGATCGCCCCGATGAAACCCTTTCTCGAAACGCCGACGACCAGGGGATGGCCCAATTCCCTGAGTTCACCCAGCCGCCTCAATATCTCGATGTTGTGATCCCAGGATTTACCGAAGCCGACGCCCGGGTCGACGAGAACCGAGCCGACCCCGTCCCCCTCGGCCCGGCGCGCGCACTCCCGGAGATAGCCCGACAACTCACCCATGAGGTCCTCGTACTCGGGGTTTGCCTGCATCGTGCGCGGCTCGCCCTTCATGTGCATGGCGATGGCCGCGGCGCCGTACTCGGCAATCACCGCGCGCATCCCGGGCTCACGAAGGCCCGTGACGTCGTTTATCATGTGAACGCCCGCATCGAGCGCCGCCCGCGCCACGCCGGCTTTCGAGGTATCGACCGAGACGAGGGGGCCCTTGTCCAAATTCATCCGCTCCAGAATCGGGATGACCCGCCGGATTTCCTCCGCCTCGTCCACCCCCTGCGATCCGGGCCGGGTGCTCTCGCCGCCGATGTCGATGACGTCGGCTCCCTCTTCTGTCATCTGCGCGATTTGCTCGAGCGCCGCCCCGGTGTCGAAAAATTCTCCGCCGTCGGAAAAGCTGTCGGGCGTGGCGTTCAAGACGCCCATGAGGCGCACCCGCTCGAAACCAAGCTCGCGTCCGCGGCACTTCACGGCGGGGGCAGGAGTCCACTTCGCAGGCTCGAAGCGCAGGCCCTCTCTCACGGGAGCGCCCCGGGGGGATACGCGCTGCCGCTCTCCACGATTCGCTCCTCGCTCACCCAGCGGCGCCTGAGCTCACCGGCCAGGAACATCGACCCCGTGATGATGAGGAGGTCGTTCTCCCCCGCCTCGTCGAGCGCCTCATCGAGCGCCTCCCATGCGTCGATGCAAGTTTCCACGCCGCAGGCCCCCGCCTCTTCGAGCGCACGCGCAAATACTTCCGGCGCAAGGCCGGGCCTGGGTGCGCTTGCCGGAGGAAGCGTGACGAAAAATTTATTTCCTGCAGATGCGAGCACATCCGCCATCCCGGCAAAATCCTTGTCGTTCACCGCCCCGAGAACGAAGACGAGGCGCTCGAACGTCCAGCCCGAGACGCCCTCCACGAGCGCCTGCGCCTTGTCCCAGTTGTGCGCGCCGTCCAGCAGGACGCGCGGGCCGGTCTGGACCAGTTCCATCCGGCAAGGCAGGCGCGCCGAAGCGACGCCCCACCGCACCTCCCGATCGTCCAGCCCCAGGAGCCGGCCCGCCCCGGCGGCGAGGCTCGCGTTCCGGGCCTGGTGGGCGCCGGGCATGGGGGTTGTGAAACCCTCCCACCTGACGCCGTCGTCGAACCCCAGATCGAAAAAAGCGCCGCCGGGGTTCAAGTCCAGATTCTCAACGCGGGGCGGAGGAAACAAGCCGGCTCCGCGCTCAAAGGCGACGCGCTCGATTTCGGCGCGCGCATCGGGCGAAACGATTTGCGAGATGACGCGGCCTTTCTCCGTGATGATGCCGGCCTTGTCACGCGCAATCTGCGCGATGGAATCGCCGAGCAGATCGGTGTGGTCCAGCCCGATCGAGGTGATCACGTCGAGCACGGCGGGCCCCACGGCGTTCGTGGCGTCGAATGCGCCGCCCAGCCCCGCTTCCAGAACGAGGTATTCACACTCTTCCTCCCTGGCCATCAAGAGCAAAAGCGCGAGCGTCGACTCGAAAAACGAGGGCGGCCCGAACTCAGGCTCTCCCGCCATCTGCGCGGCGGCATCGGCGAGCTCTTTCGCGCACCGGCCGATGAGGCCGGCTTCGGCGAAACGGCCCCGAATCCAGAAACGCTCGATGATCGAGGTGAGGTGAGGCGAGAAAAAAGCCGCGGTTCTCTTGCCCGACGCAAGAAGGGACTGGGCAATCATCAGCGCGGTGGAGCCTTTTCCGCTCGTTCCCACGACGTGGACGACCGACTGCCCCGCCGCCGGGACTCCGAGGATCTCATACAAGCGCGCGGCCCGGGTGAGGCCCGGACCTTCCACCTTGATGCCGCTTGGGTCGAAGCGCGTGCGCCAGGATCTCTTGGGAAGCGCGGCCAGGGCGCTTAGAAAAACCTCCACGCGCCGCAGCGTCTCGATGGGAGCGAGGGAATCTTCCAGAACGGGAGGGGCGAGGATATTTTGGGGCATCTCAATGTCTGAAGTGGCGTCTGCCCGTGAAGACCATGGCGATATCGTGCTCGGCCGCCGCCTGGATGACCTCTTCATCGCGCATGGAGCCGCCCGGCTGGGCTATCGCCTTCACGCCGTGCGAAGCCGCGGCGTCGATACCGTCGCGGAAGGGGAAGAACGCGTCCGATCCCAAAGCGCAGCCGGCGAGGGGCAAGACGGCGCGCTCCGCCGCGAGACGGGTGGAGTCCACCCGGCTCATCTGGCCCGCGCCCACGCCCACCGTGCCGTCCTTATCGG
>CAYTSP010000121.1:0-8191 GCA_964440505.1 uncultured Nitrospinaceae bacterium
GGGTAGGGGGGGTTGACTTTATGGGGTTTCCCTTTCAAGGGGATTGCCTTTACCCTTTCAGGACCTTTTTCAACAACCCCAAGAGGGGAGTGTTGTCTCCTCTCTTCCCGGTCGGTTCCATGCGCCGAATTAGGAAACCAGGATTTTTCACCAGCCGCCTACCTGGGCGTATTCACCCGCTCGAGCAGGGCCGTCAGCTCCTTGATCCGTATCGAGTCGAGCCTCGATACGGCGTCCACAATCTCCGCCCGCAAGGAGGCGTCCGCGTGCGCTTCGCTCAAGGCCTCGAACTTCTCGTTCACCGTCGCCCAGCTCATCGGCGTGGAGAAATGCCCCTCCCAGGTGGGCTTGTCCAGCTTGTGGACGCTCCCGTCTTTTAACGTGATGGTGATGAGCACGGGCGACTGCGCGGGGTACCTGGCCGTCATCTCATCGGAGTTGGTGGTGCGCACTTTCTTTAACAGCGTCTGCACGTCGTCCGCGCGGATTCTCGCTTCCTCGTACTGGGCGGGCAGCACCTGCTCGTCGATGATGGCGGCTGCGAGCACATAAGGCAGGCTGTGGTCCGCCGTCTCCTTGTTCAGCACGTGCTCGCGCGCGCCCGCCTTGCCCCCGCCCATGATGAAGTAGGCGCGCTCATAGATTCCGATCTCGACGTCCTCGATGTCCTCCGGGCTGAAGCCGTTTTCGCGCTTCATGTCGATGACGCCCTCGATGGCCGTCTGGGAGTGAAGCCCCGCGTTGTAGCGCTTCACGCTGATCTCGAGCATTTTGCGCAACGATGTATCCGACCAGTCGACCTCGAACTCTCCCGTCACGGATTCGAAAACGCCGAGCGGGCCTTCCATCAGCAGGAGCTGCCCCGTCACCCCGCGCATGGCGAGAAACGTCGAGTGCACTCCGGTGTGGCAGCCCGCCGCATAGGCGAAGCCCTTCCAGTGGGAGAGCTCGCCCGTGCGCGTGATGAGCAGGGGGTTCTGGCGCACGCCGCTGATAGCGATGGCGTTGGCCGTCCTCTCGGCGTCCAGCCCCAATGCGCGAGAGGCGCCCGCCGCCACGGCGTATGCGCCGGCCATGGGCTGGTCGAAGCCTCGTTTCTCATAGGGGGCGCTGTCGCAAAGGCGGCACTGCACCTCGTAGGAGAGCGCGAGCGCCGTCATGAACTCCTCCCCGCTCGCGTCGGCGTATTCGGCCGCCGCCATCACGGCGCCCGTGTTGTCGCTCGGGTGCGAGGTGGCGAGCTCCCCCATGAAGCCGTCGTTGAAATCGAGATAACGGATCAGCGAGGTGTTGTAGAACGCCGCGGCGTCGGGCGCCGTCTTGCCGCCGCCGATGAGCGTGCAATGCGCAGCACCACCGAAATCATCCGCCTGCTCGCGCAGGTAGCGGACGGGGCCTTCGCCCAGCGAGCCGATGGCGCAGCCGATGGTGTCGACCATGAGGGTTTTCATCTGCGTGCGCATCTCTTCTGTGAGGTCATCGAAACTGCTGTTCGCAGCGAACGCCGCAATCTGTTCCACAATCGTCATGTTGTCTTTCCTTCTTCGAACCGGATTGTCAGGGAAATCACCCGCCCGGCATCCCCGCAAGACAGGGACGCGCGCGGGCTAGCCGCCGTTCAGCTTTCTGTATGCGTTTTGCATGATGAGCGCGTCGTATTCGAGCGCCGGACTCTCGCACACCACCCGGCCTTCGGCGCCGAAATCGATGAGCGCGCGGAACAAGTCCTTGTAATTCATATCCGACTCGTCGAGTTCGAGATGATGCGCCTCGCCCTTGTCCGAATACGCGATGCCCGAGAGGTGGATGTGCATGGTCTTGAGAACGTCGTCGCCCATCTTGTTCCTGAGGAGTTCGAGTTGGGCGCCGAACTCATCGTAAGTGTTGTGCGCCCCCGCCGAGCGTGCGTGAATGTGGGCGAAATCTATCGTGAAGCCGACGTTCTTGCCCTTCAAGTCCCCGCCCATATCGGCGATTTCCTCGAGCGAGCCGAACTGCGTGCCCTTGCCCGTCGTTTCGGGATCCAGGCGAACCGGACAACCCTCATCCTCCAGGATGTCGGCGAGCTCTCCTATCTGGTTGCAGATGAAGTCGTAGACCTCTTTCGGGTCTCGTTTCTGGTAAAACCCCGGGTGAAAGCACGCGCCGTCGCCCCCGCACTTCGCCAGGGCGCGCGCGGTGTCGAGCACGCGCTTTCTGCTGGCCGTCACCTTTTCATCTTCCAGCGAATAGAGGTTCACGTAGTAGGGGCCGTGCGCGGTGATGTGAACACCCGTCTCCGCCTGGGCGGCCCTCACCTCGTCGCAGGTCTCCTCCCTGATGCGCACGCCGTGGACGAACTCCATCTCGTAGACGCCGAGGCCCAGCTCGTGAAGCCTGCGCACCGCCGCCGGGTGGGTCTGCGGCCTGGCCGAATGCGGGACGCCGCCCGTGCCGAAGAAAATCCTGTCCGCACGCCTGGGCTTCGCGTTCACGCTCAAGGGGCCGTCATAGGTTCTTCCTTTAGGTTTTTCCTTTGGAACCCCCGGCGCCCAGCCGCGCACGTCCGCTTTGGGCTTCGCCGCTTTTTTGGGGGCCGGTTTCTTTTTGGCCGCGGCTTTCGGAGCCGCTTTTTTCTTTTCCGGCACGCTCGTCCTCAGAAGATGTGTTGCGCGAAGGCGCTGTTTTTTTGTCGGATCGCTCTTTCAGGCGGTCGATGGCCCACTCTAGCAGATATGCGCGCATGCTGCGAGAAACCTCCCCTCAGAACTCAGGCGGCGGGCGCGTCGCGGGGCGGCTCGCTCAGCCACTCGGCCATCTGGGCGAGAATCTCCCGCTTGCCGAGCCCCGTGTTCGCGCTGCAGAGGATCGGGCCGGACCAGTGACCGTACAGCCCTCCCCCGTCAACCATGGTCTTCACCAGCGCATCCAGAACGCCCTTGCGCTCGTTTTGCTTTAGCTTGTCCGCCTTCGTGAGCACCAGACACGCCGGCAGGTTCACCGCAGCAAGCCATTCGAGCAGGTGCAGGTCCATCTCCCGTGCGCCCCGGCGCGAATCGATGAGCACCACCACGCCCTGGAGCGTCTCTCGGTGCTCGAGATAGGTCTCGATCATGGGCCGCCAGCGGGCCCTTTCGGCAAGCGGCACCCGCGCATAGCCGTAGCCCGGCAAGTCTACGAGGTTGAAGCGATCATCGACGCCGAAGAAATTGACGAGCTGCGTCTTGCCCGGCGTAGCGCTCGTCTTGGCGAGACTCTTGCGGTTTGTCAGAAAATTGATGAGCGAGGATTTGCCGACGTTGCTCCTGCCCGCGAAGGCGACCTCGGGCAGATCCGCCCTCGGCCAGCCCGCACGCTCGGCGGCGCTTTTGATGAACCGCGCGTTCTGGATTCTCATGCCGCAGGCGTCAGGAGGAATCCCCTGCCGGGGAAGCGAAGGCGTGAACGACGAGGCCGGTGCGTATCTTGGGATAGAAATAGGTGGACTTGTGCGGCATCTTGCCGCCCGCCTTGGCGATATTGCATACCGATTCAAGGGGCGTGGGGTTCAGCAAAATGGCCGCGGCGCACTCCCCGCTCCTGGCGCAGGAGAGCGCATACTCCGGATCGGGCGTGAAAGCGATGTCTCCTTCCTCGTGAGAGGCGCCGTACGCACCGTCCACGATGTCCGCATGAAGACGGCTCACATCGAGCGCCGCGACGGCCTCATCCACGGAGGCGGCCCCGGCATGATGCCTGCCGATGAGATAGCGGACGTTTGCGCCGCCGTCGTAGAGACAAAACACGCTGGCCCCGCCGTTTTCTCCGGATAACGCCGACAGACGCTCCGCTACCCGGCCGCCGGCTCCCGCCTCGGGCGCCGGCTCTTCCAGGATATCGTAATTCCCGGCCAGGGCGGCGAGAGCTTCTCCTGTCGTCGCGGATACTTTCCTGAGCAGTCTGTAGGTGGGCAGGATCACCATGCCCGGATCCGCGATGTTGGCGAGGCACATGAGCGTGTAATCCGCCTCGCCCCCCAGGGGAGCGCCCCCCAAGCGGACGGCATCTCGCAAGTCCAGGGACGTTTCGTAGCGGTGGTGTCCGTCGGCGATGAACACCTCCCTGTCCAGGAGCGATTCCTGCGCGAGCGCGATGACGGCCGGGTCGTCGCACCGCCACAGGGTATGGCGCACGCCGTCGTCCTCGAAATCGGCGACGGGAGCGCCCTTCTCCGCGCTCTTGAGGGCCTTGTTCGCCGTTTCCCGGGGCTCATCGTAAAAGCCGAATATCGGCCCAAGGTGCGCGCCGCTCCGCCCCCACAGGTCGAACAGGTAGCCCTTGGGCTTGGGAAAGGTCTGCTCATGGGGATGGATTTCGCCCGCGTCGTAGGGTTCGAGCTTCACCGCCGCGAAAAACGCATTCCGCTCCAGGCGCGTCCCGTCGGGAAGCGAGAAACGCTGGCGGTATGGATAGAGAGCGGGCGTGTCGTCCAGGGCCATATCCCCGCTCGCGCGCCAGTTCTTGAGATACTCGACCGCGCGCCCCACGCGGCCCGCGTCTCCGTCTTCGCCCTCCAGAATTTCACCCTGAATCAACCGCACGATGTTCAGGGGATGGCGCTCGTAAAACGAACGCCTGATCTCGGACGTAAAAACGTCATAAGGCGGGGAGGAGACCTCTCCCATTTCTTCCGGTGCGACGTTCGAATACCTCAGCGCGCGAAACGCCCGGACCTGAACCACGAAAAACCCCTTTCAAGAATACGATACAAACCGATGTGAACAGCGGCGAGGGGATATTAAGGTCGCGCACCGGGGCTGTCAAAACGTATCGGGTAATTGAGACGGCTTGGATGTTCGCCGCGCACTCCAGGCATTTCGGGCGCACGAATCGACCGGGGAGGCAGGAAGCGACACTCCCTTCTTGCAGAGCGCAAAATAATCACTCCCCCCTTGAGGGGGTTGTTGAAAAACCCAGCTCGGGAAAATTTGTTTGTGTCGGGGTCGCATATATGCGACCCGGCCTTTATCGCCCCCCGACATGGGCCGCATATCTGTAGCGCTCCCTTCTTGGGAGCGCTACCTACAAAAACCGCCCCTTCCCGGTTATGCCAAACACTCGTTCATTCGGGGCCTTTTCAACAACCCCAGCATGAGGCGGCTTTGAAACATCCGCTCCCGTTTCGGCGTTTCGCCCGGGCGAGTTGACCGGGGCGGAGAGGTGCTCTAGTTTCCTCGCCATCACCCGCAGCGCCGCTTGGACTGCGTTCAATCTCAGGAACGAGGAAACCCAGGGATGAAAACGAAATTCGGCGTCAGCTTCGGCATGCACCCCGAGCGCATCTACACGCCCGGGGAAACATATGCGTTCGCGGATGCAGCCGAAGCGCTCGGTTATGATTCCCTGTGGATAGGCGATCACGTCTCCTTCTACGGCCACTACACCGAGAGCCTCACCACGCTGGCCGCCTTCGCGGCCCGCACCAGCCGCATCACGCTGGGCACGGGCGTCTATCTCCTGCCGCTGAGACGCCCCGCCATCGCCGCCAAGACCGCGGCAACTGTGGACTACCTGACGGGCGGAGGGCGCTTCATCTTCGGCGTCGGCGTGGGGGGCGAGGGAAAGACCGAGTTCGAGCTTTGCGGCGTGCCCGTGAAAGAGCGCGGCGCGCGGACGGACGAGTCCATCGAAATCGTCCGGAAACTCTGGAGCGGCGAGGCGGTGAGCCACGAGGGCCGCTTCTGGCGCTTTGACGGCGCGCGCCAGACCCCCGCCCCGCCCACGCCCGGCGGGCCGCCCATCTGGGTGGGGGGCCGCAGCGACGCCGCCCGCAAGAGAGCGGCGCTCACGTGCGAGGGCTACCTCTCCTATATGTTCTCCGCACCGCGCTTCGCCAAGGGCCTGGAAGACATGAAGCGGTGGGCGGAAGAGGCGGGCAGACCCCTCGACATCGAAGGAGGCGCGTGGACGCCCGCGCACCATGCGTTCATCTACGTTCACGAGGACGCGGAGCACGCCTTGCGCGAGGGCATCCGGAATCTTTCCAGGCGCTACAACATGGATTTTGACGGCATCGCCCAAAAGTATTTATTCTATGGGCCGCGCGAGCGCTGCCTGGAGCAGATAGCGGCGTTTCAGGAGGCGGGCGCAACGCACTTCATCTTCAAGCACGCGGGACCGGCGGACGAGGAGATGGATCAGATGGCCCTTCTCGCTGAAGAGGTGATCCCGGAGGTGAGAGAGTGAGCGAGGCGAAAAAAACAGGCCTCAAATGGCCCGTGTGCACCGTCCTGATCCTCGCGCTCCTAGGCGGGATGATCTACTGGGGCTACACGGCGTTTCAGGCCGAACAGGCCATGATACAGGCGAAAGCGCCCAAGCAAGCGACCGGGAGCGCGCCTTCTGTTGCGGGAGCTCCGCCCGTCGCCTACCGCTCCGCGCTGCCCTCCTATTTCCTCGTGGGCTTCGCCATTGTCATGACGGCGATTCTGGGCAGCATCATCTACTTCTGGTGGTCCCTCAAGGATCTGGAGGGCGGCAGACGCTACGGCGAGGAGGAAGAGGAAGCCCCGGCTCCCGATTCGGACCAGGTGTCCGCTCCTTAGGATTTGTTGGATTCTACGCCTGCTCGATGGCGGATAGGAACCACGTGTTCGGGCCCTCGGACCGCACCCACGTCCAGTGCTCTGCGAAATTCACCCGCTGCGTGCGGCTGCCCTCGATTACCTCCCCGCTTCGCTCGTCCACCACGTAATCGCAAAGACTCGCCTCGTAGCGCACGGTGATGAATTCGTAGCCCTCCTCGTTCCAGGCCTCGACGATCTCCGCTTTCCCGACATCCACGTCGTCGAGCTTGTTGATCTTCCCCTCGCTCTTGAGGCCCTCGATGTCGCGCTGGACCTCGCCGTAAATCTCCTTGTCCATCAGGTCGCGCACGGGGGAGAGATCGCGCGCCGTCCAGGCGTTCTGGAAGCGGATGAAGTTCTCTTTCGCCAGGCCGACGAAGGCCTGCTCCGAGAAAGATGTGTCGTTCTCGGCCATCTGCCGAAGCGCCGCATCGCTCGCGGAATCACGGCGCGGGCTTCCGCCCGAGCCTCGGGCCGACCGGGTCGAACCGCCGGCCGCACCGATGTCCGGGCCGCGGTACACGCCGCCCGACCTCTCGGACCTGCCGGGCGCTTCGTATCTCTCGCGCGGCTCCTCCTCATACCCCCCCACGCCGTAGGGGTCCGCCTCGGCGTAGCGATCCCCCGAATAGCGCGGTTCCTGGTAGGAGGCGGCGGCGCGGTTTCGCACCATCCGGAAGATGAAGAAGATGATCCCGCCGATCAGGAGAATCTCCAGAATCCCGAAACCTCCCCCCATTCCCATGCCACCCATCCCGCCGAAGAGCATGCGCCCCAGCATACCGCCCAGCAAGAACCCGCCGATGCCTGCGAACAATCCGGACCCCAAGCCGCCGCCCAGGAACGAGGACCTCTGGAGCGGCCTTCGCGAGAAGCTGCGCGCCCGGGGACGCGCGCCGAACGAGCGCCTCGAAAAACCCCTGCGCCCGAAACTGCCGAACCCGCGCGAGCCGCGGAACCCGAAGGAGCGGAAGCCGCCGAAGCGCCTCGCCTCGGCTTCCTGAACCACGAAACTTACACCCTCGCCCGTGCGGGATGGCGCGCCCAGATGCGCGGGAGCCAGAAACAGCAACGCGAACAACACGGCGATAAGAACAGACTTCATGCGATACCTCCGAATGCGGCCAGGCCCGAAAGGGGGCGTCTCGACTCTTCTGATTATCCCAGTATGCGGAGCTCAAGTCCACGACAAAAAGCGCGCAGCGTATAACGGCGGGATTTTCCTCAAATCGTTGCCGGGGCACCCGCGCTTTGCTACCATCGGGGCGTCCCGCGAAACGTCTTTTCGTAAACCCGTCCGGGGCCGCGAGGCATCGGCCCCTGAACCTGAGGAAGCGCCGATTCCATGAACGAAACCAAAAAAATGCCGCTCGAGGGCGTTCGTGTCATCGACATCGGCACCCTGTTCGCCGGCCCCTGGATAGCCACCTACATGGCGGATTTCGGAGCCGATGTGATCAAGATCGAGCACCCGCGCGGCGATTCCCTGAGAAACTTCGCCTCCCAGAAAGACGGCGTTTCGCTGTGGTGGAAGCTCGCGAGCCGGAACAAGAAGTCCATCACCTGCAACATCTCCTCGCCCGAGGGGCAGGAGATCCTCCGCAAGC
>CAYTSP010000122.1:0-3524 GCA_964440505.1 uncultured Nitrospinaceae bacterium
GTTGCCAATTGGTGTGTAGGGGCCGCATATATGCGGCCCCTACACACCAATTGGCAACGCGACCCGCAAGGGCTTTTTCAACAAGCCCGGCTTCGCTCGCCTATAGATTGTCGATACCTCCAGGGAGTATGAATTCTTGACGATTGCGACGCACACGGTTCTGGACAAGCTCGTGGAAGGCGTCCGCGAGGACATCGCCTCGGACAAGAGAAGGCGCTCCGAAGCCGACGTGAAGTCGCAGGCCCACGATGCGCCGCCCACGGTGGATTTCGCGGGCGCGCTCAAGCGGCCCGATTCGGGCGAGGACGCGGACGGCGGCCGGATGCGCGTCATCGCCGAGGTGAAGCAGGCCTCCCCCTCCCAGGGGCAGATCGCCGAGCGTTTCGAGCCGGGCGAAATCGCCAAAGCCTACGAGGAGGGCGGCGCAGCCGCCGTATCGGTGCTCACCGAGCGGAGGCGTTTTCTGGGCGAGATGGCGCATTTGGAGCAAGTGCGCGGCGCGGTGGCTCTCCCCGTTCTCAGAAAAGAGTTTATTTTCACCGAATACCAGATATGGGAGGCGCGCGCGGGCGGTGCGGACGCCGTGCTTCTGATAGCGGCCATCCTCGAGACGTCGCAAATGGAGGATTTGCGCGCGCTCACAGAAGAGCTGGGCATGGCGGCCCTCGTGGAGGTGTATGCCGAAGATGAACTCGGGCGCGCCCTGGAAGCGGGCACCCGGGTGCTCGGCGTGAACAACCGCAATCTCAAGACCTTCGAGGTCGATACGGGGCACACCGCCCGCGTGTTCGGGAGGCTCACGCCCGGGCAGAGAGAAGCGCTCGTTCTGGTGTCGGAGAGCGGGATATTCGGCTGGCGGGAGGTGGCTCCTCTCGTGGATGAGGGGGTGGACGCCATCCTGGTCGGGGAGGCGCTCATGCGCGCGCCGGATGCCGGTGAATTGCTGCGCGAGTTGCGGGGTTTGAGCAGGGAATAATTACCGAACTTCGGGCGGCGGATTCGCCGCGTTGCGCTGAATCTTATGAGTTATGGAGCCAAGGCCGATTTATGCGGCTTTGGTGGAGGGAAAACCTGCATGTACGAAGAAATTATCTACTACAGCGACGGCCTCAAAATCGCATCCCACCTCTATACGCCCAAAGGCTGGAAAGCGGGCGACCCGCCCGGACCCGCCATCATCTGCCTGCACGGCTACAGCGGGATGAAGGAGGTCTACGGGATGGACGTGCCCAGGCGGCTCTGGGAGGAGGGCTACTTCATCCTCGCGCCCGATCACCGCGGCTTCGGCAAGAGCGAGGGCGAGCGCGGCCGCCAGCGGCCCCTCGAGCAGGCGCAGGACACCTACGACGCCATCTCCTACATGGAGACGGTCGAGGGCGTGGACCCCGAGCGGATCGGCATTTTCGGCACGAGCTTCGGCGGGGCGAACGCCATCTGGGTGGCGGCGTTCGATGAGCGCGTGAAGGTGGTGGTCTCCTCCGTGGGGGTGCACGAGGGCGAGCGCTGGATGCGCTCGGTGCGGAGGCCGCACGAGTGGGATTCGTTCCGGAAGACGGTCATGGAGGCCGCCCGCAAGCGCGTTACCACGGGCGATCCGACGATCGTGCCGCTGCCCGAGATCATGCTCTGCGACCCCCACACGCTCAAGGTCATCCAGGAGAACCACCAGAAACACGGCGACTACGTGAAGGACTACGACCTGCAAAGCGCGGAAGCCTGCTGGCGCTACAAGCCCGAGTGGGTGGCGGCCAGGATCGCCCCGCGCCCCGTCATGTTCATCTATTCGGAAAACGATTTCCTCGTACCCGTGCAGGAGCAAATCAGCTGCTACGAAGCATGCGGAGAGCCCAAGAAGATCGTCAAGCTGCCGGGCGCCCAGCATTACGAGTCCTATTATTTCTGCAGCCCCGAGCACCACGAGATCGGCATGGTCGAGGCGATCGACTGGTTCGGGAAGTATTTGTAGCTACCGCTTCAGAGCCGGCTTGATGGGATTTTGCCGGGTTTGTGTTCCTGTTCGTAAATTCAGTATTATGTTCAACAATCCTGCCTTCCCCTGATGAGAGCCGTGATCATCAATGACCAGGCAACTTCACCTCAATTTGTTCATCCAATCCCGGGGCCACCACGAAGCAGCCTGGAACCATCCCGATTCTTCGACGGCCTCGCTTACCGATGTAAACTACTACGTGGATTTGGCTCAACGTGCGGAGAGGGCGCTTTTTGATTCGATCTTTTTCGCCGATTCACTGATGTTGGCGCCGGATGCTGCGCGGTCCGGGCGACTCTGGCTGGAACCCGTCACTTTACTGGCGGCGCTCGCCGTCGCAACCGAGCGGATCGGGCTGATCGCGACGGGGTCGAGCACATATACCGAGGCCTTCAACCTTGCGCGGCAGTTCAGCTCGATCGATCACATCAGCAATGGCCGCGCCGGCTGGAATATCGTCACCACCTGGATGGCGAAGGTCACGCGCAATTACGGTGATGCGGGTCAGGACAGTCATGCGGACCGCTACCTGATGGCCGAGGAATTCGTCCAGATCGTCAAGGATTTGTGGGACAGCTGGGCCGATGATGCCGTGGTCGATGATCGGGACGGCGGCGTCTACGCCAAAAGCGAGCGCATTCGTCCAATCGACTTCAGCGGCAAGTATTATCGCGTCGCGGGGCCGCTGACCCTGCCGCGCAGTCCGCAGGGGCGGCCGGTGCTGGTGCAGGCGGGCTCGTCGGATGCCGGACGTGACTTTGCTTCGCGTCACGCCGAGGCGGTATTTACGGCTCACCTCGAAAAGGCGACGGCGCAGGAGTTTTACGCGGATATCAAGAAGCGGGCGGTGGCGGCGGGTCGCGACGCGAGCCAGGTCCTGATTCTGCCTGGTCTGAGCCCGATGATTGCGTCGACCGAGACCGAAGCAAAACGAATGGAACAGGAACTCAATGAGAACAATGACCCGGAGATCGGTCGCCGTACCCTCTCTTCACGGTTCGACGGGCATGATTTCTCGCATTTGCCGCTGGACCGGCCGCTGACGCCGGACGACTTCCCTCCACCCTCCGGTGTCGAAACCATGCGCAGCCGGTCCGAATTGGTCGTCAATCTCGTGCGCAACGAAGGCCTGACCTTGCGGCAGCTTCTGGCCCGTTTCGCCGGTGCTCGCGGCCACTTTACTTTTGCCGGAACGCCCGGGCAGGTCGCCGATTTGATTGAGGACTGGTTCCGGGATGGCGCCGCCGACGGTTTCAATGTGATGCCGCCGCTTTTTCCCACGATGCTGGATGCTTTTGTTGAAGAGGTAATTCCGATTCTTCAGCGTCGCGGGCTGTTCCGTACGGAATATGAAGGCAAGACGTTGCGGGATCACTATGGGCTCGATCGACCCGCCGGGCGGTTTTGGTAGATAAGAAGACGCTAAATTTTTCAGGCATCGTACCGTCGGTCTTCCCCGAGGGAGATCGACCCTCAAGGGACTGTTGAAAAAGCCCTGAGAGGGCAAAGGCACCCCCCCCTACCCCCCCTTGAC
>CAYTSP010000123.1:0-4313 GCA_964440505.1 uncultured Nitrospinaceae bacterium
TCTCCTTCCAGGGGACAATTGATGGGGCCTCGCGCCTGGGGAGCCGCATTCAACTCGATTTGCAGGGCGTCCTTGCGCCGCGTGAGCGTGAGGGCGAGTTCATGAGGGCCGTTCAAGCCGTCCGTTTCGACGGCGGTGCGCGCCGTCCAGCTTTTTTCGGGAAGCTGCGGGATGAGATGGCCGCGGAACGCGAGTTCGCACTCTCTGAGCAGGTCGGCGAAGCACGCCGTCAGGTTCTCCGCCCCGTATCGCCTCGTCAGATCCTTGAGGCGGGCCGCGCCGACCCGGAGCGCGCCGAGTTGGGCGTCGATGTCGTCGCCCAACAGATGGGCCTGGCGGCTGTTGCGCAGAAGCAGGGTCTTGATGTCCTCAATCGTTTCATCGTTTTGTGCTATTCGCACCGGCGGGATGAGAACGCCCTCGTGGTAGCTCTCGCGCGAGCCGACGCTCGCTCCGCCGGGCAGGGCGCCGCCCAGATCGTCGTGGCGGCCCCTGATCTGCAGGAAGGCGATGAGCGCGCCGTCCGCGAACAGGGGGCGGGTGAGGCAGAGTTCCGCGGCCTCGCCCAGGCCCGCAGGCGGCATGTAGGGGTCGTTGTGGAGGAAAACGTCGCCCTCGGCCGGCTCGGGATAGGCGCGGATGACGGGCGCGGGGCCGGTGGCGAGCACCCGCCCGGTGAGCGCGCGCCCGAAGCGGTCGAACAGGCAGACCGAGAAATCGCCCGCGTCGCGCAGCGATGGGCTCCGCCAGATGCGCGCGAGGAGGTCTTCGACCTCTTCTTCGATGGCGCGCAGCGCGCCCGCCAGGATTTCGCTCACAATCGGGTTCGCGTTCATTGCCACGCCGCTCCCACGCCGTGATCGCCCGTCGGCCTGCCGGCGCGCTCGTCGCGTGCGAAGACTTCCGATCGGAAGCGCATCACGAGGTTTCCGTATCTGTCCACCCGGGCTTCCTGTCTCGGGAAGATGGCCGTCGTGCTGCCGAAACTCTCGACGATGGCGGGCCCCGGGATGTAGTTGCCCTCCAGCAGCCTTTCCCGGTAGTAGACCGGCGTGTCGTGGAACCCGCCCAGCTCCTTGAACCAGACGAGGCGCGCGCCCTTGTAAGCCTCCTCGGGGCTGTCGTCGCCCGCCGGGATAAGGGGCAGGTTCGGCGGCTCCGTCATGCCTATCCCTGAGACGCGCAGGTGCACGATCTCGACCGGGCGGCTGCCTTTATGATTGTAGGTGTAGCGCCGCTGGTAGAGGGTGTGGAAGCGCTCGAAGGCCTCCGCCAGAACGGGCGGGGTGATGTAGCCCCCGGGCACGTCCACCTCGATCTCGGCCGCCTCTCCCTGGTAGCGCATCTCGGCCGTGCGCCGCATCATCCGTCGGTGGGCGGGGATGCCCTCGCTTTCGAGACCCGCCGCCGCCCGGGCTTCGAGCTTCTCATACGCGTCGCCCAGGGCTTCGGGCCGGACGTTTTCTTCGGATTGATAGTGCGCCGCCGCGTGGTCGTTCACCAGGTCGACGACTTCGAGGCCGAACGCGCTCGTCATGCCCGCGAATGGCGGGACGATGACGGTGTCGATCTCGAGCAGTTCGGCCACCAGACCGGCTGTGAGCGGCCCCGAGCCGCCGAAGGCCATCAGGGCGAAGTTCTTGGGAGAGATGCCGCGCTGCACCGTCGCGCGCCGCACGGCGTGGGTCTGGTTCCAGGCGGCGATCTCGACCACGCCCGAGGCCATCTCGTGGGGGTTCATGTCGAACCCGCGCGCCAGATCGCGCATCGCCTTCATGGCGAGCGCCTTGTTGAGCTTTACCTCGCCGCCCGCCAGGTGGAGCGGGCTTCGGGCGAGGAGCAGGTTCGCGTCGGTGAGGGTGGGTTCCTGCCCGCCTTTTCCGTAGCAGATGGGGCCCGGGTCCGCGCCCGCGCTCCTGGGGCCCACGCGCAGCCGCCCCTCCGGGCTTCGCCATGCGACCGACCCGCCGCCGGTGCCGATGGTGACCACGTCGATCATCGGCATTCTCAAGTGAAACTCATCGAGCTGGTGCCGGGTGGCGCGCTTGGCCTCGCCGCCCTCGATGACGGCGATGTCCGTCGAGGTTCCGCCCCCGTCCAGTGTGATGAGCTGCTCGTGTCCCGAGAGTTTTCCCAGGAAAGCTGCGGAGAGCGCGCCCGCGGCAGGGCCCGAGAGCACGGTGCCTATCGGCCGCCTGGCGATCTCGCGCGCGGTGGAGACCCCCCCGTTGCTCTTCATGATCATGAAGGGCGCGCCGCCGAGCGTATCCTCGATTTTTTTGGAAGCACTCTCGATATAATCCTTGATGCGCGGCTTGATGCACGCGTCGAGCAGGGTGGTGATGGCGCGCTCGTACTCGCCGGGTTCTGGGATCACCTCGCTCGATATGCTCACGAAACATTCGGGGTATTCGCGCCCGAAGGCCTCGAGAATCAATTCCTCGTGCGCCGGGTTGGCGTAGGCGTGGAGGAGGCACACCCCCACGGAGCCGATTCGCTGCCCCTTGAACCACCTGGCGAGCTTGAGGGCGTCCTGTTCGCCCAGAGACTCCAGGACCTCGCCGGACGCCGAGATTCTCTCCTTCGCCTCGCGGACACGCTCGGGAGGGACCAGCGCGTCACGGGGCTTCTGCAGCAGCGGGGCGGCGTAATTGGGTCTCCCTGCGCCGTTCGCGCCTCCGATTTCCAGCAGGTGGCGGAAACCGCCCGTGACGATGAACCCCAGGTCTTCGAAGCGGCGCTCCAGGATGGCGTTCGTCGCCACCGTCGTCCCGTGGAACACGCCGTTCACCATGGCGGGGCGGATCTTGGTCTCCGACAGGATTTTCCTGATGCCCTGGATCAGGCCCTCGCTGAAGTCGGCGGGCGTCGTCGGCGTCTTGGTGGTGAAGACCTCGCCGGTATCGGAGCGCACCCCGACCACGTCGGTGAACGTGCCGCCCGTGTCGATGCCGATGCGAAGTCCGCGTTTCGTGGTCATGGCTTGAGCGTCTCTATGTGTTTCGTGTGATCCACCATTTCATTTCACCGGTATTTCGTTGTGGCGGCTCCGGCCACCTTTACCGAGAACGACCTCGGCGATTGTCTTCGCTGTCTCAATTTGTTTTGGAAATTCCACCATGACCTCGAAAGCCGCCATATCCACCCATTTGTAGTCGAGGTGCAAATCTGAATTGATCTCAACGTCCTTATTGGTCAGACGGCAGGCTGCGTTCGGTACAAGCATCACCGTGTCGTAATGAGCATCGAAATACGCATTCACCGAATCCAGGGAGAAAACACGTATCGGGCGTTGCCCGGTCTTTTCGACCGCCTGCCGCAAGAAAGCTTCGCTGAATTTCTCGCCTTCCTTTATTTTTCCCGACACCGGCTGCCACACGCCGGGCAAGGCGACGTCTGCGCGCCGCTTCAGAAGCAGAAATTCCAGGCCGCCGCCGGTCGGGAGAAAATACGGATAAACGTCCACATAAAGCAAACCCGCCGGCCTGAGGCGCGAGTGAAATTGCTCAATGGTCATCTTTCAGTGGTTCCCACCTAGCGCGTGAAAAGGTATGCGGCCAGGGCGGCGCAGACGAGCCCGCCCACCTTGGCGGGCGTGAAGCCCTCACCCAGATAGATCGCCGCCAGAATCGCCGTAACGCCCGGGTAAAGCGCCGAGAGCGCCACAACGCCCGCCGTCTGGCCCTGCGCCTTCGCGAGCGCCAGCACCAGAAAGAGCATGGCCAGCAGGGTGGCCACCGTGGCGACCACGGGCAGCCACATGACGTCCGCGCGCATCGGCGGGAGCGGAAACTGCCTGCTCGCCACGGCAATGACGACGACGACGGCGGTGGTGACGCCCATTCCCATCAGGTGCGGCATGGCGCCCAGGCGCTCCTGGCCCAGCTTCATGAAGAATCCCCAGACGCCGAAGCACAGGACGGCGAGGAGGGTGAGGCTCAAGGCGGTCGTATTCATCGTCAACTCCCGAGAAATGTTTTCCCGCGCGCGGCGGACCGTTCGTCCAAAAGGGCTGTTTTCAGGCCAACGCGCCGCAAAGCGGCTTTATACAGCAAGATAGGGACGAGGAAAAGATGAGAATTTATGGATTTTGAGAAAAAGGGGACGAAAAAGCGTTTGCCATTCGATGCAGCGATGCAATCGCCCGGCAAGGGGGTTGTTGAAAAAGTCCGGATTTCATGATTCGGCGTATAGAGCCAAGCGGGGCGTAATTCCTCTCACGCCGGTCAGCAAGAACCCGCAGGAGCAACCCCCCCTACCCCCCCTTGTCAGGGGGGCAAGAAAAAGCAAAGCTCCCTCTGCCCGGTGGGGAC
>CAYTSP010000124.1:0-14148 GCA_964440505.1 uncultured Nitrospinaceae bacterium
GGATACGGGACGACAGCGCCTCCCCGCTTGATGGAAAAATTCTCAATCGGCCCATAAAGGATTGTTGAATAACCCCCTTTTGGGCCGGGTTGCCGATTGGCGTGTAGGTCGGACATATATGTCCGACATACCATGCGGCCCACATGCCGCGAACCGGGCGGGTCGCATATATGCGACCCCTACAACAGAAACGGCAATGACGCCGGAATGACGGCGGTGATCGGTTCCGAGCGATGAGGGAGGAATCGACCGAGCGAGGAGGGCGTCGCCGTTACCCCCTGGCAAGCAGGGAGAACCAACCCCCCCTACCCCCCCTTGACAGGGGGGTATAAAAAGGCGATGCGTCCCCGCCGGGCAAAGGTGGTTTTGCTCCTCGCTCTTGATCGTCATTCCGGCTTTTGCCGGAATGACGGTAAACAGTCTCGATTAGGGGGGCAACGACCCCTTTTGGGAGGCTTCTTGGACAGCCACATAAGCCAGACTAGGCCAGACAATGAATCAGGGCGGAATATGAACTTGCCCCGTGCGCTTCACCAACAAGCTTTTCATCCCTCAAGTTGACACGAGATATCCAAAGGACTAGTTTTAACGCGGATTTCGCACGGGGATAAACCCCTTTCGCTCCAGACGAGGTTCGTTTTCATGGAAAGTCATGCGGTATATCCGGGTACTTTCGATCCGCCGACGAAAGGGCATTTCGACGTCGTACGCAGAAGCCAGAAGCTTTTCTCGAAAGTTACCGTGGCCATATCCGCTCACCCCTCGAAAGCGCCCTTGTTCACTTTCGAGGAGCGCAAGAGTTTCTTTCTGGAAGAATTCAGGGGGTCGAACCAGCTCGAGATCACGAGCTTCGAGCGTGAACTGCTCGTGGAATTCGCCTTGAATGTGAATGCCCAGGCCATCATTCGCGGCCTTCGCGCCGTGAGCGATTTTGACTATGAAATGCAGATGACGCTCATGAACAGAAGGCTGAACGAGGAGATCGAAACGATTTTCCTCATGCCCAGCGAACAGTACAGTTTCCTCAGTTCCAGCCTCGTGAAGGAAGTCGCCTCACTCGGCGGAGACGTGAGCGAGCACGTTTCCGCCTCCGTGCGAGAGGCGCTCGGCGAGCGGTTCCGCAGCTGATTCCATTTTCTAACCCTGGAGTTTCTCATGCGTTTTGCATCCCGAATGAGCAAGTTGCCTCCCATTCCCACGCTGGCGATGAATACAAAAGCGGCGGAAATGAAGGCGCAGGGCATCGATGTCATCTCGTTCGCTGCGGGAGAGCCCGATTTCGATACCCCCGAACACATCAAGGAGGGAGCCATTCAGGGTCTGCGAGACGGCGCCACGAAATACACGGCGGTTCGAGGCATACCTGCCTTGAGGGAGGCGATTAGCGATTGGGTGGAGGAGCACAAGGGGCTGCGTTATGACCCTAAAACGGAAGTGATCGTCACCGTGGGCGGGAAGCAATCGGTCTTCAACGCCTTGCACGTCCTTGTCGAGGAGGGCGATGAGGTCGTCATTCCCGCACCCATCTGGGTGGCCTATGAGCCCGTCGCCACCCTGACCGGGGCGAAACCGGTTCTGGTTCAGACGAGCGAGGAAAACGGCCATAAAATGACGGCCGGGCAGTTGCGCGAGGTCGTCTCCGCTCGTACGAAAATCGTGGTGATCAACAGCCCTTGCAACCCTTCGGGCTGCGTCTACAGCCGCGAGGAACTCGAAGCGATTGCCGAGGTGGTTTTATCCACCGACGCCATGGTCATGTCCGATGAAATTTACGGGAAAATCACCTATGACGGCGAGGAACACGTGTCGATGGCCAGTTTTTCCGACGAGATGAAGGCGCGCACCCTCGTTCTGGACGGGTTCTCGAAAACGTACGCGATGACGGGCTGGCGGATGGGGTATACCCTCGCAAGGCCTGAAATCATAGAGGCAATGGACACGCTGCAGGGCCAGAGCACGAGCAACGCCACTTCCTTTGCCCAATACGGGGGAGTAGCGGCACTCCGGGGGTCGCACGAATTTCTCCACGAATGGCTGGCCCAATATGACAAGAGAAGAAAGGCGATTGTCGAGGGGTTCAACTCGATCGATGGGCTGAGCGTCGTGAACCCCAAGGGCGCGTTTTACGCCTTTCCCCGGGTGAGTGAAATTTTCGGGCGTCAGGGGCCGGATGGAGTATTAAAAAATTCAATGGATGTGGGGTTGTACCTCCTCGAACACGCACACTGCGCCGGCGTGCCCGGCGCTGGATTCGGCAATGACAATTACGTGCGTTTCTCCTACGCGACTTCCCTGGAAAACGTAAAAGAAGGAATCGAGCGAATCAGAGCGGCCGTGGGACAACTTGGTTGATGAATGGCTTGGGGCGCGCTCTTCAGATTCTCGCCATGGTGGATTGCGGCATCGCCTTGCTCATAGGCATTTCGAATCCTTCGGCCTATGCCATTCAACTCGTTATATTGGGTTCCGCGGTCATTTTGTTTTCTCTCGGACGTTTGCTCCAGAAGAAGGCACATGCGACTGCGACCTCAATAGCTGAGCACAATCAATCATCCATGTCCGAGAGCGAATGAGGGTGTCTCCAACTGCGCGGCAAGGGTTGTTTTACGATTGGTGGGAGTCGCGTTGTGAGCGTTACCTGCTGGATAATTTTGGAGACGTAGGCGAGCAAGTCAGACAAAATTTCACCCAAACGCTTTTTTCTGCCCAAGCGGAACCTATTTTACCTGAGCAGGTTCTTCCGATCTCATTTATCCATTTGAAGTTGTTGGCCGGTGAGGGGCTGGGATTCGTGCTTCAGCGCCTCGAGAAGCTGAGGGCGCTTTTTGGCGCTCAGGGTGTAAAGCCGGAGGTCGGCACCTTGTACCTGATGTTGACGTCCCTTACGTCGAGGCGTGGGAAATTGTCCTCTATGGCTAAGGCGCAATCGGCGTTTTTTAGTTTGTTGCTCCGGCGCTTGGCGCACATGTTCGACGAAGGCGTGGGTGAAGGCGTCTTACGAAAAGAACTTTCCGATGTTTGGGAGATTCATACGGAGCAAGCCGCGATAGCTGCTTTAGAAGGCGCTCGCGGCCTTTGGAGACGCTCCAGCGACCCGAATACCGGTTTGCTTCCTCTGCAGGTGAATTTGGATTCATGGCTTGATGATAATGTTTTAGCTGAAAATGTCGCCGAAGCCCGGAAAATGTATGGAGTGATGGAGGAAAATCATCATTTGTCCGAATTGGCTAGTCGGTTGGTGGTGATAGAGGGGCTGAGAATTTCGATTGAATCTGGAGGGGAGACTGAACAAAAAACGACATGGCAGAATTTGCAGGCTGGATTGATAGGGAGTCTTGATGGTGTCATGGCCGGAATTACGCCTTGGGAGTCGGAAATCCTGCGTCCCACGCCGCCATTGCTGGTTTCTTTGCTCGCTTGGGCAAACAAACTCCAATTGTTGAATGAAGGACAAACACCCACAGCTTATCCCGGACGGGAGAGATTGCCCGATTGGTTAATAGAATTTTTAAGCGAAAGACATCAAGAAGGCGGTATTCTCTCATCAGCGAGATTCACTGTAGGTGGTGAAACCTATATCGTGGTTGGCGTTGATGCTTCCGCCTCCCCTGAATTGCTTTCGGTCGTTTTTGATCCCCCGGAAGGGGCCGATTCGAGTAAGCTGGGTTTGAATCTTCGATTCGGAGATGGAACGGAACAATCTTTTCCGTTCCGTCTGGAGAATGGGCAAGATCTTTTGGCGGCGTTGTATTTGGCGAAGCAGGATGATGTTCGACTTGACATCATCGTCCGGGGAACGGACAAGAATTGGCGCTTCGGAGCATCTTTGTATTTGGTGATGTCACAAGAACACCGGGCAATTTGGGTTCAGCACCTGCTTTCATTTCTTGAACAAAAATTTACCAATGACGAAAACCGGATTCGGTTGGAAATATTGAAAGGCATAAAACGGGCTATTGAGAAATGATGGTTAAGCTTGAAAAAGCTGACCTCTCAACTTTTGTGAGGAAAATAGCCTGTTTTATGCCCGCACCCTCCAGACGAGTAATACCGCAATGAGTCTACTGGCCGCCATGGTTGTGAACACCCAGAACCACCCATTAGAAATAGCTAGAGATAGCCATCCAAAGAATATGGCTTGCAACGCGCCATAAATATACCCATGGGCATCCAACACGCCCGCCGCTGTTCCCGCCAGCCGTCTGCCGGCCAAGTCTACCCCCAGCGCTTGCACAGTGGACATGTTGACGCAAAACCCACCGACAATGAGCAAAATAACGGCGAGGGGAATGTTATTGGCGGGCGCATAGGCGATTCCCATCATCGCGGCGGCGCTTAGAACGGCGGCAAGTATGATGACGATGGAGCGGTTACTCTTGAAGAATCGATCAGAAATGATTCCACCGAAGATGGGTCCGAACAAATACCCCAGGGGGTAGGCGAAGGTAAGCAATCCCATTTCTTTCAGGTTGAAACCACCGACTTGAGCGTAATACAAAGGCGCCCATGAGACGACACCATACCGAACCACGTTGTCCAGTCCTTTTACGTGGCACGCCAAAAAGAAGCGCAGATTGGTCATTAAGTGAAAATACGCCTTTAGTCCATGTTCACTCTCGCTGCCTGCTGCTTCTGCTTCGCGGGATACGTCATCTGACTCTATATACTCGGGGAGGTTTAGTTCAGAGGGTTTGTCTTTGACGATGAAATAAAAAACAATTCCCAAAACGGCAATGATCAAAGGAGGGTAGCGAATCGCGGCTCGCCAGCCATATTGCGCCGCCGTCCAGGGTACGACTGCCCAAACGATGAGGAGCGCTATACCGGCGGCTGTTCCCACGAGCCCAATCGCTTGCCCCCTCTCGCGTCTGGGCCACCATTGCGCCACCAGGCCAAGTCCGGGGCCCCAAGTGGCTGCGTTCACAAAACCGACCACCGCCCAGGGTATGGCGAGCGTGGAAATGGAATTTCCAAAACTCGCGATGTAGTTGAAGAAAGATGTAGTGATGGCGGCGAAAAGTATGGTGTTTTTGTAGCCTATTTTTTCAGCGATTCTACCGAAAACCAAATCGCCGAAAGCGAATCCCCAAAACATCCATGAATTTATCCATCCGGTATCTACTCGTGTGATGCCCAGATCTTGTATGACAGCGTATTGCACCAGACTGAAGTTGAATCTGCCCAGATAGTTGAAGGCATAGAAAACGCAAAAAGCGATGAGAATTCGCCATTTCCACTGGTGAAACTCGGGAGGCAGGTCATGATACTCGACCTGGATGACACTTCTTCGCTCATTCATGTTTGAAGAGTAGCTTCGGCAGAGCCGGAACACCGTATGATGTGCAAGTTTATTTTCAACAACAAAAGATGTCTCTGAGTTTTCAAGAGGATTTGCTCAACTCTTATAACGAAATGCGAGAATGTTGAGTTCCATATTAGTTTATCTTTCAATTTCTAACAGATGATAGTTCTTTTTTCCCTTCCGAAGCAGAATGTATTGACCGAACAATATATCATCAACAGACAATACACTTTTTTCATCCGTGATGCGGTGATTGTTCACATAGATACCGCCACTTCTTAATTCTTTTCGCGCCATAGTTTTCGACTTGGAAAGACCGGTTTCCAACAGAATATCAATTAGCGGAAACGGCAGTGCACTTGAACGTAGAGTTTTTGGCATTTCTTCTGCCGCTGAAAGCAAATCGTTTTTCTCTATATCATCGAGCCCAGCACCAAAAAGAATTTTGGCGGCGCGCTCTGCGCTACGCGCTGCGGCAGAACCATGTACGAATGTCGTCAATTCCTTAGCCAGGAGATGTTGTCCTGCTCGTTTCTCCGGAGTCTTGAGATGCTCTTTTTCAATCTCATCAATTTCATCAACGGGTAAAAAGGTAAAGTATCTTAAAAACCTCCCGACGTCCCTGTCATCCGTCTGAATCCAGTATTGTGAGAATCGGTATGGGCTGGTTCTCTTCGGGTCCAGCCAGATATTTCCTTCTTCTGTTTTACCGAATTTTCTGCCGTCGGAAGTAGTGATGAGGGGAAAAGTCATGCCCAACGCGGGTTTTCCATGAATACGCCGAATAAGCTCAATCCCGGCTGTGATGTTGCCCCACTGATCGGAACCGCCAATCTGTAAGGTGCAATTCTCTTTCTCAAACAGGTGGAGAAAATCATACGCCTGAAGCGCCATGTAGCTGAACTCGGTGTATGATATTCCTTCCGCGGCGATACGTGACTTCACAGATTCTTTCGCCATCATATAACCGATGGGAAAATGTTTGCCTACGTCGCGGAAAAAATCGATGAGACGGATCTCGTTCAGCCATTCCCCGTTGTTCATCATACACGCGGAGTTTGAACCCGCATCAAAATCCAGGAACCTTTCGAATTGAGCCCTGATTCCTTTGAGGTTGTGTTCCAAAATTTCTGCGCTTAGGAGATTTCTTTCTTCTGATTTTCCCGAAGGGTCTCCAATCATCCCGGTGCCGCCGCCGATGAGCGCAATCGGCCGGTGTCCTGCGCTTTGAAATCGCATGAGTCCCGTAATGGGAACCAAATTTCCGATATGTAAGCTGTCTGCCGTGGGGTCGAAGCCGCAATAAAGGCTCATCGCGCCTTTTCGTAATGCGCTCACCATTTCCGTCTGGTCCGTGTGGTCTTGGATCAGACCACGAATTTTCAGTTCATCAAACAAATTCATGGATGTTCCCCACGGTGTTCTTGTCGTACTTGAAGCAGTGCAAAGATAATTCCCCCATCAAGAATGCTATCTTCCAGTCGATATTGTATCTTATCCGATATATATCAGGAGAGGGGGCTGACTGAAAGTTCTACGCTTGTTTTGGGATAAACAGGATGACGCTTCGGTTTGATTTCCATGACAAAAGAGTGCTCCTGACCGGCGCCACGGGAGATGTGGGAAAAGCGCTCGTTCAAGGGTTTCTGGATACGGGCGCAAAGCTTGTCGCAACGGGTCGAAGTTCAGAAAAACTGCGTCAGATTAAAGGTTCCAAGGAGATGCTGAAAAAAATACCTTGTAATATGGAAAATTTTGATGAATTAAATGCCATGATCAAAGAAGCGATTGCATGGCTTGGCGGATGCGACATCTTCGTTCACACGGCGGCGAACATGTTGGTGAAAACCCCACTATTACTTGATGAATCCGATTGGAGGCGCGCACTGAACGTGAATCTCCTGGCGCCTTATTTTTGCATTCAAGGGGCGATGCCCGCACTCATGGATTCTCCGGCGGGACGGATTATCCTGTTCGGCTCCGGGGCCGGAAAATCGGGGGGACTGGGCCATAATCTCACGTATGGCGCTTCAAAAGGTGGTATTTTGGCCATGACTTTTAACCTTGCTCGCGAACTGGCGAAAACCAAAGTGACGGTAAATTGTTTGGTCCCCGGACCGATTGACGGGCCATTGATGCGAGAGTTTGGGCTGGAATTGTACAAAAAAGCGCTGGCGAAACACCCGATGGGGAGGTTCGCGATGGCTGCGGAATTGGTGCCGCCCACTTTGTTTCTTGCAAGCGAAGAAGCTGCGCATATCACCGGAGAAGCCCTGGATGTAAACGGGGGATATTTTACAGATTAGTAGATTGCCCCGGGTGCAAGGGTGAAATACCAAGACCTTTTGAGACGAATGTTGGAATGAGGAGTTGGTTTTGCACGACAAAACATCAGGTAATGAAGAATCAGAGGCGAGAGTTGTAGAAATCGAAGGAGTGTCCCTGCATCTGAGCAGGCACACCGTTTCCGACCAGGAGTGGATCGGCCAGATAGAAGTGCTTCGCCAGCTCCAGGCCTGCTGGATGGTGGTTGCGGAGGAGGACTTTTCCCTCTCTCCGAGAATTGTCGGTTCCCCGGGGATCGGGAAAACGACGCTGGCTATGGCGGCGGCGCGGGAACGAGGCCAGGAACTTTATATTTATCAGTGCACATCTGATACCCGCCCGGAAGACCTCTTGATTACGCCCGTTTTAGCGGAATCAGGGAAAATCGCCTATCACGCATCACCTCTTGTCACAGCGATGATGAAGGGTGGTGTCTGTGTGCTTGATGAGGGCAACCGGATGAGCGAAAAGAGTTGGGCCTCGCTGGCTCCGTTGCTCGATCACCGCCGTTATGTGGAGTCTATCGTTGCGGGTATTATGGTAAAGGCGCACCCGAATTTTCGCTGCTGTGTGACGATGAATGAAGATGCCTCGACATACGAGGTGCCCGATTACATCCTGTCGAGACTCCAACCAACCCTCGCGCTTGAATTTCCAAACAAGAAAGATGAACTGGCTATTCTGAAATATCACTTGCCGTTTGCTCCCAATGAGATGTTGGCCTTGACGGTGCAGTTTTTGCAAGAAGCCCATGATCTGGATCTTGAATATTCTCCTCGGGATGGAATCCACATCCTTCAATTCGCCCTGAAACGTCTCGCACAGAACCCGGAGCACCCACTCTCTCAAGACGAAGCATGGAGAGAATCGCTCACCAAGGTGTTGGGAGATGATGCATTGGATTTGAAAAGTCTTGCGCACAGAAGACGAAAAGCTCTCGGCGATGAGCCTCCTCCACTTGATTTCGGCGATATTTTCTTTGGCGGCGATAGCCCCTTGCACCCTGGCCGAGACGATTGATTCATGGTCGTACGAGATTTTCTGGACATCACCGATCGCATCACCGTACTTCCTGTCATCCACGGGTCGGGAGACTTTGCTGTCGAAGTGCGCGACAGGATTTTGATGCTTGAACCCGATTGCATTGCGATTCCCCTTCCTCCGTCATTTCAGGATGAAGTAGAAGCAGGTGTGGATGACCTCCCATATGTCTCCATCGTATCAATGAATGAGGATACTCAATCATATCTCAGAAGTGATGAAGCAGGGTTTGATGAGTCATGGGATGCATTCCCCGAGGCGGAAGATGATTTTGGAGCTGAAGAAGATCCGTTGGCGGATGAATCCAATTTGTCTGCTTATAATTATGTGCCCATCGACCCTTGCCAACCCGTGATTTCCGCTTTGAGAGTCGCGATGGGAGAGCGCGTACCCAGGGTTTTTATAGATATGGAAGTAGAGCGTTTCCATCAGGATGTTCATGCGCTACCAGATCCGTATGCGCTAAAAAAAGTACCGATGGAGGCTTTTGCAGCTTCTCTTTTGATGGTAGCTCCTAAACCTTCTCCTTCGACACAGCGTGCTGCGAGAATTCGCTGGATGGGCAACGCCCTGCTGGAACTCGAGGCCAGATATAGGCGAATCGTTTTCGTATGTTCCGCGATGGATTGGCCCTGGATTCGCTCCGCCTGTCGAGAAGGGCCATCTGATGATAAAAAATTGTTTGAATCCCATTCAGGTGTCTCACTCAACCCACCTCAAAGGTATGGGGTATCGGAAGATACACTGGCTTTTTTCTTGGGGGAGTTTCCCTATCTGACGTATTTATACGAAAAAAAACGCGAAGGATTCATGGGGGACTCCAATCTTTCTATCGACGGTGTCAAGGAACTCCTCTTGGAGGCGAGAACGGCCTGGCTCCAAGAACATCGACCCGTGCAAAACTGGGTAACACCTCAAAGACTCCAGATTTTCTTGCAATATGTCCGGAATTTGACGCTTCAGGGAAGAAGATTGACGCCGGATTTGTTCACCCTCGCCCTTGCTGCGAAGCAAACCGCAGGAGATGCTTTTGCCCTCTCTTTGTTGGAGACGGCAAGGAAATATCCGTATCAGCTAGAAGATACTTCATCAAATGAAGATGCTCTTGTTCATATAGGTGTGGGCCGTGCGGCATTCCCTGATGGAGATGTCGGAACGATTAAGTGTCGGTTGGGCGGTTCAGCCGTCACTTGGAGGAGTATTTCCCTCAAACCCAAGCCCACCCCGTTTGAAAGTAAGAATTGGGCCCAGAGGTGGAATCCTTTTGGCATGTGTTCCTGGCCGCCGGAAGATGATGCGATAGAGAGTTTTCATACCCATGTGCGCGAGCAAGCCAAGGCGCTATTGGGAGAGGATTTGGCGCGTACCGAGAAATTCACGACATCGATAAAAGATGGGCTTGACATCAGGGAAACGCTTCGCAACTGGCATACGGGCGACCTTTATGTAAAAGAAATTCCCCCTGCGCGAGGGAACCTGGAGGTCGTCGTTTTTTTGTTCGACACGCCCGCCGATGCCGGAAAGTACTCCTGGCGTACGATGTGGTATGCGGAACATGATGAAGAATCAACTCTTTGCATGTATGCGACTCCGTTTGAGAATAATTTGGTGGGGCCGGGAGTCGCGGAATCTCAGTATGGTGGGGCATTTTTTGTTTTTCCTCCTCGATACATCGAGGATGTCTGGCGGGATTCGCACTTTCACTACACACAGACACTGGAAGAGCGATTGATTGCAGGAGCATGTTTTCATTCGAAAGAGCGATTCATCGCCCTGGTGAGTCCGCACCCTCCAAATACACGCTGGCGGCAGATTGCGCGATTGTATAAAAAGCATCTGATTCACATTCCTATTGGTCGATTTTCTGGAGAAACGATCGCCCGCATACGTCGATTCCATGTTCTAAACGGGAAAGATATAAGAAGTTATGCTGCGCGGTTTATCCGGGAGATGTAATTCGAATACGCTGTCTTGAGACTCATTCGTTTTGGTGTCGCAACATGAGAACGCAGGGAGCCGTGCTACTCGATATCTGCTAAAATGAGTGAGTTGTTCCATTTGAATGATCAGCTGATGAAGGAGTTGTGACGATGACTATCCAAGAACTCTTAGTCAGATTTCCTGAAATACCGGCGGATTTACATCATGAGGAAATCCTGTCCCGATTTGCGGATGTTTTTGGGGGACCTCTTTCCATCGCCCAAAAACCTTCTGCGTGCTCTACGGAATATGACGCTGGAAATCATTACTATATGAAACTTGTTAATCCGTTGGGCATATACCGTCTGGGGTTGATGAAACGTGAGTTGCTGCTCTCACAAATAACGGAACTGATTGAAAAACAGGAATCGGACCCGAATTTTGCCGAGACGCTCGTTCCGTCTGGCGTAGCGGCGAGAGAGGTCAGGGGTCCTGGCTGCGGATAAGCATTGCGCATTTCATACCCCCTCACTCTTTGTTGGGTGAGGGGATTTTCTTTGTGATCTGAAATTGTTGTTTCATGATGCAGGTTTGCCTTATGAAGAAAATCTCCCGAGTGGTTCTTGTCGGCGAATTCGCCAAAGAATTTCTTGTTTCATCGGTTGAAGCAGAGGTCATCGGTGTGTTCCGCAGAAGTTTGTATGTGGAAAATACATTTGGGCGGATCGTGTGTATCGGAGAACGGGGTATCGGGCCGGGTCCCCTGAATGCGGTTTGTGAATTTTGCGATGATGAAGATTTCACAGAAATCGTAAGCGCCGGAAGTTCTGCCAGAGTGCAAAAGAGCTCTATTCATCTAGGTTCCAGGGTGATAATCGACACTTCCCGCTCAGAAGAATGGGAACCGGAGCCACTCCCTGTTGGCTGGGATTTGGAGTATTTTCTTGAAAATCTCCCGGTTCTCGTTCAATGGTTAGCCGAAACGGGCCCTCGGGAGGGTTTGGCCCCGCTCATTGCACACATTGCGAGTGGTGAGGAAATCTCAAATAAGGATGCATTCGGTACAATCTCCTGGAATGGAATATCGAGCTTCCGGCATTGGCTTTCGCACTCTCTGAATCAAGGGGAAAATCTGGATTTTCCCGTCATGGCTCACCGGCTGGTCGGCCTTGGTCCGGGACTCACGCCGTCAGGAGATGATTTTTGGTGCGGTGTGATGATAGCGTTGCGCGCTCTGGGGCATTTTGAAATTTCAGGAGAAATATCAGGTGTCATCCTGAATCAGGCCGAATATCGGACGAATAAAATCAGTCGCGCGCATTTGGAGTGCGCGGCCAGGGGGCAGGGAGCGAAAGCCCTGCATGAAACGATTTCGGCGATGGGAATGGCGGATAAGGCGCGTTTGAGTTCCGCTTTGCGCGCGCTGGATAAGCTTGGGCATACCTCGGGCTGGGATTCTCTGGCCGGTGTCGTGTGCGTTTTGGTGTCAATGGCGTCATGGAAAGCCACTGATTTTGGCATGAAATTACTGGAGCATGACGGATGAGCAAATTAGCCGTGTTGGGGGTCGGCGCCATCGGGAGCGTTTTCGGGGTCCGGTTGTGTCGTTCGCGCAGGCACGATGTGACGCTGTGTGTGCGAAAGTCCATGGATAAACTCGTGGTGGAGACACCCGATACCGTCATCGAATCATCGGTGAAGTGCGCCACAACTCCCTCGGAGGTAGAGCCTGTCGACTGTGTTCTCCTGGCGGTGAAGGGGCATCAGGTGCCCGATGTAGCGGGTTGGCTGGAGGCTCTCGTGGGCGGCGATACCATCATCGCCGTGTTGCAGAATGGCGTGGAGCACAGAGAGCGAGTAGAGCCGTACGTGCGAGGAGCCGAGGTCGTTCCGGTCGTGGTGAATTGTCCGGCGGACAGGCGGGCTCCCGGCCACGTGGCGCAGCAGGGAGGCGCCGCGCTCGTTCCTGAAGACGGCCGGGGCGCGCGATTTCTCGCGTCGCTCTATGAGGGAACGGACATTCCGGTGAAGCCGGCTTCCGATTTCACGACTGCCTCCTGGGCGAAGTTGTGCAACAACATAGGCGCGGGCCCCGCCACCGCGCTGACCGACAAGGGCAGGGGCGTGCTGCATGAGCCGGAAATCGCCGAACTCTGCCGCGGGCTCGTGCGTGAATGCGCCTTGGTGGGCAGGGCGGAGGGCGCGGAACTGGCCGATGACGTCGCCGAGCGAACCATCGAGCGCTTGAAGGATGCAGACCCCGAAGCCACCACCTCCATGCTCGTCGACAGGCGCGCCGGGCGCCGCATCGAGGCGGACGTCATGACGGGGGCGGTCGTTCGCATCGGCGCCAGGCACGGAATCCCCACGCCCCTGAGCGGCGCGGTGCACGCGCTGCTGGGTTCCATCAATATGCCTGTTACGGGAAAAACGAATTAAATATCAATTACTTGCGATTCATTGTTAAAGCGCCGCGCGATGTCCGGCTCTCCCGGGAAAACCCCCTTGAATCAGGCGCTTGCGCCCATGCGAAACGCGCCCGGGTGAATTTCACCCCCGCAACTGCCCGCAAATTCGCGCATTTGCCGTCATCGAGTGGAGCGCGGGCCGTGGCAGAATTCTCCTGCGCCCGGATTCCGCGGCCGAATCCGGCCGTCGGAACCGGCTTTAGAGCGCGCATCTGCCCGCATTTGCGCGGATTCCAACCCCGCAAATCCCCGCATTCCCCCTCGAAAATTTGCCGGAAAATTATCGAAAAACCCCGTGAATTTAGCGAATTTTAGCGGTATTTACAGAAATTCGGGTTCGTCGAACCGGTCCGGCCGCTTCGCCATTCTACAGGAGTTCTCCTCGAGTCCCGTGATGGCAATTGCGGGAAGATGCGCGTCGGGCGGTATGAAGATTTGCGCGGCGGCTCAGCGAGGCGGATGGCCTCGCCTCCCTGCTTTCATTGGGGAAGGCTCCGTAACGCAAACGGAATTTCGCAGCCGGTTCACAAGGGCAGGGATCGCATATGGGGTTGTTGAAAAACCCCTCTCTGCTTCATCCTGAATAGCGGCCCTTCGACAGGCTCAGGACAGGATCCGCCGTTCCCCCACCTTCCTCATCCTGAGTAGGCGCGTAAGCGCCGTATCGAAGGATGTTATCTCGCCCTGGTGCGAGGCGTTCGACGCCCCTCGCCCTTCGATACGCGGCTTCGCCGCTACTCAGGGTGAGGAAAGAGGCGTTGGCAGTTTGCGGGGGTCGCAGACGGACTTTTTCAACAACCCCGCGTATGCGTCCCTTGACGAATGGAAGAATGAGTTCGTAGGGGCGGTTCGCGAACCGCTCCTGCAATCGAGATGTTTCTCGCCGAACAGTTGAAATGCCACTTGTAGTGACAGCCCCTCCTCGGGAGTTACTGTCAAATGTTGTGTATGGCCGTCCTGAGTTCGGCGGCCTCCCTGCCGGTTTCTTTCTCGTTCACCCCGTTGACGAACCTCACGTCGGTAATCACGTCCGCCATATGACGCAGACCGCGTAGCGGCCTCCATCGCTTCTCGGCGCTCATGGCGAGCTGG
>CAYTSP010000125.1:0-5242 GCA_964440505.1 uncultured Nitrospinaceae bacterium
GGAATAACGAGTGGGGCGGGTTTTTCAACAACCCCATAGCCGGGGTTAGCCTCAAATCTGTATCGCGCCGCACGAGATGGTGTAGGCCTGCCCGGTGATGCCGGCGGCCTCCTCGCTCGCGAGGTAAAGCGCCATCGCGGCGATCTCCTCGGGCGCCAGGAAGCGGCCCATCGGTATGTCTTCCCTGTAACGATTCATCGCCGCCTCGCCCTCCTCCGCATTACGGGCGAGACCTTCCCGGAAGGTGGCGACCATTCCCGTTTCCACGAAACCGGGGCAAATCGCGTTCGCGGTGACGCCCGCCCCCGCAACTTCGAGCGCCACCGAGCGCACCAGGCCCAGAAGCCCGTGTTTCGCCGCGTGGTAGGCGCTGCGGTTCGCTCCGCCGATTTTGCCCGAGACCGAGCTGATCGCGATGAGGCGGCCCCAGCCGCGCTCGCTCATGCCTGAGATCGCCGCGCGAAAGGCGTAGAAGGCGCCGTTTAAGTTCACGCGCATCATTTCATCCCAAATATCATTCGTTGTCTCTCCCAGCGGCGCATGGATGAGCGCGCCCGCGTTGGCGACCAGGATGTCCACCCCGCCCAGTTCCCGGCTTGCGAGCCGGACGGCTTCGTCCACCGCCCGGGAATCGCCCACGTCGCAGGGAATCGCCAAAGATCGCCTCCCCTTTTCCCTTGCCTCCCCGGCGACCACGTCGATTTCGGCGCGCGTTCTCGCGGCGACGGCGACGTCCGCGCCCTCGCTTGCGAACTTGAGCGCGATGGCCCGCCCGATGCCACGACCTCCGCCGGTAATGAACGCCCGCCTGCCCTCAAGCCGCATGGGCGCTCTCCCCTGTCCTCATCATACGAGCGTGCAAGGCCAGGTTATCGAAGAAAGCCTCCACCTCGCGGAGGACAGCGTCCATATCCTCCATCCGGTTCACCTTCTCGCGCATCGCCGACCCTCCCCGAAGGCCCTTCGTGTAGGCGGGCAGATGCTTCCGGGAGTGGAAGGCGGCGAGCCGCTCGCCCAAAACCTCCCGCAGCAAGCACAAGTGGCGAAGCGCCACCTTCTTCTTCTCGGCGAGACCGGGTGGTGCGGGCAGCTCTCCCGTTTTGAGCCAGTGGAGCAGGCGCGAGAAAATCCACGGATTGCCGACCGCGCCCCGCCCGATCATCAGGGCGTCCACGCCGGTGCGGCGAATCATGGCGATGGCGTCCTGTGGACTCAGGATGCTGCCGTTTCCCAGAACGGGCACCCTGACCGCGCGCTTCACCCGCGCGATGGCGTCCAGATCCACCGCGCCGCTGAACATGGCCTGCCGCGTCCTGCCGTGCACGGTGATGGCCCTGGCGCCCGCATCCTCCACCGCCCTGGCGAAGACTTCCGCCGAACTCTTCTCGACGGTGTCCCAGCCGGTGCGCATCTTCACCGTCACCGGAATCCGCACCGCGCGAACCATGGCCGAGACGATTTCATATGCCCGTTCGGGGTATCTCAGCAGGGAAGAGCCCGCCTGGTTTTTCGTTATCTTCTTGACGGGGCATCCGCAGTTGAGATCCACGATATCGGCGCCCGCCTCCTCCACCATGGCCGCCGCCTCGCCCATCTGGGCGGGGTCCGCGCCGAAAAGCTGGATGGAGACCGGCTTTTCCGCCGCGTCGTTTCGCATCAGGTCGTAGGTTTTCTGGTGCCGCCGCACGAGGGCCTGGCTGCTCACCATCTCGGTGGCCACCATGCCTGCGCCGTGCGCCTTGACCAGCGTGCGGAAGGGCAGGTTCGTATACCCCGCCATGGGCGCCATGACGAGGCGGTTCTCGAGCCTCACTCCGCCGATGTCCAGGGGCGCATCGAAACCCGCAGGCGGGGGCGGAACGGCATCCAGCGGCGCCTCCAATACACAGGGACCCGCTTCTTCAGGGCGCATCAGGTCATCCTCCCGAAACCGCTATTCATTCGACGCCTCTCCCAGTTCCCAGGAAGGGTCCGCATCCATACCGGTAAAATCCATGAAATTCCCGCGCCCGCGTTCTCTCAGCCTGAAGCCGCCCGCGCAGGCGATCATCGCGGCGTTGTCCGTACAGTATTTGCGCGCGGGGAAATGGAGCGACCACCCCTCTTGCTCCGCCCGCTCGCCCAGACGCACGCGCAGATAGGAATTCGCGGCCACGCCCCCGCTCACGGAGACGGCGGGCAGCTTTTCGCGGCGAACCACCCCGCTCACCTTCTCCACGAGAACCTCCACCGCCGCTTCCTGAAAGCCTGCGGCCACGGCGCACGCCACCTCTTCGGGCACTTCCTGGGGACGCGCCCAGGGGGGAAGGTTCCTGTCGCTCAGGTACAGCCCTCTTTCTTTCTGGTAGTTTAACACAGCCGTTTTCAACCCACTAAAGCTGAAAGCGTAAGGCCTGTCCTCAAGAAACGGCCGGGGGAATCCGACCGGAGCGGCACCGCTCCCGTTCGCTTCGAGAAACTTCGCATGCAGGCGATCGACGATGGGGCCGCCCGGATAGCCCAGCCCCATGATGGCCGCCACCTTGTCGTAGGCCTCGCCCAGGGCGTCATCCAGCGTGCCGCCCAGGTGCGTTACTTCGGCGTGTCCGTTCACGCGGTAGAAATCCGTATGCCCGCCCGAGACCACGAACCCCAGATGCGGGAACGGGGGCGGCGCGGCGCTCCCCTCTTCCGTGGGCAGGAACAGCGAGTGTACGTGCCCGTCCAGGTGATGCACCCCGATAAGCGGAACGCCCAGGCTCCAGGCCAGTCCCTTCGCCGCGGACAGGCCCACCAGCAGGGCCACCACCAGGCCGGGGCCGCGCGTGACGGCCACGGCGTCAATCTCTTTCGTGGAAATCGCAGCCTCCTCCAAAGCCGCCTCCAGCACGGGCGCTATCATCTCCACGTGGCGGCGCGCCGCGAGTTCGGGGACCACGCCGCCGTAGCGCGCATGAATCTCGTGCTGGGAAGCCACGACGTTGGAAAGCACCCGGGGGGCGTTTTCATCCCCGAACTCGAGGACGGCCGCCGCCGTCTCGTCGCAACTCGTCTCCACCCCCAGGATATACACGTTCATACTCCTCGCTTTGCGCAAACCTCTTCATGCTCTGGTTCAAGTGGATACGGGAATTTTCGCGGGGAAGCAACGCCCGGCGGGGCATGAAGGCGGGATTTAGGGGACCAATGCTCCCTCGAGGAAAAACTTCGAAAACTGGCGGGAGTGGTTTTTCCTGTTCGCCGGTCGTGACTCATCCGTAGGGGCGGTTCGCGAACCGCCCCTACAAGTACGTTGACAAGCGAACGACGCAAGGGCAGACACATCGGTCCTCGGGCAGGCGCGGGGCAGGCCCCTTCGATACGCCGCTTCGCGGCTATTCAGGGTGAGGGAGAAGGATCCAAGAACCTCGGCGCTACCCAGGGTGAGGAATGCAAAATACCCTCATCCCGAGTAGGCCCGGCTCGACTGAAGGGAGAGCCGGGGCGTATCGAGGGAGCGCAGGCGGCTCGCGAGCCGCTCCTACTATGACGTTCTTCGTCAGATTTTGGTTATTTTCTTATTGCCTTCGTTCCAACTCCCTGCGCGAAAAGCGGAATAGCGACTGGGCAACAAAATACCTTCACCTTCACGGAACGGCCGGCCTAGTCGCGCCTGGCGCCAAATACGCCGGAAACGTCGTGAATATCTCCACCGACCCTGTCGTTTTCAGCATCAGACGTTCTGAAACTGAACAGGCCGCCCACTTCCTCGTGGTTCGGGCCGTAGAACCGGCCGGAAATGCCTCTCCTCGCAGGATGCCGGCTGGCATCCGCCTCGCCGTCGCTGACAGGAACGACTCCGAACGATCCATCTTTGAGCGCCAGCCCTTTCCAGGAAACATCATCGAAATGAACACCCGCTTGTTCGTCTTTCATATTGCTGAATTCAACATCTACGATCAGAGTAGAATTTCCTTGCGGATTGGAAACCGTTATTTCGGCATCGCCCTTGACGAAACCACCCGGGTCAGCAATGCGGATACCAACCATGACCCCGGACCACGCCGCGGCGCCGCCGGCCAAAACATCCGGATTTGAATCTATCGCATTTCCTATCGAATAGGCGCCATAGTAATTTGCGGAAACCCGGTTTTCTTCAGACGCAACCTCGATTCCAGGAGTCTTGATAAGGAAAAAACTATGGTCAGCCCAGCCGGCCAAGGCGCGGTAGCTGGTGGTATCGCCTCCTCCTCCTGAAACCCGCCTCCTTTCCGCCAAAGACACACCGCGGCGACGTTCAATGAAAAGAAAGCCGGAAAAATCAAACTCGCCGACCGCCCTGTGGTGAACCGGCCCGAGCCCTCCTTCACATCCCAATAACAGCGCCGCACACGTTACGGCGCCGGGAGGAGGAGGATCAGCGCCAAACCGAGCCAACGCGGGAGATTTCGAACCGCTCCGCAAGCCGCTCAAAACGTCTTCGATTTCATTCGTCCCCGGAATCACAGAATCGTCCATGGGCGGCGTGGGCGCCGGATCGACCACCGACCCGCCGCCTCCGCAACCGGACAGCATCGCCAGGAACGACACGACTGCTACGAGAAGTGAAAGCCGGTTTCTTCTGCTCCGCATTGTACGTTCCTCCGGTTGCTCCCGGTTTCAGGCGCACCGCCCGGCTCGCAGATTGCGCCAGGCCCAGGATGCGCTCCCTTCGGGGCGCACGTTGTAATGCTTTCGGCATTCCACCTTTGGTTCGACGGCCTCGGACAATTGCTTCCCCGGCAGATTAGCCCAGGGCCGGAGGCGGAACAACGGGCGGGATGAAGGCAGGCAAGCCGGCAGGCTCGGATATGGTTTGAAAAGAGTGCCGTCTGGGCGAAACGCACTCCAAATTCCCGCTCAAAATCTCCCGCGAGGAGCCTCGGACAGGTCGCGACCTTTGACAGGCACAGGGGCCTGTCACTACGCCTCGTTTCGAACGCGGTATTCCGTAGGGGGTTGTTGAAAAAAACCTGTTTGCGTGATTCGACATATGTAACCGCATGTAATCGAGAGACGAGACAGAGGACTCACTCCCCCCTTGAGGGGGAGTCAGCAAGACGAGGGCGAAGCCCGAAGTCGCGCTGGTGGGGGGAGCTTTTTTCTGTGGCATGTCCCCCCACCGATTCAGCCTTCGCAAAAACCGCTCGGCTTCATCGTCGGGCTCCCCCCTCGGGGAGCCCGACCCTCAAGGGGGGAGTGAGTCCTCTGTCTCGTCTCTCGATTACATGCGGTTACATATGTC